>RHLJ01000005.1 GCA_003712055.1 Balneola sp.
AAATTTAAACTGGTACAACGAGCTTTCGCCGTGATAAACCGTCAAAGCCCATATGTAGTAAGCCATCAATTTGCCGCTTAATACCGTCCTATATTTTACTTGATTTTGTCATAGAATGCGCAAGCATCCGCTTAATCTCGTTCCGAAGGTAACCTTCGGAATGCAATGCAAGAAGCTCTGGCTTCTGTATATGATGATTCTGAGCTGAAGAACCCGGAGCTTCAGGTATGTATTCCCAATCAGGAGCTTGGGAACGAGTAAAAGGTTATACCATATATGATTTAGGTACAGGTCCTAAATCAAATAAAAAAGGATTATTTTATGGTATGGAAGCAAGAGAGGTTTTTGGTGATCAATAAATGAAATAAGATGAAATGAATCCAAAATATGCAAATACACAGATTATGAAACAAAGCTTTTCTTTTCTCGGAGATTTAGGTTTCGAGATTTCGAGAGAGGAAAATTTGAATTATGGCTCTTATCTAGAATTCATAGGTAATGGATTAAAGATTTATTTAGCCTTTGAATTCAAAAGCTATACATTTTCATTTGATATTTATAAAGGAGAAAACTCAAAATATAGTGACTCAGCTTATGGTAATGATATTATATCTTTTTGCTCTCTAGCAAAAAAATATAATTCTACATATGATTGCGAAACCCTACAACCAGATAATAGTGGTTATAAAAATGCTTTAATGAATAATGTCAATGTTCTTAGAAAATATATAGATAGAGTGCTTTTAGGAGAAATCTGGTTTTGAATAAAAAATTGGTCAATAATTATAACCTAGTACCGCAGCTCTGCTGCGGTACTGACGTTGCAGAACAAAAAATATTATAAGCATTAAGTCTAATAGCTAATAGTCAAGCGAAAATCTTTATTCATGAAAGCCTCAATTCTAACTCTAATAATTTTCTATCTATCAATTCATACACAAGCCCAGGACACTACTTTTGTCGAATTGAGGAATGGTGTGAAATATGAAGGAAAAATAGAGGTCGAGACTCCCTTCTTAAAAAAATCCAGGATTATCCTGAATGACACTACAGTCATTCTTTTGGAGCGTGTTCAACGGTATCAGTCTAAGGATGGATATTTTGTAAGAATAAGTTATGCCGACGGAGATGGCTTTGCCAAACTTATTGAAGAAGGGAATATTGATTTATACATCAGGGAACAGATGACCTATAGTGGGGGATCCTGGATGCCTGGGCCAAATGGTACCTCTACCTATATGCCTGGAGGCGCTGGAATCTCCTCTGTTCAATATTTTTCAAAGAATGGTAGTCGTCTTCAAAAAGCCAGTGCGAGAAATCTAAAAATAGCGTTAGCCGATAATCCCACCAGTATGAGTTATCTGAATAAAAGAGATGGGCTCACTGCAGTTCAGGTACTAGGAGCTATAGCAGGTGTTGCCATTGCTGCTGCTACTTTCTCAGGAGAAATAGATAAAGAGTCTCCGGATTTTACCGGTCTAGTAATAGGAGGGGTTGTCTTTACCGGCAGCATCTGGCTACCTTATTTTGCTAAGGAAGATTTAGTGGATAAAGCCATACAAGAATATAACCGGGTAGAATTACCGTCCAATTAATTCAATCTACGATTCCGAAATACGGAGTCTCGTTCTTTCATGTTAATAATCAACCAAGTAAACCAGAGAGAAGTTGGTCTTACGAATAATCTTAAATCAAAAAAAATCATGCTTAAGAAATCAATTCAGTTATTCTTCGCTATTAGCTTGAGTGTACTACTCATTCAATCCGTAAACGCCCAAAGTGTATGGGATTCCACCGGAACAACCATTTATTATAACGATGGTAAAGTGGGTATAGGCAGTACCTCTCCAACAGGCCATTTCAGTGTGGTAAAGACCGGGACTATTGGGGCCAACGGTAATTTTACGAATGCCTATATATACCTGGCTGATGGAACCAGGCAGTTAGGGCTCGATCCAAATCAAGTATATGCTTCTAATGAGTTAATATTATCAGCTGTTAGTGGCTACATAGGAATGCAAACAAATGGAACAGAAAGGTTAAGAATAAACAATACAGGAAGAGTTGGTATAGGAAACGATGCAGTAGATATTTCGGGTACAGCATTGGACCAACTGGTTGTGGGTAACGGGAGTTCATCACAAGGTATGGTTTTGTACCATGGCAACACTTCTGATGCAGGATATGCTTTTGCAAACACGAGTGGAGCACTTACCGGGCGCATTTTATACAGGGGAAGTAGTGACAGGATTGGTATCCAACACGGAGGGGTGGAAAAAATTACTATTGCAAGCAATCTGGTTAATATAATTCCAAATGCTGTTTTTGATGGAAATGTAGGAATTGGTGCATCCACTCCTGAAGAATTACTTCATGTAAGTTCAGGGACCTCTGGAGATGCTGTCTTAAGATTAGAAGCGGATACCGATAACAGCTTTGAAGGAGATAATACCCGTATTGAAATGTTCCAAGATGATGGAAGTATTGGAGTATATATTGGTTTTGACCAGGATTGGAATGGTGGAGGTACTCAATCAGATAACTTATTTCGAATAGTACCCAGGAGAGCGAATACTAATATAGAGGATGCATTTATCATTAAAACTGAAGGGTCGACAGGGGACGTACAAAGCTATATTGGAATTGGAACCACGGATCCTACCAATGCACTTGAAGTAAACGGCACTATTCGATCTAAAGAAGTGAGAGTAGAAGCCACGGGCTGGCCGGATTACGTATTTCATCCTGAGTATGAGTTGCGTTCATTAGAAGAGATTGAAGCTCATATCAAAGCTAAAGGGCATTTACCGGAAGTTCCTTCAGCCAAAGAAGTAGAAGAAGAAGGGCAGCATCTGGGAGAGATGCAACAACTTCTGCTTAAGAAGATTGAAGAACTAACTCTTCATGTGATCGAGCTGAAAAAGGAAAATGAAGCTCAACAAAAAGAAATTGAAAAATTGAAAGGGAATTGAATTAACGAATGTTTACCTACTACAAAACCGGGAACAATAAAAAGCTTTCCGGTATATAGGTAAGTACTTCAAAAATTTAGTATTCTGTCCCTAATTAATTATCCTGTTTAGTTATATATGAGAGTGATACTTCGTACAGTTTTATTTGTACTTCTGGGTATAGTGCCATTAGCAGTTGTTGGTCAGGAAGGGCCCGAACGTACAGACTCAGCCCTGGTAGCTGAGCGCACCCAATACCTGGAATATCTTTCCGGCATTATTGATAGCAATAGAGTACAGATAGATCTGCAAAATTTACCGGAAGTAGTTTTTCAGAATGTCGAGTCTATAAACCTTGGGGGGATAGACGCCCGGAATTTCTTTAGAGGTCTGAATCGAGAATATGAGGGCTTCAACGTCATTGTTGATAATAGATTGAGTCGGCAAATCACTGTAAGTCTTAGCAATATTCCCCTGCTTGAATTGCTCGTTGTGATATGTCAGGAATATGACTTATCACTCAGCCAAACAGGACAGTTATTCCGGATCAGGGAATACACTGCTCCGGAACCTGTTGAAGTTACTGTTGAACCTATTATTGCTTTTGAAAATGAGTTATTAACCCTGGACCTGGCAGATGTTGAACTGGCTACTTTTACCCGTCAACTTACCGAAGCAACCGGAAGGAATATCATTATAAGAAATGGTGTGCGCGGAGAAATTTCCGGTTACCTGAATCAGGTTGAATTCGAAAACGGGTTAAACCTGTTACTCTCTAATAACGGATTTTCGCTTCGTGAGAAAGACGGGGTATATATTATTGATCGGTTTGGGTTCTCCAGCGAGCAGGAGGGAGGCACATCCAACTTTTGGGTAACTATGGAAGATGGCTTGGTAAATCTGGATGTAGTTAATGCTCCCATCACCGATATAGTGAGAGAAATCGGGTATCAAAGTGATGTAAACATGGTAACCTATGGTCTTCCAACTACTACCATTACAGCCAAGGCCAGTAATCTGACGATCGATCAGGCGCTCACCTATATATTTCGGGGAACGGAATATACCTATAGGAAAGAAGGGGATATGTACGTGCTCGGTGACAAGAGTACAACCGGGATAGCTTCTAATAAACTGATTCGATTGAAGCATATTCGTGCAGATGTGATCGAACCTCTGATCCCGGAGACTATCAAGGCTAACGCGAGTGTACAGGTCATCAAAGAACAAAATGGCCTAATGGTCATAGGTACCAATGATATTATTGTTGAATTAGAAAGCTTTATTGGGCAGGTTGATTTCCCCACTCCGCAAATTATGATCGAGGCGTTGGTGGTGGATGTGAATACCACCGATTTATATCAATTGGGAGTTTCTTTATCGCAAGGTGCGGCTCCGGATAGTAGCTATTTCAATCCCTTTAGTGCAGTGTTCGGGCAAGGTTCTGATCAAATGGGTGGCTTCTCTGCACAAGGAAGTGGCACCGATTTGAATAACGCTTTTGCCGGAAGCGGGAGTTTATTTGGAATCCAAAACCTTGGACGATTACCCAGTAATTTCTTTTTCAAGATTAATGCGTTGGACCAGCAGGGATTGGTTACGGTTCGTTCGCGTCCTCAGATTTCAACCATAAATGGATATACAGCCAGTATTGAAATTGGTACCACTCAGTATTACCTGTTAACCTCAACTACTCCACTCCAATCCCCGAACCAAATTGTAACTCAGGAGTCACAACGTTTCGAAACCATTGAAGCGAATGTGTTACTGGAAATTACTCCGTGGGTAAGTGCTTCTGGTGATGTTACTGTTGAAGTACACCCGGAATTCAACACTCCGGTTGGAACAATTTCTTCTGAAGTTCCACCAACGATTAATAGCAGGGTATTAGATTCCACCGTTCGATTGAAAGACGGAGAAACCATTATTCTTGGGGGGCTGATCCAGGAAAGTGAGACAGAAAATATAAACAAGGTACCTATTCTGGGTAATATTCCGTTAGTGGGGAGATTGTTCAGAAATAAGAGTACAAATCTTATTAAATCCGAGTTGGTGATCTTCATTACTCCTCATGTGTTTTATGGTGATGGCACCGATAATGTGCGTTGGAACCAGCTCAGAGAAGACCTCAACATAGATAATTAAGTAGCTGAGCAATGCTTAAGCTTCCTTTTCTTGAACATACCGTTGTTGGCCTGGAGATTACTTCTGAATTAATCCGATGGGTTGAACTGGATAAGCTCGGGAGCAGAATTACGGAAAGTTCAAAAGGTGAGATACTCCACAATAATGGAGAAGTTTCTTATAAAGGAGCTGTTGAGGAAATGCTTCAGCAAATTAAAGCCGATGCCTTTGTACTAGCACTTTCCATTCCTGATGCTTTGGTGGATGTATTGATTGAGGAAGTACCTTATTCCGAAGAAGAGGAAGAAAATGAGCGATGGGTAGCTGAAAGGGAGAAAGGCCTGTTTCTTTCCTATGAAGATCCTGATGCCGTACTTCTTCAATATCATCTCATTCAAGTGGATGAAGAATCAAAGCGATGTCTGTTCCAGGTACTGGATCAAGGCATTTGCACAAAATATACCTCCGTACTTGAGGAACTCGGGCTATTCCCAAAATACCTGACCGCTGGAGTAGTTGATACTGGCTATGCCCAGATAGCGAATGCGCCGTTTTTAGAAGGGATGTCAGGCGTGGTATCCCGGTCAGGGGACCGGGCATTTTTGCTAAGCTATCAACACGGGTTGGTGCACAATGTATTTGAGTGTTCCGGTTCGTCCGATGAAGATTGGGCCCTGGTCATCCAGGAAGCGGACTCCTATCTAAAAACCGAAGAAGCTTCCTATGATTTAGGTATGGATAGCATCCCTCTCTTTATACCTGCCAGGAATCACCATCTGGATCAATGGGCAGGGCTTGTAAGTCGGTCTCTGGAAGGTTTTGTCATTCCTAAAAGAAAAGAAGCAGTATCTCCGTCCTATATGCCCATTGAAGGAGTGTGCAATAAGACCTTCTATCCCGAACTGGATGCTTTCAATTTTTCGTTGCCCGATCAGCAAAAGGAAGCAGTATTGGCAAATGATAAAAAGGAGACACTTAGACTTAGCATACTGCTTTTTGCTCCGCTCATATTTTTTGCTCTTGTTACTTATGCCTATGGTAAAGTATTGGATTATCGGTTAGTTGAAAGCAACCAGATCATGGGGCAAATCGGGGATAAAATTGAAGAAGTGACGGAGAAAAGAGAGCATCTTGTCGCGACCCGGGATGAATTCCTCAGAGCTCGGAATATGCTGGAAGAAAAAGAATCTTCTGCCTTTCTATTTGAATTGGTAAGCAAACAAATCCCCGATCAGGTATGGTTAACCAAACTGACCACTCAACCGGAATCTACTGGCAACCTGATTCAGTTAAACCTTATGGGTTATGCCCGTTCAGAGCAAGCGGTATCAGGTTTCTTACAGCAATTAGAGCGCGCAGATGAAGTCCGAAGGGCTGGTTTGGTAGTCTCCCAAAAAGAGGAAGAGAACCGAAATGGAAACAGGAACTCTGTTTCAGGACCTTCCACCATTCGATTTGAAATTCAGGTATTGGTAGGCTCATGAATAACCAGTTGCACATACATACCTGGAAGTATGTAGGACTAGCATCTCTACTCGTGTTCCTAGCGCTGACCATTTTTTTAGTGCTTCCTTTTGTAGTAAATACCTATGAAAAGCATGCTGTGTTGAGTACTCAAAATCAGCAAATCGACCTCATGGGGAACTGGCAAACGGAATTGGTGGATCTGAGCGAAAAGCAGACTATTCTGGATGAACGAATGAATGAGATGGTTGTGAATATGCCCGAAGACGACGATTTCTCAGTAGTTCTGGAACAGATCTTCGATAAAGCCAGATCAGCAAATATTACGATAAGCAGGGTTCAGCCCTTAAGCGGAGCAATCAGGGGAGCCTATTTTGAAAGGGAAATCGCGCTCGATTTTTCGGGCAGTTACCACAGTATTGCCAGATTCATAAACCAGGTTGAACAGGGCGGATTGGTTATTGAAACCAAACAACTTGAAATAGACTTGTCCGACTCAAATCAAGGAGCTCTGGAAGGCACCACCACATTAACCATAACCTTGTTGAGGAGTTAGCCTGATGAAAGAATTCCTGGAAACAATGTTTGGTAAAATACTTCTCGCAGTAATTGTAATTGGTGTATGGGGGGTGAATGTGGTGAATTTCTCAGAACTTACCTCTTCCAATACCAGTCCTATTGTACAGCAAGTGCAGTCTGTAGACTTGGATGAACTTACGGTACCCGAAAAAATCGGGTATTCGTACTCGGCCTCAGGAAGAGATCCATTTAGAATGTCAGGGACTGCTCCGCAGACTGTAGCAGCACCTGAACCAGAACCCATTCAGCCCGAGCCTGAAGCCCCTATGCCACGTCTTTCGTTAACGGGTATCATGGATCAAACGGCAGTGATATTAGATGACCAGGGACAGCCCTATTTTGTAGAATCCGGAGAAAGTTTTAGAAATGGTATCCTGGTCATGGCCGTGGTTCGCGACTCGGTACTATTGGAATACAACGATAAAAAATTTACACTGAAATTAAACGACAACTAGAAGAGCTATGAAACACGAAATCAATCAAATACTAAGAAAAGAAGACGGGTTTTCATTAACTGAACTACTTATTGTATTGGCCATTATTGGCATTCTTATCATGATTGCCGTGCCTTTATACCAAAACGTTACTACCCGGGCCAAAACAACCGAAGCCAAAACGCAACTAGCGTTTCTCCATACCTTGCAACGCGTGTACCATTTAGAGCACGACTCTTATGCTTCCGACTTCAGCGCCATCGATTTCCAACATGAGAAAATGATTACCGAAGGGGGAAGAGCTCGTTATCAGATCGAAATTGAAAGTGCCAGTACTACTGAATATGTTGCAACAGCAACTTCCATCATAGACTTCGATAACGATGGTGTTTTTAACAAATGGCAGGTAGATGAAGAAGGGAATGTAGAACAGGTGATCCCGGATTAAGGGTGATCGTTCAACTTTTAATAGCAGTTTTATTATCAGGGGTAGGAAGCTATCTAAGCTTTTTTAAGCCAATGATTTTGTCATCAAATATAGAGGCTAAACCCTCTCGAAACTGGCAATGGCTTGGCACTGTAGTTAGTATTGGGGGCAGTGCTGGAGCTGTTTTTTATTTCTCCCCGGAAACCGTGGTTGAATGGTGCTCATACCTGTTTGTACTGGTTTTCTTTTTTATCTCCGCTGTAGATCTGTATAGCAAAATCATCCCCAATCGACTTCTTAGTATACTTTTTGTTGCTGCTATCCCTTCTTTAGTGTATGAATTCGAAATCGAATGTATCATTTCGTCCATAACCATGTTCGGAGCATTCACCATTCTTAATCTTGGGGTAAACAGGTTTTATAATAAACTGGCTTTTGGCTGGGGAGATGTAAAACTCATTACTATGTTGGCTCTTTTCATGGGGTGGGGAGTGCTAGGGGTAATTTATCTGGGAATAATTATTGGAGGGGTATTCGCGGGGCTGGGACTTTTGACCAAAAAAATTACAAGAGATACCCATATCCCTATGGCTGGTTTTCTATTCCTGGCTTTTGTGTTAAAGGTATTTGGGGTGTACTTCGATTTCTTATAACCCAAAGATCTCTTAACCTCGTTTCGAAGGTCGATCTTCGGAATGCAGATGTTGAAGCTCTAGCTTCAGGCATGTATTCCCAAGCAGGAGCTTGGGAACTAGCTTAACATCGTCATCCCGCACCCCGATGCCCGCCAAAGATCTCTTAAGTCTGTGACTTAAGAGAACAAGCAATGCAAGTCTTTGACTTGCATTGAGCCCACATTACTAAATCATCCCGTACCACCCTCAACATCGTCATCCCGCGCCCCGATGCGGGATCTGTAAGGGAACCAACCGTTGATTTAGCAATAGCCATAGCAACGAATCACGCTTTACAGATCCCGGATCTAAGTCCGGGATGATCGTTAAAAAAAGAGAAGTATTATTTAACCCGATAAGATCCTTCGCAAGTATGCTCAGGATGACCTATAGAAAAGGCCAGCCAGGTCTATGCGCAAGAACAATAAAACCCTACGACTACTTTTAGTCTACGCGTTCTTATCCAAATGCCAGAATTCTCCGCTCATGATACCTTAAGTCCAATAAATCAGGCACATAAAAAATTATTGTTACCGAGTTGGGAGTTTGATTCAAATTGGTTAGTCTATTGCAGAACAAAAATCAAGAAGAAAGAGTAGCCTTTAAGTTTTAAGCGGATATATGTAGCCTCAGAAACGTGGTTAAGAAAGGTCCTGAACAAAAAAAAGTAGTTAAGTCAGGAAGTACTCTTCTTTAGGTTAATAGCAATACATAAAAAAATAGGTTTAAGAAATGAAGAAAGCTCTATTCGGGGTATGCATTGCCCTTTTCGGAATAACTACATCGGTTAATGCTCAAACTCCATTAGATAATTATATAACCAGAGAGCCTGTTACAACTCTGCCAAACAGCTACCCCAAAGGAGTTTATTTAATGAATTCCGAAAGTGATAGTGCCTGGAATTGGCCGATGGATGCAGGTACTATTTTAGGGTTGAAAGCAATGGATACGAACTCAAGACATATACAGCTATTATCTAACAATCTAGGTACCCAGTTTTGGTTAAGAAGTATTGATCAAGGTAATAACGCATGGACGGGTTGGAGAAAAATCCTGATGGATGTAGATGGCAACGTAGGTATAGGAACCACTACACCAGCTTCAAAATTAGATGTGGATGGAGGGGATGTGTACATAGGGAGTGAAGTAGCGGCCAATGGAACAAGAAGGCAGCTAAGAATCTATGGATATGATAATAATGCTCAATTCTATGGAAGGATACACTCAAATTATGATGATGTAAGAAGAACCTTCGACATCAGTACCAATGATGCCACACAGCAGCTCAAAATTGATGCTTCAGCAAATGAAGATGGAAAAATTACCCTAATGCCAGGAACCAATGTAGGAGTAGGTATAGGGACTCTAACAATGGGTTCTCATAAGCTAGCGGTAGAAGGTTCGATTGGTGCTCGAGAAGTAGTTGTGGAAGCAACCAGCTGGCCGGATTATGTATTCCATCCTGATTACGAACTCCGCTCTCTCTCAGAAATTGAAGCCCACATCAAAGCCAAGGGCCATTTACCCGAAGTACCTTCTGCCCGGCAAGTAGAAGAAGAAGGCCAGCACTTGGGGGAAATGCAGCAGCTTCTACTTAAAAAGATCGAAGAGTTGACCCTTCATACCATTGAGCAGCAAAAGCTGATACAGAAACAACAACAACTCCTTGAAGAACATGCTTCAAAAATCAAGCAACTAGAGAATGAGAATTGATATGAAAAATTTAACCCTATGTACACTAATAGTATTGGTAACGAGCAGTTTAGCATCAGCTCAGTGGACCACAAACGGAACTAAAATCTATTATGACGGTGGCAAAGTTGGAATAGGTATGACAGACCCCAATGTTGATTTTCAGGTGAATGGTACGGTAGGAGTTGGGACTCTGAGTTCCAGTTCGAGTGTAGCTGCGGGGCTTTCTATCAGCTACGTTGACGGAGGATCGGGAACCACAACATTCAGACATAGCAGGTGGGGCGGCAATATTTATTTTATCAGAAATAGCTCATCTGGAGATCGTAACCAAGTTTTCTTCGGGGGGAATCAGAACCATAGAATGGAAATATATAATGATACTAACGAGGTTAAAGTACAACTGCACTCTAATGGAGCTTCTTTTTTTACTGGAGGCGATGTAGGAATTGGAACAGAAAGCCCAACCTCACGATTCCATGTATTCTCGACTTCTTCAGCTCTTGCAGAATTTGTATCTGATGGTAGTCATGCCGTTGTAAAGCAAGAAGCTTATTCAGATGCTGCGTGGCAAAGCGGATTTCTTATTCAGCGACGAGCTCGTGGAACAGTAGACATCCCTGAGGCCGTACAATCTGGAGATAATTTGGGTGTTAATGATTATTGGGGATACGATGGAACTAATTTTATACGTACTGCTCAGCTTCGAGTATTTGCTGATGGAACTACTGATACAGAGATAATTCCTACTTCCTTTTCCATAAGGCTTCAAAATGACAATGGCGTACTTGGAGAACGTTTTCGAATTGCAAAAGATGGTAATGTAGGAATCGGTACTACTACTCCGGGCAACAAACTTGAAGTAAATGGAACAGCCCGCGCCAAAGAAATAATTGTAGAAGCTACGGGCTGGCCGGATTATGTATTTCATCCTGATTACGAGCTACGATCTCTTTCAGAAATTGAAGCTTATATCAAAGCTAAAGGGCATTTACCCGAAGTACCCTCGGCCAAACAAGTAGAAGAAGAAGGCCAGCACCTGGGAGAAATGCAGCAGTTGTTACTCAAGAAAATTGAAGAGATGACGCTCCATCTTATTGAACAAAACAAACTGGTTCAGAGGCAGCAAGAGAAGAACGAAAGCCTTGAACAACTCCTGGTTGAGTTGAAAAGGGAAAACGAGGCGTTGAAACAACGCATGGAAAAACTGGAGCATACCAACAACGAGGACTAAGGCTACTTCGGTCAACAACCATAAAAATTTGTCAAGCGGTTATAATTATGAACACACTATCTAAAACACTTAGCATTATCACTCTTTTTGTAGCTGTTAGTGCACATTCAGTACAAGCCCAGGGCACGGGGGAGAGCTCCGTAGATTATTCCGATAACCTGAATGTGGCCTTTCCGTCACCAACGGCTTCTTCCTTCCTGAAGGCA
This sequence comes from Balneola sp., assembly GCA_003712055.1. Classification (NCBI taxonomy): domain Bacteria; kingdom Pseudomonadati; phylum Balneolota; class Balneolia; order Balneolales; family Balneolaceae; genus Balneola; species Balneola sp. The sequence continues at coordinate 11,786 of RHLJ01000005.1, forward strand.
GAAGACATTCCCATAGATATGTACAATGGAACCAGTACGGTTACAATTCCCCTGTACACCTTCAGCAATGGAAAAACCGGGATTCCATTAAATCTGAGCTACTCATCCTCCGGGTTTAGGGTGCAGGAGCGGGCCAGCAGGATAGGCCTGGGCTGGAACCTTCAAATAGGAGGGGCCATTACACGAGTGATGGTCGGCCTGCCCGATGATAACACCGAAGGGACAGGGTATATGGCCAACTCCACGCATCTAAAAAATAACACCATTGATACCTCTCCCAGCAATCATCCCAATTTGACGCTGGCAGAGAAAGAGTTGATGGATGACATGGTTGACGGGGAATACGATACCCAGCCCGATAAATTCATTCTGTCCACGCCAACGGTAAGCGGTGAATTCTTTTACGTGGATTCCAATGAGGGCTTTGTCTTCAAATCCAGGCAGAAAGAGGTAAAGATCGAGTATCATACTTCGGCAGGTAATTCCAATGACATTGACTCCTGGACCATCACCGATGCCAGCGGGATCAAATATACCTTTGACATGACGGAAATTGCTAATAATGTAGCTTCATCCATGTCCAATCCTTCCTCGGGCTTCTACAACAGCGCCTGGTACCTCACAAAAATCGAGCACCCTCAAACCGATAATGACCTTATCATTGAATATGACACCACCAAGTATTCAAGTGATGAGACCTCCTATAATGAATCCATCATCATCTACACTTCATCGGGATTTTGTAGTACCCTGGACAATAATGTGAATACCACTACCTCTTATACCTACCGGGAGACTCCACTACCCAAAAAACTGAAATACGCCAATGACCCGAACAGCTATGTGGAATTCATTTGGGCCACCAGGCAGGATATTACCAGCGAGCGAAGGCTCAGCGAAATAAAAGTAGTCCGCAATTCCAACCTTCTAAAGAAATTCGCATTAACCCACAGCTATTTTACCAATGGTTCAACCCATAAACGGCTTAAGCTGGATGAAGTACAGGAATACGATGTAAACGAAACGAACACGCTCCCTCCATACACATTTACTTATCAGCATGGAGCCATTCCTGATTATGGTTCCAAATCCATGGACTACTGGGGTTATTATAATGGAGCAACACAAAATACCACCTATATCCCCACCACCAGCTATAATGGCTCGGTTATTTTTAACGGGGCCTATCGGGAACCGGACGCCGTCTATTCCAAAACCGGATTACTCACCAAGGTGGACTATCCCAGCGGCGGCTCGGCCAGCATCCAGTATGAAGCCAATAGCTACAGTTATGTAGCCAATACCCTGATCGATACCACCAAAACAGCCGGAGGAGTGAGGGTGTCATCCGTTACCTGGTTCGATGGTATTTCCACCGATAATAATGTGGTAAAAACCTACGAGTACACCATGACGGGTGGCTCGGGCTATTCGAGTGGGAACCTGAACCAGGAACCTACTTATCTGGAATCGGGAAACTATCATATATTTTATGATAGCTCCATTCCCATCAATGTGAACTGCGACTATGTGCAGGTAAAATCTTCGGCCGCTTACCAGATGACCAACCACACCTGGAACCACTTGGGCTACCAGGCAGTAACGGAATTCAATGCGTCCACCAACGAATTTGGGGAAACGATCTATCACTTCGAGAAGCAGCCCTTCCTGGACAAAGGAAACATGATCAAAACAGAGTCGCTGGATGATACCAATGCAAAAATGGCCCAGTCTGAAAACGACTACTTTTACCAAACACAAAGCACCTGGGTACAGGGAGCAACCCCTAATCGGGTGATCAATGTACATGGTTGCGGAGGCTGTTTAAATCCTCAGCGCGATACCATCTACACCTTTGGCGGCTACAGTATTTTCGAACAACTCTCTTACCTGGATGTAAGCAAAGAGCAGATCTACAACGGTACCGCCAATGCGATAACCAAAATCACCGATTACGACTATAACACCACCAGCATGCTGCTTACCAGCAAAACAGATAGCGTGGCTGGAGAAAGCACCTCCAGGTTGACCACCTATGCCTACTACTCCGATGGAAGTAAAAACATTTTTGATTACCCGAGCTCTGTGAGTGTGAAAGAAGGAGGTACTACCCTTAGTTCTATTAGTTACACGTGGGGTACCTTTAACGGAAATGTGCAGGTTGACGAGCAGAAAGTTTGGAATAGCGGAGCCAGCCACATGGTATATGATGCCCTTTCGTATGACAGCCAGGGTAATGTGCTCCAGGCCACCAACGCCCTGGGTGATACCACCCACTTCTACTACGGCAGTGCGACCAATCCCTATTCGCAAGACGGCCTGTACGGGGTGAATGGGGTATATCTAACCGGGATCCGGAAAGTCATGGATAGTTCCGGATGTACCGGTAATGACTTATGCAGCGAAGCCGAATACGACAGTCTTGGTATGATCACCAAAGTGATTGCTCAGGACGAGAAAGAGCAGACCTTTACCTACGACGACTTCAACCGTTTAACCGGGGTATATAATGACGCCGGGCAGCAGGTGAGCGCCCATAGCTACACCTACACCGGAACTAATTTCTCACCCACCAACCCCAATTGGGTAGAAACGACTGGTTACACCGGCAGCGATTCTCGTGTATCCCGCCAGTATGTGGATGGCATGGGAAGATCGGTGCAGACTGTATCCGCCGCGGGTAGCGAAGTGATTATAGCCGCAGAAAGTTTTAACGACCGCGGACTACCCTGGAAAAGCTATAAACCCTTCTCCCGCTCAGGTACGGGTATGAGCTTTGAAACCGTTACTGATTCGGCAGCCAAAGCCAAACATGCCAACCAGGATGCCTTCACCATTACTGAATATGAAGACAGTCCGATGAAGAGGCCGGTAAAGGCCATTCCCTTAGGAGGCGAAACTACCTACGGTTCCGTCACCACTTCCCATAGTATAGAAGCCATTAGTGGCACCTGGTACTCGGTCACCACCACCACCGACCAGGTAGGCAATATCACCAAAACTTATACCGATGGCTGGGGCCGGACCAAACGTACCGTATCCGATTCTTCGGGCATTAATGCCATCACCGACTTTGTGTACAACTCCCTGGATCAGCTTACCGAGGTACGTCCGCCCAATTATCACCATCCGCCCTCAGGCACGGTAGCCGGCGACTGGGTGATTAGCTATAGCTATGACAATGTGGGCAACCTGACCAGCAAAACCAGTAATGATTTTGGCACGGTGAATTATGCCTACGACAAAGCCTACCGGCTACGCTTCAGCCAGGATGCCAACCAGGCCGCGGATGGAGAGGTGGCCTATACCCGCTATGACGAGCTAGGTAGAGTGGTACAAACCGGGATTGCCGATTACTCAGGAAGCTTCTCCGCCTTAGACCCGGATAATACCTACAGTTTTGAAAGCACGGAAGACTACCAAAAAGGAGCCTTTGCCTACGATACCAAGCCTTCTACTTCTTCCTACCCATGGAGTGAATTCCCTACCGAAATCACCAACTTTAGTATGAACGCCACCCGTGCGCAGGGACAGCTCGTGGCCGACATGTATCGCTTTATGCCCGAACCTCTGGAAGCCAATGTAGACACCAGCGGGCTGGGGATTTCCGGAGCCGAAACCTATCGCGCCATTGATACCCTTACGGTTAGTAACACCGATGCCCTATCGGGCAGTGATGTACTGTTTGAAGCAGGACGTATGGTGCTGATCCAGGCAGACTTTACCGCTTTCGATGGATCAGAGGTGGTGATAGGGATTGATGAGAGCCTGGCTGGAACCGATTCGGTAGGGGTGAACGCCCAAACCGGGGCCAACCAGTGGCAGCTACAGCTCTACAGCTACGACAGCGAAGGAAGGCTGGCAGAGAAACAGATACTCACCGGGAGCCGCAGGGATTGGGATGCGACCATTAGCTATGAATACAACCGCCTGGGAGAGCTAACCCGTCGTGAAATAGAAATTGGAGAAGATGTCATCTATCACCATTACGACTATGACGAGTTGGGAAGATTAGCCAGTGTTACCCTGACCGCAGATGGAGTAGCCGATACTGAAATGGCTGAGATTACCTACAGCTATGAAGCAGACGGGAATATTGAAGAGAAACAGTACAAAGGGGGAACCACCTTTGATTACCAGTACGACATTCAAAGCAGGCTCACCCAAATCAATGACCCTGAGGTAAGTAGTCATGCGTTCTCGGCAGCCTACACCTATTTTGATAATGGAAACATTAACGAGGCTGAGTTTTACAATCCCCTAACCAGTTTAGGCTCCGATCATTACCGCTATAAATACACGCATACCTACGACAAGCTGAACCGCCTGACCTCGGCAATCTATAGTAATTATGCCAGCTCTTCCTGGGCAAGCACCGATGCCTTTAAGGTATATTCGCTGGAGTATGATGATCAGGGGAATATCACCAAACTGGGTCGTTATGATGAAACAAGTACCCAGGTCGATCTGCTGCTCTACAGTTATGGGGGAAATAACCGTCTGAGTTCCGTAATGGACCTCATGAGCACGACCAGCGAAACCTGGGATGCGGAAGACGCTACCTATGGCTACGATTCCAATGGGAATATGACCAGTCAGACCGGGAAATTCGACAACCTGATTTACAACGAGTTTAATCTACCTATTCAGATTGAAACCAATACAGGTAGTACCCTAAAAGCCAATTATAATGGGGAAGGAAACCGGGTATTCAAAGAATTTTCCGCAGGAACCTGGACCTATTACATCCGGGACGGAGGAGAAACCCTGGCTACCATTGATCAGGATGGAGATTTAAACCTCAATCTTATTGGAATGGGCACCGAAGGGCAATTACTAGGGGGCGTACTCGATCCGGTGATTGACCTGACCAATACTGTATCTAGCGAATCGGAACCTAACGGTAGTCAGGCTTCGGCAGACGGCCCCATTGGATTATCTGTGTATGCCAGTATTTCTGGTTCTGATTCAGATTGGTATTACTTTGAAGTATTGCGAAGCGGTACGGTAACTATAACCAAAGCTCGAACAACAGCCGAATACGAATCCACAGAATATGATTTAGATTGGGAAGTAGTTAAAAATAGCAGCACTGTTGCAACAGGTACCGGCTCAGGAAGCTTCAGCGTAACCCCAGGGACTTATTATATTAAAATAAACTACCTACAAGGAGTAGCCGACTACTATGACCTCGAACTTTCTGCACAAAGCTCAGCCGAATATGCCACCCGCTACTTCCTAAAAGATCACTTAGGAAGTACCCGGGCTATTGTGGATGAAATTGGTACACACCTGGATAGTTATGATTATTATCCGTTTGGCTTAGAGATGCCAGGAAGGAGTAGCAATAGTGCGAATCCAAATGATAATTACAAATACATTGGGGAGGAACTGGATGATGAGGCAGGATTGGATTTGATGCATCTGAATGCAAGAACCATGGATCCAGTACTAGGGGGGCGATTTTTGCAAATTGATCCATATGCAAGAGAGTTTCCAAACCTTTCTCCGTATAGTTACTCTTATAATAACCCAATTCTTTACAGTGATCCCACTGGAGAATATCCTGATTGTAGTACGAAACAGGAATGTTTAGATACTTATGTTCCTGGAACAATTATTGATAATACTATGGGGTTATTTGAGATTGCGGAAGATGGAAGTATTATTACTCATGAGTTATATGATTATGAGGTAACAACCACAGTTTATTATGCAAGGCCAAATCATTATGGAACAGTACGAGCTTCTGGCCCTGCTTTATTAGGAACTGCTTGTGCTGATACCTGTGTACCTGGTCCAGCCGATGTAGTAGCTACCGGTGTATTTTTAGGATTAGTTGCTGACGCTACCTACAACGCAATTACTTTTGATGCACAAGAGACTTTTTCTATTACCATTCATTCGTATCAGCCCCCTCCACAAGTATTACCTGGTTTCCCAGGAGCAAGAGACGTAGGACGGAGAGCAGGTAGAAAAAGATGGATTGATACAAATGGAGATATACTGGAATGGGATTCTCGGCATGGAGAAGTTGAGGTATATGATAAGACTGGTAAAAAGCATAAAGGGGCTTATGATCCAAACACAGGAGAGCAGAAAAAACCACCTAAAAAAGGGCGCACAACAAAAAAACAATAAATAGGGATCACTATAATGAAAGAAGTATTAAAACATGACGTCCCAATCATTCGAATGCTAGAAGCTTACGAAGGTGTTGGTAAAGATTTAGTATACAAGGAAGAACTCAAAGATATTAAAGAAGATGAATTAGTAGATTTATTTGGATATCAAGAAAACGATCCCCTGTTTTATGATCTTTATGAGGTAAACAGTAGTAATTATGTTTTTTTCCAAAAGAAGGTTACTAGAAAGATAGAACTAGACAAATATTTATATGTGATAGCCTGTTATCAGGCCCCCAACCTAGGGCAAGCATGTGCTTAAAGAACTGGCTCAATCGTTCTCGCTTGGGCCTTTTTTTGTTTAAGAGAGTTGCTGTTTAAGGTTGGCTTTTAGCAGGAAAGCGGAAAGCAGATCGATAACTGTTTGTTTTTGGTCTTCGGGAAGCTGTTGGGTTTTGCTGAACAGGGAAAGGAGTTCGGTATCGGTGATGCGGGCCAGGGCTTGTTCGTGGGGTTGCCCATGAACGAGCTCATCTAAGGATATATCTAAAGCGTTGGCCATCTTATTGGCAATCTCCAACGAGGGTACCGATTTGTTGCGTTCGTATTTGCTCAGATTGGTCACATGCACCCCGATCTGGGTGGCGAATGTGTCCTGTGAAAACCCTTTCTCGGTGCGTACTTGCTTTAAATTTGCTCCAAAATTCTCCATATCGAACATGCTGTTTATGATGCTGTATTTACTGAAAACACTGTGTTAAGATAGATTTTGCCCATCGAAAAAGCTAACAAGGGTACAAAACCAATGTAAATACGCTTGGATGATATAGGCAAAAAGACTAAGTTCACAAGCGAATACGCTAAGTAACTTTTTTTGTATGTCTAGTCTGCTCAATACCCAAAACCCCGAAGCCCCGGTCTTCCAAACTGAAGCACTCACCATTACTGTACTCGGTGGGGTGAAGCTGGGCGGGCTGGACAAGCTGAGGGTAACGTTGAAGATCGAGAAAGAAGGCAGTTCTCTCTGGTTCTGCGTCAGTAGGTATAGCCTTTGATGGGAATGGTGGTCTGGCAGTTTTTACTACAGGTACCTTTGGAGGAGGTCCAGGAAAAGGATATACTACAGGATTAGAAGGAAGCTATTATTATGGTTTAAACAGTGTGCAACAACTTAAAGGTTGGGGAGGACTGTATGGAGGAAGTGCTTACGTAGGAGATAAAGGATTCGGAGTGGAGTTTAATTTTCCAACTAAATTTTTCACAGATCCTTTTCCTGCAGAAAACTCAGGAGAACTCTTAAGAGAAATGGGTATTTCAATTGCTCCACCGAAATATAATCGTGGTAGGCACTTCGGAATATATGCTGAAGGGAGCTATACTTGGTTATATGAAAAAGAAGATTGGGATAATGTGGTTCTCTCTTTAACTTCGAATTTCGGTCTTACTAAGTCACAGGCAAATAGACTTATTAAGACGGCTAAGAAGTTCTATGAAGAGTTACAAAGGAAAGGCGATCTATTTGAGGAACAATTTTCTTCGGAAAATATTCAAAATTTAGAAGAAGGAACTTACATTTGGAACGGAAAAGAATGGGTGAAAGATGACACTGATTGATATTTCTCATTACTTTATTCTAAGTGGTTTTGCAATAACTCTAGTAGCAGGTTTACTACTATATGGGAGACTTTTAACAAAAGCTGGCTTCAAAAATTTAGAAAGTACTTTCAACGATACGTATATAAAGTCTAATTATCCTATACTAGATCGTTTAACAGCTATAGGTCCAATTATATTTTTAATTGGCGTTATAATATTTCTTACCGGTAAGTTTTTAGGGCTTTATTGATGTGCCTACCCCGCTCTAGCGCAAGCGTCCGCTTGTGCAATAAGAAGTTCTGTGGCGGCTTGTGATCCTCCTGAAGAAGATTGCGGGTGGCTTCAGTCAGTAATAAATTAGTCTCGTTTTCAGAACTCGAAGATTTCAAGGGTACTGAATATGAAGATTTATTTATAGAATATACTTATGAAAATGAAAGTGGGGATGAGGTAACTGTTATGGGGGTAGTTGTTCGAGCTGGTCCATTTGAAGATGACTTACAAGAAGGTTTTCTTGAGGCTCAAACCAACTTCAGAGACCATCCTTCTGATATAACAAGTTCAAATTTAATAACTTCGGATTTATCTGATACAGAGTTTATCACTAAAATTTTAGATAATCATAGTAACTATATCGATAGACAAGAAGTTTCAGGAAATAATGTACCTGTCTATTCTTTACCAACTTCTAGTAGGACTTTCGGCATTATCAATGAAGATCTTCCAAATATTTATAATAGTAATTCTTATATAAGTGGAATAATTCGAGCATCAGGAGCAAATCCAATTGAACCGGATGTCAGGACACCATTATATGCGAATCCAGTCCCAAGAATTTTCTTTACTCCCACTATAAACAGATAATTAAAACAATGGACAAAAATTATTTAAAAGTAGCATTGAAATTATATTCAATTTGTGCCCTATTACTTATAATTTTTTTAGGAGTTTATTTTCTTGAAACAGAAAAAGAAATCACTTTAGTAATTGGTAAAACTACTGTCATGATATTTTTTGATATATTATTTTATTTGAATTTAGGATTTTATTTATTCTCCCTAATTAGAACAATAAAGATATTTTACTTTACAATACCTTATTTAGCATCTTTGACTTTCTTATTGCTGAATTATTGGTTTGTTGGAACAATGGTTATTACAGATAAATTTTTATAGCCCTGTTCCTGCATTATTTTTTAGACCAGTAAATGGAAGATAAAATGAATAATGTATTTTCTTATAAATTGTGTTTAAAATATTTATTGAAAAGTTTTTCTTTACTTGCAATATTATATTTGTACATATATTTAGAATTAAATATAAATTTCACAAATATAATTGTTACTAATTTGTCAATTATTTTTTTAATATATTGATAATATTTTCTATTATATATTATATATATGTTATAAAGAAAACAATAAAAAAATATTATTGAATGGTGCTACGACATCAGCATATGGTTATACACTTACATTGAACCAGTTTTTAAAAGTAGCTGGTGCAGTACATCAAGGAAAATATAACGGTGCTAGTACAGTAGCTAAAGTAGTTCTGTTTGGCACTTCATATGGGCCTGCTCCATATTATGGTGAAATTCCATATGCAGGTCGAATGATAATTAATGGTTATAATGCCGGGAGGAATTAATGAGAAGAATGGGTTATATACTTTTAACGATAATCTTTATTGTGATTGGTGTTATAGCTTACTTTAGTTTTACTACACCAAAGCATGAACCAACAGTCCGCCAAATTACATTTACAAGTTCTACAGGGTTAAATGTTTATTTAGTTGAAAAAATTTGGGGTATTAGCTCAGATCATCGTCAAGTAGTATTGACGGAGGTTCCCCAAAAAGATAATGACATATCGAATATAAATTTTACTTACAGTGGTCAACTACCATTTTTGTATAAACAGGTTAAGGATACTTTGTTTATATATGTTCAAAAACCGCTGGAGCAAGAAAGTTCATTTAACGGAAATATTAAGCTAAAACAGGTTGTATTAAATAACCCTGAAATGATGGACTTGCTAATGGTATATGAACAGGAAGGACTTAAAAAATTGTAAGCCTATAACATCTACGATAGCCCCACCTAGTGCAAGCATGTAAGACAAAAAACTGGCGTCCCGAAGGCTTTCGGGATGCCTTTTTTGTTTGGGGCTACTGAATGGCTTTGAGCTTGGTAGCCTTGATGAAGTTGTCGAGGACGTGCAGGATGTGGGTTTTGTCCTCGGCGTCCATCTGGTCAATCTCGTGCAGGCGTTTGAGCATGGCCGGGTCTTTAAGCAGCCCGGAGGTTTGGGCTTCCCCGATCAGATAACCTACGGTGGTATCCAGCAAGGCAGCCACCTTCTTTGCCACCTCAATGGAAGGCACCATCTCGTCTCGTTCGTAGCGTCCGATCACTGAGGTAGAGGTGCTGAGCTGCTTGGCCAGCTCGTCCTGGGTGGTGGAGCGTTCCTTTCGAAGAGCGGCCATACGTTTACCAAAACTATCCATGCGTATTCCTTAAAAGGGTTATTTAAACCGTGCTTTTGCACATGGGGAGCAATGTAAGACACTTTTCCACTTGCTGGTGAATTTGCGGCTTGGACGCCATATCACTATGTCCACAATAATCCTTTGAATATGATTGATCCTGATGGAATGACAGCTGAAGCAGTATTTAATTGGTATGTTAATGAAGATGGAAATATGGTTTATGACTCTAATATTAAAAGCCAAGAAGATTTAGATAATGCAGGAATAAATGGCACATACATAGGAGAACAAGCTCTTGATGTAGATGAAGAAGGGAATTTGATATTTTTAAATTCTGATGGTACTAAAACTTCAACAGCCAAAGAACAATCTAAAGCCGGGGCTATAATGGTTGGAACTCTTGCTATCAGTGGAGCCTTATTAGCTGATGATGTTACTGTTATTGGTATTGCAGATGACCCAGCTATACCTTTCGTACTTGTTGGTGGAGCTTTAGCCGCTGGTGGAGCTTGGCTTTGGGCAAAAGCAAAAGACGCCGGAAAGAATGATCCTCATGGTGATGGGGGTAGAGCTTTTTGCTGGACCTTACTCTATTTACAGAGTAGCTGCCAGTATAAAGGAAGCTAGAGCTTCTGAGATGTATTCCCAAGCAGGAGCTTGGGAACGAGGTTCTTTCTTGATGCAGAGTATGAAGGTCTCAATGATGGTAGTTTGATTGAAGTTGACTATACACTAAAAGCAATTATTGATGATGATAAAATTGATATGCTGAACGTTATCGATGAAGTTTACGTAGAGTTAAAACGTACCAAAAAAAAGAAGGTTTTGCGTGAGTGTGAAAAGATGCGATCAACAGCTAATCAGGAGTGATGATAATGTGTTCTGGCTGTGTTTTAGCCTATGGTGATTCATGGAGTTCGACTGATTTTTAACCTAGTTCCGTAGCTCCGCTGCGGAACCGTTCTGTTCGGGCAGTGCTGAACTCCATTTAACCTCGTTCCGAATGTCCACATTCGGAATGCGGGCGGGAAGCTCCTGCTTCCGGTAGCTGTTTTTAGGAGGAATAAGCTTTGCGGGTTTTGGCATCGCGGAGCATGGCATCGAGGGTATACAGGATATGCTGTTTATCTTGCTCGGAGAGTTGTTGTAACTGGGAAACGCGATTGATCATGGCTTGATCGAGTTGCAGAGGGCTACGGCCTGTCAGCCAATCTAAAGATACGTTGAGGATATCCGCCATATTGGAAGCTACTTCTATAGAAGGCTTCATCTCATCCCGCTCATACCTTCCAATAGCTGGGCCTTTGGTTCCCAATATGGAGGCCAGTTCTTCCTGGCTCATGTTTTTGGTTTTACGGGCTTGGTTTAGGCGTTGTCCGAAACTCATACAGTCTATATAAAACAGGTAAATGCGATTCAATGCGAAAGTATAGAACAAAAAAGTTCAAAACAAAACTTAAGAGTATTTGCATTATAGACACTATCCGTTATCTTTGAAACGAATTAGTTCTATAAACTTTTTTGTATGCCTGATAAAAAAGCTGCTACTCTCGACACGACCAACCCCGAAGCTCCGGTATTTACTACGGAAGATATAACCATTACCATTTTAGGCGGAGTAAAATTAGGTGGACTGGACAAACTCAGAGTTACCTTGAAAATCGAGAAAGAAGAAGCACCCATTCGTCAGAACTTAGACCTCTACCATTCCAGCCAAGTCGGAAAACTCACTGAACAAATAGCAGGCTTATTCGAGTTGCCACAAGAACAGATCACCGAAACGCTGGAAACCTTAACGAGCCAATTAGAAAACTGGCGTATGTCCCAGTTAGAACTCCTTTCCAAATCCAAGACCAAGAAGTCTATCCTTACCGGAACCGAAAAGACGAAAGCGACCAAATGGCTCAAATCCCCGAAGCTGATGGAACGCACCCAGGAATTATTGGGACAAACCGGAATCGTAGGTGAAGAGATAAACCGGCTGCTGTTGTGGCTGGTGATGAGTTCGCGCAAGACCGCCCGCCCCTTACACGCCGTCAGTTTGGCCGCCAGCGGGATTGGAAAAACCCACCTGCAGCAGACCTTAGCGGGGCTGCTCCCGCCCGAAGATGTGCTGGAAGTAACCAGCCTGAGCGGGAATGCCCTCTACTACTTTAAAGGCGACCAGCTCAAACACAAACTCCTTTTGATCGAAGACCTGGATGGGGCCGAGGAAGTACTCTATCCCTTGCGGGAACTCCAAAGCAAAGGGCGCTTGAGCAAAACGGTAGCTGTGAAAGGCCCGAGGGGCACGCTCCGAACGGAGATCCTGGAAGTCGAAGGTCCGGTCAGTGTGGCAGCTGCCACCACCAAAGAGGCCATTTACTCCGACAATGCCAACCGTGCGTTGCTGCTCACCCTCGACGAATCCCCCGAACAAGACCAGCGCATCCTGGACTACCAACGGCGATTAGCTTCGGGAAAAATCGACGTGGACAAGCGAGAAGAAGCACAGCGTATTCTGCGGGCAAGCCAAAGAATGCTGGAGCCGGTGCGGGTAGAAAACCCGTTTGCTGAGAAGCTCGGGCTTCCCGGGCAGGTGTTTACCCAACGGAGGGCGAACCAGTTATACTTAGACCTGATCAACACCATTACCTTTTACCACCAGCACCAACGAGAGCGCAAAGACGAAGCCGTTCAAACGAACCTGGAAGATATTGAGTGGGCGAATCGGTTAGCGACTCCGGTGTTGCTTCGGAAAAGCGATGAACTGAGTGGAGCTTGCCGTTCTTTTTTGGAAGAACTCAAATTCCATTTGAAGCGGAACAAACTGGAGAGCTTCACCGCCAAAGACATCCGCCGTCCGATGCGCATGGCCTATTCCACCTTGAAAAGATACCTGCTCCAACTGCGCCAGTACGGGCTGGTGGAAGTAGCGGGCGGGGACAAGAAAAATGGCTTTGCCTACCAATTAACCGACATCGGCGAATATGAAGCGCTGAAAAATGGAGTGCAAAGCCTGCTGGACCAGGTATTGGAAACGCTCAGAAGTGGCTCGAAGTAGCTCACGGAGAAAATGAGCCACTTAACCCAAGCAATAACAAACAAAATAACCTCCTGAATCCCAAGTAGCTCAGTGGCTCACCAAAACGTGAGAGGGGTAGCAAAAACCATGAACGAATTAACTCCCATGTATAAGCACTCGTTAGAAGCCTTCACCGACTGGCTGGGCGTGTTAGGGTACTCGGAGGCCACCCAAACCGGGGCACCCACCCTGTTAGCGGAGTGTTTGCACTGGCTGCAGGAAAGGGAACTTACCACGCTCCACCACATCAGCCAGGCCCACATCAAAGCCTTTCTCGCCGAGCAGGAAACCCGCCCCAACAAGAAAAGAGGCGGAGGCCTCAGCGCGGCCTATCTGAACAAATACGTGCAGGCATTGAAGTTGTGGAATACGTTCCTGGCTCAGACAAACACCGCACATTTAGAACTCAGTTTAGAGTATTACCAAGCCAATCCCGAACTCCCCACCGTGTTAACTGAACAGGAAATTAAGCGATTGTATGAGGCGTGTTCGGACGATGAATATGGATTAAGAGACCGGGCCATGTTGGGCTTGTATTATGGCTGTGGCCTGAGAAGAAGCGAAGGCGTGGCCGTGGATGTGGCGGACGTGCAGTTTTCCCGTGGCCTGCTCTACGTGCGAAAAGGAAAGGGAAACAAGGAACGCTATGTTCCCCTGGCTGGGCAAGTGGCCGAGGATTTGCGCTGGTACCTGATCGAAGCCAGACCAAAACTCTTAAAAGAACACAAAAGTAGCTCGCTCCTGGTCAGCTATCGGAGCCGCCGACCGCAAGGACAAAGTATTGCCCTGCGTCTGGCTGGGCTGGTAGAGAAAGCGGGTATCCCCAAAGAAATCGGGTTGCACTCCCTGCGGCACTCTATCGCTACGCACCTGCTCCGCAATGGAATGCCTTTGGCCGAAATCCAACGCTTTTTGGGACATTCTTCCCTTGAATCCACCCAGATTTACACGCACCTAAAAGAAGAACTTACCTATGAACTTTGAAGAATTCCTGAGAGAAAAAGGATTGGCTAAAAAGACGGTTCAAACCTATGCGTTTAATGTGAGTTTGTTTACCGAATGGAAACAAGCGGAGCTTGTCGAGGAAATAACGTACTCCGAACTGTTGAAATTTATCCGCTCCCGAAGATCGTTGGGAGAAAGCCGGAACCTCATTGCTTCCCGGCTTACAGCGGTTCGTTGGTGGCTGCGCTGGCAAAAGAGCGAAGGAATGCGAGGCACCAACCCAGCCGAGAATTTGTTTTTAAAAGGACAAAAGAGGCGGCTTCCGCATGATCTGCTGGAAGCCGAACAGTTGGAAGTGTTAGTTGCGGAGTGTTCTTCGAACACTCCGGTTGAATCCAGAAACAAAACCATGCTTAGACTGCTCATTTATCAAGGCATTACCACGGGAGAATTAGAACGCTTGGAACCAGCACATTTAGACTTGGAAAAAGGAACCATTCGGATTCTCCCGACCAAACAAAGCAACGGGAGAACGCTGGAACTCAAACCGTTCCAGGTGTTGGAATTGTACCGTTACCAACTCGAAATCCGTCCCCAACTCCTCCAAGAAAAAGGGTTCGATATTCCAAAGTTATTTATCTCCGCCGGAAGCTCTGACAAACTCGGAAACACCTTCCAAAAGCTCTCCAAGCGACTCAAAAACCAACACGGGTTCTTTACCGGATTTCCCCAGATCAGAGCCAGCGTAATTGCGAACTGGCTCAAAACACACTCCCTTCGCCAGGTGCAATATTGGGCGGGGCACAAGTACGTTTCCTCTACGGAGCGATACTTGCTCGGCGGTTTGGAGTCGTTAAAACAATCCGTCGAACGCTTCCATCCGCTGAAATGAGGGGTTTTAAAAAAGACACTAATTAGTTACCTTTTGCCGTAGACATTATGAGAATACTTGAACCTTTTGAAGATCATTTTTGGGAATTTTACAACGCCCAGTCTGACCCCGTAAAGACGAAAATCGATTACGTGTTGCATCTGGTGATGAGCGTGGAGCGGATTCCCAAGAAGTTCTTTAAGCACATAGAAGACGGTATCTATGAAATACGCATTAAAGTGGGCAGCGATATTTATCGTGTGTTCTGCTTTTTTGACGAAGGTAAGTTGGTAATCCTGCTCCACGGGTTTACCAAGAAAACTCAGAAACTGCCTCGCAAGCAGATAGAAAAAGCCAAACAGTTACGAGGAGCCTATTATGAACACAAAGAATCCTAAGACCATTAACGAACACTTTGACCGCAAGTACGGGAAAGTGGGCACTCCAGGGCGCACTGATTTTGAGCAGAAGGCCGAAGCCTGGTTTATTGCCGAACTGATCCGTGGCAAACGCAAAGAAGCCAACATGACCCAGCAGCAGCTCGCCGAAAAATTGAATGTCAAACGTTCCTACATTTCCAAGCTGGAACGGGCCGTTGGAGATGTCCGAGTGTCTACGCTACGAAAAGTGGTGGAAGAAGGCCTGGGCGGTACGTTACACATTCAAGTAGAACTTTAGTCCTTTCCTAACTCAAAGCCAATACCCCGTCCAACTTTCCCGGATGGTTACATAATGGGTAATTATGGTCAAGGCTTCGCGTAGCTCTCTGACGGGCAGACTCCGCCGTGCCCATAACGCCATTATGTAAAGTTGCCCTGGTTCCTTGCCTTTCCGAACAGCGCCCCGATTTGCCCCAACTTTACATAACCGGCTTATAGGAGAGCGCAGTGAATGCGTGGCCGAGGAGGCCGCCCACCGAGCCAGCCGAGGCCCACATGAACGGATTTACTATAAGATGCGCACGGTTATGTAACAGTTGGAATCCCGACCACTGTCGGGGAGGAGCAATTCCACCCGGTAAGCTCATAAAAGATCAACCACTTTGGGAAAACCTAATTGCATGTAAAGGGCAGATCATCGACCTTGCTATATGCTTGTAAGAGAGGCACATATAAATTTCTCCACCGATTTTATCCCAGGAATGCAAGAGGGTAAAATTTTTTCCTCTTCCCCAAAAAAATGCTCCGACTATTATCCGTTTGGGCTAACTATGCCTGGCAGATCGAGTAACAGTGCAAACCCCAACGACAACTACAAATTCACCGGCTACGAACTCGATGACGAAGCCGGGCTGGATATCTATCATGCCAACGCCCGTGGCTATGACCTGGTAACGGGGAGGTTTAATCAGATTGATCCCTTAGCGGATCAGTATCCTCATCTGAGCCCATACAGTTATGTAGCCAACAACCCGCTCATATACATTGACCCGACCGGAGAGGAATGGTATTACTACCAGGCCGATGGTGCAGACGAAAAAGCATGGCATTACCACGAAGATACTCCACAAATGGATGTTTGGACGGGCGAGTATGATGATGATGGGAATAAAGTAATGGAAGAACAACATGGAATGATCGAGTTATTAGCTTATGATGGTGAAACGCTAAGCTGGCTACAAGAGGATGGATCGGATTTAAGCCTTTGGGCGGTTTCCGGGGTACTAGGGGAAGATGGTCAGACAAACCCGGACGAACAGGGGATCGAAAATGTAGGCCCTATTCCTGAAGGGTGGTATTTAGCTGACCCCAGTCAGATACAAAATTGGGCGGACTTGTCGGTTGCGCAAAAAGCAGCTGCACTTCTTCAGCGCGGACAATGGCCAGGAGGTAAAGTGGCTTGGGGAGAGAATCGCTTGTTTCTCAGTCCTGATCAGGTAGGAAACCGAAGTGGGTTCTCGATTCATGGTGGAACTTTTCCTGGATCAAGAGGTTGTATCGATTTATGTGCAAACGGTACTACGTTCTTTAACGCCTTTAGCAAGCACAACCGTCCTGTTTATCTAAAAGTGAATTACGAAAACTTGAGGAGGAAAAGAAAGAAATGAGTTTTAAAAGAGGGTTCTTAATAATCTTTGAGGTGTTTTTTGTAATTGTTGCAAGCACTCTATTTTATATTCTATTCATAAATTTTATAGGTTTAGGACCATCAAAAATTTACTCTGATAGATTAACTTTCTGGGTTACCTCGATCATTCCGATATTAGTTTTTTTAGGTTCGGCAGGAATGAGCTATTTATTACATAGAAAGCAGAAAAAGCTAGGTAACAAAGCTTAACCTCGTTCCGAATGTCCACATTCGGAATGCGGGCGGGAAGCTCCTGCTTCCGGTAGCTGTTTTTAGGAGGAATAAGCTTTGCGGGTTTTGGCATCGCGGAGCATGGCATCGAGGGTATACAGGATATGCTGTTTATCTTGCTCGGAGAGTTGTTGTAACTGGGAAACGCGATTGATCATGGCTTGATCGAGTTGCAGAGGGCTACGGCCTGTCAGCCAATCTAAAGATACGTTGAGGATATCCGCCATATTGGAAGCTACTTCTATAGAAGGCTTCATCTCATCCCGCTCATACCTTCCAATAGCTGGGCCTTTGGTTCCCAATATGGAGGCCAGTTCTTCCTGGCTCATGTTTTTGGTTTTACGGGCTTGGTTTAGGCGTTGTCCGAAACTCATACAGTCTATATAAAACAGGTAAATGCGATTCAATGCGAAAGTATAGAACAAAAAAGTTCAAAACAAAACTTAAGAGTATTTGCATTATAGACACTATCCGTTATCTTTGAAACGAATTAGTTCTATAAACTTTTTTGTATGCCTGATAAAAAAGCTGCTACTCTCGACACGACCAACCCCGAAGCTCCGGTATTTACTACGGAAGATATAACCATTACCATTTTAGGCGGAGTAAAATTAGGTGGACTGGACAAACTCAGAGTTACCTTGAAAATCGAGAAAGAAGAAGCACCCATTCGTCAGAACTTAGACCTCTACCATTCCAGCCAAGTCGGAAAACTCACTGAACAAATAGCAGGCTTATTCGAGTTGCCACAAGAACAGATCACCGAAACGCTGGAAACCTTAACGAGCCAATTAGAAAACTGGCGTATGTCCCAGTTAGAACTCCTTTCCAAATCCAAGACCAAGAAGTCTATCCTTACCGGAACCGAAAAGACGAAAGCGACCAAATGGCTCAAATCCCCGAAGCTGATGGAACGCACCCAGGAATTATTGGGACAAACCGGAATCGTAGGTGAAGAGATAAACCGGCTGCTGTTGTGGCTGGTGATGAGTTCGCGCAAGACCGCCCGCCCCTTACACGCCGTCAGTTTGGCCGCCAGCGGGATTGGAAAAACCCACCTGCAGCAGACCTTAGCGGGGCTGCTCCCGCCCGAAGATGTGCTGGAAGTAACCAGCCTGAGCGGGAATGCCCTCTACTACTTTAAAGGCGACCAGCTCAAACACAAACTCCTTTTGATCGAAGACCTGGATGGGGCCGAGGAAGTACTCTATCCCTTGCGGGAACTCCAAAGCAAAGGGCGCTTGAGCAAAACGGTAGCTGTGAAAGGCCCGAGGGGCACGCTCCGAACGGAGATCCTGGAAGTCGAAGGTCCGGTCAGTGTGGCAGCTGCCACCACCAAAGAGGCCATTTACTCCGACAATGCCAACCGTGCGTTGCTGCTCACCCTCGACGAATCCCCCGAACAAGACCAGCGCATCCTGGACTACCAACGGCGATTAGCTTCGGGAAAAATCGACGTGGACAAGCGAGAAGAAGCACAGCGTATTCTGCGGGCAAGCCAAAGAATGCTGGAGCCGGTGCGGGTAGAAAACCCGTTTGCTGAGAAGCTCGGGCTTCCCGGGCAGGTGTTTACCCAACGGAGGGCGAACCAGTTATACTTAGACCTGATCAACACCATTACCTTTTACCACCAGCACCAACGAGAGCGCAAAGACGAAGCCGTTCAAACGAACCTGGAAGATATTGAGTGGGCGAATCGGTTAGCGACTCCGGTGTTGCTTCGGAAAAGCGATGAACTGAGTGGAGCTTGCCGTTCTTTTTTGGAAGAACTCAAATTCCATTTGAAGCGGAACAAACTGGAGAGCTTCACCGCCAAAGACATCCGCCGTCCGATGCGCATGGCCTATTCCACCTTGAAAAGATACCTGCTCCAACTGCGCCAGTACGGGCTGGTGGAAGTAGCGGGCGGGGACAAGAAAAATGGCTTTGCCTACCAATTAACCGACATCGGCGAATATGAAGCGCTGAAAAATGGAGTGCAAAGCCTGCTGGACCAGGTATTGGAAACGCTCAGAAGTGGCTCGAAGTAGCTCACGGAGAAAATGAGCCACTTAACCCAAGCAATAACAAACAAAATAACCTCCTGAATCCCAAGTAGCTCAGTGGCTCACCAAAACGTGAGAGGGGTAGCAAAAACCATGAACGAATTAACTCCCATGTATAAGCACTCGTTAGAAGCCTTCACCGACTGGCTGGGCGTGTTAGGGTACTCGGAGGCCACCCAAACCGGGGCACCCACCCTGTTAGCGGAGTGTTTGCACTGGCTGCAGGAAAGGGAACTTACCACGCTCCACCACATCAGCCAGGCCCACATCAAAGCCTTTCTCGCCGAGCAGGAAACCCGCCCCAACAAGAAAAGAGGCAGCGCGCCAGATTATAGATTCGTTAACAAAAAGAAATAGAAGGATACTATTGAGCCAGATAAAGAAGGCACGGGTAACAAAAAAAGTAGAATCGGATTACCAGGTTTGGCAGGAAGGATCGTATCCAAAACAAATTGATACAGAAATAAAGATGACCAACTACCTGCAGTATATCCATTACAATCCAGTGAAAGCTGGTTTCGTTGATAGCCCTGAAGACTGGAGATACTCCTCAATGAGAAATTATTTAGGAATTGAAAGCGATTACCTAAATACGATATGGCTAGACAATCAGAACATGCTAGAGCAAATCCTGATTCTGATTTTAGTTTTAGAATTATTGATAGAGGAGATCCAGGTGGAGATTTCCCTACAGATTTAGACATTAAAGAGCAAAGAGCATTAGATTTAAGAGGTGGACCGAGAAATAAGTCAAACCCAAATGGACAAACTTCTAATAAAAAGAACGTGATTAGGAAAGAATAAAAAGGCTAATTCATGAAATTAATTATTGGTGATATTTTCGAATTTCATATAGGAAAAGGGAATCTAGCCTATGGGCAGATCATCAAGATCCCTGAAAAAAAAGCTTACACAATAGTAATCTTTGAAAAATTATATAAAGTTAGACCGTCAATCGACAAGATTATAAAAGATAAGATTTTGCTTTTCGGAAATACCTTTGATGCCAAATTTTATCATAAGCATTGGCAAGTTATTGCCAATAATTCTTCAAATATAAGTGACATTCAAATTCCATTTTATAAAATAGGAACTGAACCTGTTTATATAGAGAATTTTGACGGAGTAGTTATAAGAGAAGCATTAGAACACGAAGAAGAAATATTAACTTATAGGGAATTTGTTGCTCCAGTAAGATTTGAGTCAGCCATAAAAGCTTATTACAATAAATCAGATTGGGATATTAAGTACAATAGTCTACTATATTCTAATATTCAATATGCTAATAACCGAATAGATCTATGACTATAACCTAGTTGTAGTTGATGATGCAACTGATGCTGTTGATATAACCTAGTTCCGTAGCTCAGCTGCGGAACCGTTCTGTTCGGGCAGTGCTGAACTCTATTCAATGGAGCTCTGCTCCATTTCAGCTAAAAAAGATTGCAAGGACTCGGTCTGAGTTTGTTAACTCGTTCCTAAGGTTTAGGATTAGAGCTTAAAGACCAAATGATCATTGTGTTTAGCCCCCAACATATCCTCCATCTATTCAGCAGATGGACGTGTAACCTAGTTTCGTAGCTCAGCTGCGGAACCGTTCTGTTCGGGCAGTGCTGAACTCTATTCAATAGAGCTCTGCTCCATTTCAGCTAAAAAAGATTGCAAGGACTCGGTCTGAGTTTGGTCTTACCCCATAAAAGACTAATAAATGGGAAGAAGCCGATTTAAATTCCATGAAGAGTATTACCCGTACTTCATCACTTGTTCTATTGTAGACGGGATAATGCTTTTCCATGATCCTCAAGTTGCCTCTATCATTATCGAAGCAATGAACTATATGCAGGAACAATCTTCTGTACGCCTATATGGATTCGTCATTATGCCCAATCACCTACATCTTATTGTAGAATCAAATGACCTTTCCAACAAAATCAGAAAATTTAAATCCTATACAGCGCGCCAGATTATAGATTCGCTAACAAAAAGAAATAGAAGGATACTATTGAGCCAGATAAAGAAGGCACGGGTAACAAAAAAAGTAGAATCGGATTACCAGATTTGGCAGGAAGGATCGTATCCAAAACAAATTGATACAGAAATAAAGATGACCAACTACCTGAAGTATATCCATTACAATCCAGTGAAAGCTGGTTTCGTTGATAGCTCTGAAGACTGGAGATACTCCTCAATGAGAAATTATTTAGGAATTGAAAGCGACTACCTAAATGCGATATACAAGGGGTAGTATATTAGGAGCAGGGCTCCAAGTTGAGTTCCGCAGCGGAGCTACGGAACGAGGTTTAACGAGGTTAGAGTTTCTGAAATGTATTCCCAAGTAGGAGCTTGGGAACGAGGTTTAGTCTTTACATCCTCCATCGCTATCCCGAGCCCCGCTCGACATCGTCATCCCGCACCCCGATACTGAATCAAGTTCAGCACAGGTTGAGGGATCTGTAGGGGAAGCAGCCTTTGATCTAGCAATTGCTTCATCAACGAATCACACTTCACAGATCCCGGATCACGCCCTCCTATCGTCGGGCTGTCCGGGATGACTGGGAAATGGGTTCGAATTACATCGACTTTCCCCTTCAATAAAACCCTGTTAATGCCTATCATAAAAGGTGTTTAGCCCCCAACATATCCTCCATCAAGAACAAGGTTCTGCCCTGGCAACAGTGCTGGTTATCTCCGTCATCATTATGCTGTTTATTGGAGCCATCTTTTCAGGGATTATACTTCAAGGGAGGTTTATACAGCGGGGAGTAGATAACACCAAAGCCTGGTATGCTGCTGAAGAAGGGGTGTTCAGATACCTAAACCTGGAAGCCGAAACCCCGACTTATACATCGAAGGCATTAGTGTCACTTTCGTCTGGAAATACAGCTTCAATTACAGCTATTCCATTTGGAGGATTCTGGGACATCCAGTCGCAAGTATTTATATCCAATCAAACCAAGAAAGTAAGGATGCTCATTGGTGATGAATCCATTGGACTAACCGATGCAGCTATAGCACTAGGAGATAGCACTTCCTCTTTAACCGTAACCGGTACCACCAACGTATTTGGAAAGGTCTATTCCACGAACCAAACCATCAGGGAAGAAGACTTCAAGGGAGTACCGTTCAGGGGAGTAATGGATGCTCCCACTTCATCCCTAAAAGAAGAAGGAGGGATGCCGGAATTCAATACCGGTCTTTTTGAGCTTCAAGAAGAATATTTCGAATCCTTATTCACCAATACCAGGTTGCGTGGCTTCGATTCGTCATTTACCGGCATTAACCCACAAGTAATAACTCAGGATACCCTGTTTTTAGAAGGGGATATAGTGTGGGAATCCAATCAGGAGATCTCCTTAAAAAGAGAGCTTATGGTAATAGTAAAAGGAAACCTCACTATTAATGGACCCTATACTTTCGCTCCCTATTCAAAATTCATTGTGGAAGACACCCTCTTAGTTGGAGGAGTAACCAAAGGAACACACCTGCTATTTTATGCGGGAACATCGTTACAAATCGGAGGTAGTACCCGGTCAGCAGCTCAGGTACTTTCAAAAGGAGAAGTCACAATCAGAGATCAGGCCTATTTACTTTACCCAAGTATGGTGTATTCCTCAAAAGAATTTTCCAATGCCGGAAAAGCAGAAGTGATTGACATCCGTGATCAGTCTGTAGTAGATGGGATGCTTTTATATCCCTATCAACCCAATCCATTTAATCGAGAACAATTGCAGGTACGTATAGGCCAGCAGGCTACCGTTCGGGGAGGGCTTTATACCAGAGGACAAACGGAGCTACTGGGTACGGTGTATGGCAGCGTCTTTACAGATCAGTTCTACTTTTATGAATCCCCAACCAGTTACATCAACTGGTTGAAAGATGTAACCATAGATGTTACCGAACGGCCGGATGATTTTGTGCTTCCGATTGGATTTTCAGATACAACCCGATATTCAATACTGGATTGGAATGTGGTGGAATAAATTGTCACATAACGAAGAGGGCTACACCCTGGTAGAATCGCTTATCGCGATGGCTATTTTATTGGCTGTATTTGTTCCATCCGCGATGTTTTTAACTATGATAGGGAATAACACTTTGAGTAAGGATAAGATTGTAGCCCATAACCTGGCCAGGAATACTATGGAAAGCATCCTTGCTGTCGAAAATGATTCAACAAAAGTGATGGTTACGGAAAACAACTGGTGGGTTAAGCAGGAAGTAACAAAAAGGGATCATCTATATGAAATTAAGGTGGAGGTTTTCAAAAGAGATACCCTCGGCATTCCAAAGGTAACGCTACAAACAGCTCGACTATGGTATTAAAGCATCTGAAAAAAGAAGATGGGTTTACCATTGTGGAAATCCTGGTGTCTATCACCATAGTATCCATTGTTCTTGGAATAGCCGGATCCGTATTCTTTTTCATTAATAAGCAGATGATTGGCTGGAGAGCGAATACAGAGTTTTATTCCAGTTATTCAGCTATTGAGAACAGGGTATTTGAAGATGTCTTATCCGCAACCAATGTAGAGGTACAGGATACCTTGATTGTATTAAATACAGGACTTGAGACGCAGAGAACGTACCATAATCGGAGAAGCCCATTATTAATGAATGGGGCTAATGTGGAGATTTATCCAATGGATACTCTCTTTGTGAACTTTCAACCATCGGTGATACTTTCTGAACAACTTATAAGCTGGCAACTGGTTCAAAGTAAAGACCGGCGAAGTCTTACCCAGGACTATATGCTCTCGTCCAGAAAACCTGTATTATGGAAACCCCTTAAGTAATCATTAATGGCAGGACTTCCTAAAACCATAGCAAAACAACAAAAAGGAGCTACTTCAAAAGGGCTTATGTCCCGGGAGATAAAGCTGCCTTTTATAAAGGAAGTCCCCGAAAAGCTGGTTATTGAGTTTACCCGGAACCTGGCCGTAATGCTTAAAGCAAAGCTCCCGCTGCTCAAAGCGCTGGATACCAGTATTGAGCAGATCAGTCATAAGCGGTTTAAAGAAATTATTGGCCATGTCAGGAAGGAAGTGAAACGCGGAAGAAGCTTATCTCAGGGGATGAAGAACTATAGTTCGGTGTTTGATTCTATTTATATCCAGTTAACTGAAGTTGGCGAAGTTTCCGGGGTTTTGGATGATGTATTATTGCGCCTTTCTAGTTATCAGGAGAAAGCCTATAAGTTAAAGCAGAAGATCAGGATGGCCCTTGTTTATCCTTCTATCATTATCACAGTAGCTATTGCAGCGGTTAGCTTTTTGCTGGTCTTTGTAGTGCCAACTTTTGTAGATATGTACCGGGATTTTGATGCTCAACTTCCCGGGCCTACTCAAATCATCCTCACTGTAAGTGAATTTCTGACCCAAAACCTGATCATCATCCTGTTCATCCTGTTTGCACTGTTCATGCTGTTGCGGTTCCTGGTAAAAACAGAGAAAGGCAATCGTTTTGTAAACATTTTGAGGTTGAGAATTCCTTATTTCGGGACCATGTACTCCAAAGGTTTGGTAAGTCAATTTACCAGTACCCTGTCTACCTTACTTCATAGCGGGGTTACGTTATCAGAATCATTAGAGGTACTAAAGAAGTCCACGTCTAATAGCATTTTGAATCAGGAGATTGCGGAAATGGGTACATCAATCCGCAAAGGGAAGAGTCTTAACAAGTCACTTCATAAGAGTCTCATTTTTCCCATCATGGTAACCCAAATGATTAGTGTTGGAGAAGAAACAGCCAGTCTGGACGAAATGCTCCATCAAGTAGGTACCCTTTATGAAGAAGAAGTAGATATCATGGTTGAAGGCTTAACTTCGGTCATCGAACCCGTACTTATCGTTTTCATCGGGCTTATCCTGGGTGCCATTATAGTAGCGCTATACCTGCCTATTTTTGAGATGGTTAATGTAGTGGGGTAGTCAATGATTCAATGTTCAATTAAGAATGATCAATTAGGAATAGTTTTTCTGTCTTGTCATTTCGAACGAAATGACAAGTTTTTTTTATTCCTAATTGATCATTGAATAATTCTTAATTGAAAAATTGTCCAGCTCCGAACGCTTTTCTCTTTTTTGGTTTCTAAGTAAGTGAGGCGGCCTCAAATAAACTCAATCAAAAAAGAAAAAAAGAATAGGAACACGCTATGAAAAGAGTAGCCCAATTATTCATCATTGCAGTATTTGCGATTACAAGTACCCAGGCATTCGCCCAACAAAGGGGAGAACAACGACGAGCACTGGCACAACGTGCTATGCAGGCTCAGCAACAAAATGATCGTTTGGGTCTGGATTTGACCGACGAGCAAAAAGAACAGATGAAAGCTATCAAGATGGAAACTCAAAAATCCATCCTGCCCATCCAAAATGAACTCCGCGAAAAACAAGCGCAGCTAAGATCTCTTACTACTAGTGAGAATGCTAATTTTGGGAAAGCAGAAGATGTTGTACGTCAAATCGGTGATTTAAGAACCGAACTACAACTCATTCAGCTAAGCAGCCGGGAAGAAATAAGAAACCTCTTGACAGAAGAGCAGCAGCTTAAGTTTGATACTATGCAGGGACGTAAGAACAAAATGAAAAGAACCCAACAAGGACAACAGCTCCGAAAGGGGAACAGGTAAGGTAATTGGGATTATGCTTTTCCAGTCAAAAGCATACTTTCCAACCATGCAAATTAGTAATGCATTGGTAAACGATCAGGTATTAATCACCCGGTTAAAAAAAGGAGAACGGACGGCTTTTAAAGAGTTGGTGGAATCTCTGCAAGACCAGGTGTTTAATACCGCGATTGGCTTTGTACATAATGAAAAAGACGCTGAAGATGTAGCACAAGAAGTATTTATCGAGGTGTATAATTCGATAAACGATTTTCAGGAAGATTCAGCATTAACTACCTGGGTGTATCGGATTGCGATAAATAAATCATTGAATCTGCTCAGGTATAAAAAGCGCAAGAAACGAAGTTGGTTTTTTCAGGCTCTTTTTAATTCAGATGACGATGTAGATCAGCTCCAACAAGATCGTCCATTTTATCATCCGGGAGTAGATTTGGAGAACAAAGAACGATCAGCGATGTTGTTTGATGCAATAGGAAACTTGTCAGAAGCTCAAAGAGTTGCTTTTACATTGAACAAAGTGGAAGGTCTTAAATACGATGAAATTGCCGCTATTATGGAAAGGAGCGCTTCATCGGTTCAAGGCCTCATTCATCGAGCAAAAGAACAACTGAAAAAGGAATTGTACGAGGCATATACATCAGGAAGTATTTAATAGCGAAGTTAAACTTCAAATATAAAAGCTATGGAAAAGAAACATTCAGATATCGAAAAAGAAGTTCAGAAGACCTTAGAGTCACTTGATTCCGTGTCAAGAGCTACTCCTAAGCCATTCTTCTATACTCGTCTTGAAGCTCAACTTGATAAAGGACACCTTGGTGTAGGCAGGTTTTTTGATATGCTTACACAACCTAAATATGCATTAAGTACAGCAGCGTTATTAGTTCTGGCTGTACTCAATGTGACATTCATCATTCAACAAGTTAATCCACAGGACATAGCTGATACCAGTGATGACCTGGAGTCGGTAACAGTAAGTGAATATGAAGCATTGGCTTCACTCACTGTCTTTTATCCGGATGAAGGAGAAGATTATGAAGAATAGAAATAAACTGTTAATCATCGGACTGATTCTAATGATCTTGCTTAACCTGGCGCTTTTGGCCTCTATTAGGATGGGTGATTCGAAAGACGGCAGATCAAAACAGAGAGGGCATAATCGTACTACTCAACCATTCGAAAAAGAGCTAGGCCTTACAGCAGAACAAATTGAGCAGTTTAAAACCTCCAGAGTAGAATATAGAAAACAGGTAGCTGAAGTAAGTAAAACTATTTACAGAACTCGTGGTGAACTGTACAAAAACCTAAAAGCTGGTAATACTGAAAATGTAGATTCATTGGTATCGGTAATTGGTGACGGACATGAGCAGCTGGAAGTATTAAACTACCAGCATTTTACAGAATTAGGTTCGATCCTTACGGAAGAACAGAAACCCGAATTCGCCCAGATTATCAGAAAAATGATGATGTCTGGCCCTGGCAGAAACATGGAAGGTGGACCTCAGCTACAACGAAGACGCGGGAATTGATTTTTTTTGTCATCCTGAGCATACCTGCGAAGGATCTATTGGGGGTTATTACTCAACAAGATTCTTCGGCGGTAGCCTCAGAATGACTTTTTAGTTTTTACTCAGGGAAAGAATTCTAGTATGTTTGGCCAAGTTTTAAAGTAGTAACTCACGTTGATCGATCGTTCACTTCTTACCAGGCAATTATATTCAACGGATGCCTCCATGTACGAGGAGCTACCCGAAGGGGTGGCATTCCCATCAACAATCGAAGACATTCAAAACCTGGTACGTTTAGCAAATGAAAAAGACCTCTCCATAACCGCAAGAAGTGCCGGAACCAGTTTGGCAGGTCAGGCTACCGGAGGTGGGATCATTATGGATGTATCAAGGCATATGACTCACATTCAGTCGATTGATCCCATAGAAAGGACAGCAAAAGTACAACCTGGGGTTATCAGAGACAGTTTAAACCGGAAAACACTTCAGCATAAGCTATTTTTTGGCCCGGATACTTCTACTACCAGTCGATGTATGCTAGGCGGGATGCTTGGGAATAATTCTGCAGGTTCATTTTCCATTAAGTACAAGACGACCAGAGATCATGTAATAGAAATGAATGTAGTATTAAGTGATGGAAGGACTGCTCATTTCTGTCCGCTATCTAACGAGGAGCTTGAAGCGAAATGCAACCTCGATTCTTTGGAAGGGCACATTTATCGCTCGATGGTTGAGCTTTTGAATACACACAAAGAGGACATCAAAAAGTCCTATCCTCACCCCGAAATAATCCGAAGAAATACAGGATATGCCTTAGATAAATTGCTGGAGATGGAGCCTTTTACAGAAGGAGGGCGGCCATTTAATTTAAGTGAGTTATTATGTGGGAGTGAAGGAACCCTTGCTTTAACTACTTCTGCCACACTTAATTTGGTAGAGAAGCCAACCTATCAATTACTCATTATTCCTCAATTTGAGCATCTAAATGATGCCATGGAAGCCACCAAGATTGCGGTGGGATTCAATCCTTCCGCAGTTGAATTGGTTGATCATATTATTCTAGACGCTACTAAGGAAAACTTGGAACAGCAGAAGAATCGATTCTTTCTGGAAGGTTCACCTAAGTATATACTCATCATCCAATTTGATGGGGAGACAAAGAAAGAATTGATCGAGAAGGCTGCTAAGTTTCGGACCTCATTAAAAGCTGAGAATTTGGGGCAGGCATATCCGGTTATTTCGGAACCAGAAATGATGAATAGGGTTTGGGAGCTAAGAAAGGCAGGGCTAGGCCTGCTAATGGGATTAGGAACAGAGTCTCGAACCCCTGCATTTTGCGAGGATACTTCGGTTAGAGTAGAAGATTTGCCAGCTTATGTGAGCGATTTCAAATCATTGCTTGAAAAATATGATACCGATTGTGTGTTTTACGCACACGCTTCTGTAGGTGAGCTTCACTTTAGGCCAATGATTGATACCACTACCAAAGAAGGTATCCAAATGATGAAAGAAATGGCTCTGGAAGTAGCCGATTTGGTCAAAAAATATAGAGGGTCGCTTTCAGGGGAACATGGTGATGGAAGGGCACGATCTCCTTATATAGAAAAGGTACTTGGGAAAGATATGATGCTGGTACTTCAACAGGTGAAAGAAATTTGGGATCCTGATTATATATTCAATCCTGGCAAAATCGTAGATCCGGCGCCCATAGAAAAAGGATTGAGATATTCACCAAAGTATAAGCGGGCAGAAGTTGAAACTTCATTTAGATATAGAAAAGAGGGTAGTTTTGGAAATGCAATCGAGCTATGTAATGGAGCAGGCGTATGCCGAAAACTAGCTGAAAGCGAGGGCACTATGTGTCCATCTTACCAGGTTACAAAAGAAGAAAGAGATTCAACTCGTGGAAGGGCTAATGTGTTTAGACAGGTTTTTTCCGGGGAAGATCCGAATACATTTGCATCCGAAGAGTTAAAAGAGGCTTTGGATTTGTGCCTTAGTTGCAAAGCCTGCAAAAGTGAATGTCCAGCCAATGTAGACATGGCTAAAATGAAAGCAGAATTCATGAATGGCTGGCATAAGACAAACGGAAGTGATAGAAGCGAACGATTCTTTGCGTCAGCGTCATCTCTGTATGCTATTGGATCTGCTTTCCCGGCGATAACAAACTTCTTATTAGGCACTTCTTTATCAAAATTAATGCTAAGTAGTTTTTTTGGAGTAGATAAAAGGAGGGATTTACCCAAATTGGCTAAACAGCCGCTTCATAGCTGGTATAAAAAGCATCAATCTAAGAAAGGTGGAAGCCCGGTAGCATTATTTGTAGATGTGTTCACTAATTATCATGAGCCTGAGATCGCTAAATCGGCCGTTAGTGTTCTTGAGAGCATGGGCTTTCAGGTAGAGTTATGCCCGGTTATGGAATCTGGACGTCCCCAGTTTTCAAAAGGCTTTCTGGATGAAGCTAAAGAAATTGCACATCGCTGTATCTCAGAGTTGGAAGTTTTTTACTCAAATGAGATCCCAATTATTGGACTAGAACCTTCCGAGATTTTAACCTTTAGAGATGAGTTTCCGGATATTTGTGACGATATATATCATGAAAATGCAAAGCGCCTAGCCAACAGCTCATTTACTTTTGAAGAGTTTATTGTAAGCAATTCTGGTTTGGTGCCAACTAAGAATCAGGATAGGAAAATTATTCTTCATGGTCATTGCTATACAAAAGCACTTACTGGAAATACCTCTACCATAGAAGCGCTACAATTGGTAGGCTACGAAGTAGAGGACTTGAAAACGGGTTGTTGCGGGATGGCCGGAAGCTTCGGGTATGAGAAAAACCATTACGATGTTTCTATGGAAATTGGGGAATTGACGGTATTTCCATCTATTCGGGATAAAGAAGAAAGTTCAGTTGTTTGTGCTCCAGGTTTTTCATGCAGGCACCAAATCAAAGATGGTATAGAAGAAGAGGCTTTACATCCGGCCATTCTAATTGCAAGGGCGCTATCACTTTCGTAGTTACTATTTTATGTCTCACCTATGATTTCACATACCCTTGTCATTTCTGTAGATGTTAGGCTCGCCTTCAGTAGCATACTTGCGAAGGACAGGTAATTCATTGACAACCCTGAATACTGGGATTTCATGAATCTATACAACATGACCTCATTAAAAAGCGGTTAGAAATGAATCATGACTCACTGAGTTTAACCAAAACGGTCATCGAATGATCTCACATATACAGAAATGACGAATGCTGTAGTCTAATAAGTTGCCTTTCTACTCAGCTTAACCACAGGTATTTACAACTTCTTTCAGCATCAATGAATTGGCTTTGGTTTATTAATTTTGAACCAATACAGGACAAAATGAAAAAGACTATTTCTTTATTGATACTAACTGCATGCTTTTGGGGAACTGCAAACGCACAATCCCCTGAAATGGAAGTCCAAAAAGTAATCGAAACTCTCTTTGATGGGATGCGCGCGGGCGACAGCTCTATGGTAGCTTCGGCATTTACTCGAGATGCTATTATGCAAACCGTTTTTAAAAACCCTCAAGGAGAAGTGATAAAACAGGATGGAGATTTAGCTGGATTTCTAAATACCATTGCAACACCTCGCGAAGAGATATTGGACGAAAAAATTCTGGATTATCAAATCAAAATCGATGCGGATTTAGCTTCAGCCTGGACTCCATATCAGTTTTATATAGGGGATAACTTCTCTCATTGTGGTGTAAATTCTTTCCAGTTGGCAAAATTGGATGGGGAATGGAAGATTATTTTTATCGTCGATACCAGGAGAAGAGCAGGTTGCCTCGACGAATAGTTGTAAACTAAAGGAAACAAAAAAGGCTTCAATGTTTATTGAAGCCTTTAAACAAACTTAGTAGAAATTAACCAGCATTCTTTTGTGCTTGAATTTCAAGACGAATATCTTGAGCTAATTTCTTAAGATCTTGAAGCCCCTTTCTAGCTCTGGTTCCAGCAGCTTTATTTCCTTTATCGTAAAATTTTTCCATTTCAGATGATACGCTTTCTACTAATGCTTGTAGTTCGCTTACTCTACTCATTATATAACTCCGTTTGTTTGTGTTTATATGAATTTCATAATTAGAAACTGCGATGAAGCTATTGATTCATCTAATCTGAGTCAAATTAAAAAGCGCATTTTTAGCATAAAAAACGAAGTTTTTTTAAAAAAGAAGCACTTTTTGGGCTTGATTTCTTAAAAAATGCTCAAACTTGAGGGTAAAGAGTGCTAATGCTTAAGTGATTGGGAGGTAAAGCTAAAGGGGAGGAGGTCTATTGATAAATGCTCAGAAAGGCTTCCATCAGCATGATAAAGGCTGAACTTATTCATAGGTAGATGTTCAATAAGTACCTGGCGACAAGCACCACATGGACTGCTTACCTCTCCTCGTTTAGTATGAACTGCAATCCGTTCAAAGTTGGTTTTTCCTGCAGCCAAAGCCTTAGAAAGTGCCACTCGTTCCGCACATAAACCCATTGCCCAATCAGATACCTCAATATTAACTCCTTCAAAAAGAGAATTTGCTGTATATAACAAAGACGATACCGGAAAATTGGAATGTTTGGGTACAGCTTTGTCCAATAATGTCATAAGGTGATCCTTTTCAGGGATAGAAAAGGGAGCTTCAATCTCAAGATCGGAGAGTGTAGTAGGGCAGTCGGTTTTGTTAACCTCTAACCCAAACTCATTTTGCCAGAACTGAAATTGGTCAAAAGCTTCATCTGGAATAAAAAGAATTGAGGGTGTTTCTCCCTCACTTAAGCAAATACAGCATGCAGATTGTATTGCAGTGATGGTAAGTGGAAAAGAAACATTCTCTATACGAACACCGGTAAATAGTCCACCTTTATCCCCCTGTACTACACAGGCTTTTGGATTCCCTGAATAAGGAACGTACGAACGGTCTTTTAGAATGCTCCAAATCATTGAGGAGAAATAAAGGAAGAAAATGCTGCATCAGCAACTACTGCTCTGATTCTGCTTATTCGTCTTCCGTATGATCGATTTGGATAAGTTCGGTTAGTAAGTAAAATGATAGTCATATTTTTCTCACGGTCTACCCAAAAACTGGTACCTGTAAAACCAAGATGTCCAAAAGTATCAGAACTGGCGAGCTGGCCTGCTGTAGTAAACCCTTCCGGGCTTTTTCTATCGAAGCCCAGACCTCTTCCGCTTAATTCAGATTGCTTTGTAGTGAATTCGTGTATTATCTCTTTAGATAAAAAGCGTTGGTTAGCATAAACCCCATCATTGAGAAGGAGTGTGGCAAATTTAGCCAGATCGTCCACCGAGGCAAATAACCCTGCATGTCCCGCAACCCCATCTAAGAAATAGGCCCGCTCATCATGAACATTAGCCTGTACCAGCCCTCGATCAAATACAGTATCAATTTCTGTAGGTGGGATTCGGTTAACATACCAACGACTCACATTCCTTGGATTGAAATACGCGCCATACATTCCCATCGGGTAATAGAATTCTCTTCTCATATATCCATCAATACCCTGATCCACGATTAGAGAGACAATTTCAGCGAGCAGTATCATCCCGAGATCGCTATACACATATTGAGTTCCGGGCATGTAAGTAAGAGGTTCATTCTTGATAGCTCGAATTATATCTCTTCTGCTTTTCAAAGAATCTACATAAACCCGGAAAGGAGGGAGGCCGGATTGGTGTAAAAGCATATCCCGAATTGTGATTTCCCTTTTCTCATCAGTGTCAAACTCAGGGATAAACCTCCAAACTTCATCGTCAAGTGAAAGCTTATTTTCATCAACCAGCTTCATTACTGCAGTAGATGTTGATACTATCTTGGTGATAGAGGCGAGGTCGTACACATCGGTATCTTTAACTTCTTTGAGTTTATCATAATCGTGGTAGCCGATCTCTTTCTTATAAACCATTACCCCATCTTTAATAACAGCAGCAACAGCTCCGGGGAATACTGAATCTCGAACAGCATCAAGGAGGATGTCATCTATCTTGAAAAGCTCTTTGGATATCAAACCTACATCCTCAGGTTTGCCATAACGTAGTGTAGTATGATCTATATCTATTCCATCACCCAGATTATACATCTCAGGTATTTGTATGGAAAGCTTTCCCGAAATAGGACTGGCTCCGAAAAGACCTGGGGCAGTATTTCTCATTTGAAGTGAATTATTTGACCATGCCATGATATGAGCATTGGTTTCTTTCAATTCAGAAACCAGGTAAGGATTGCCAAACATAACCAATACAGATGGCTTGTTGATGCTCATTAATCGGTTGAGGAAGGATGATTGTTTGCGAGAAAGCTGGATCGACTCTTGGAAGCTTAATCCAACAAATGAGCCGATAATAATGAGATCGGTTGCTCTGGCTTCATCAAGAATTTCTTGTTCATCGTTGGCATTACTTCGGGTATCATGAACCCTGAATGTGACATCCGGGTGATAGTCTCGAAGTGTTCTCACAAAAGCAGAACCGGTATTGCCATAGTCTTCATCTGAAATTGAAACCAATAGCACTTTCCGGTGAACGGTAGGGTCAATGGGGATGATATCGCCTTCATTCTTCAATAAGGTGATGGATTCACGCGCAATCTTGTCAGCTACTGACTGGTGATAGTTAGTGCTAATGCGGTTATCAAGGTTGTTTAGATCTACCTGATTATCCTGATCAAATAAACCATGCTCCTGTTTCCAGGCTATGATCTTTCGGTACGACTCTTCAATTCTTTTTTCCGAAATCTCATTTCGTTCTACAGCGTCTACCACTTCATTAATTGCAGTGTAGATGTCCGGACTGATGAGCATAATGTCAGCCCCTGCTTTTAATGCCTGAACAACCGCTCTTCCGGGAGAAAATTTTGAAGTAATGCCCTGCATTTCGAGTCCATCTGTAACTACAACACCATCAAAGTCGAGAGAGTCTTTGAGTATTCTTCCCAGGATAGATTCATCCAGTGTTCCGGGGAGATCAGGGTGCTCGCTGATCTGAGGAAAAGAAATATGGGCACTCATGATGCTTGGAATTCCCATATCTATAGCTGCTTTAAAGGGGATTAATTCTACAGAATCTAACCTTGTGTAGCTATG
Organism: Balneola sp.; assembly: GCA_003712055.1. Classification (NCBI taxonomy): domain Bacteria; kingdom Pseudomonadati; phylum Balneolota; class Balneolia; order Balneolales; family Balneolaceae; genus Balneola; species Balneola sp. The sequence goes on from RHLJ01000005.1 coordinate 46,469, forward strand.
GTCAAGAACAGGGAGTGCTAGATGTGAATCAGTATCAGTATCACCATGTCCGGGAAAATGTTTTGCAGTAGATACGACCCCTTCACTATGAACACCTTGCATAAAGGCGATTCCATAATCAGAGACGATTTCAGGATCTCCCGCAAAAGACCGAACATTAATAACAGGGTTGTCAGGATTGTTATTTACATCCAGAACTGGTGCAAAAATCTGGTGCACACCCAAAGCCTTTGCTTCAATAGCGGTTATTTTACCCATCATAAAGGCATTTCGCTTATCTCCGGTTGCTGCTACTCCCATAGCCGGTGTAAATCGGGTAGTTCCCGAAATCCTCATTGCAGCTCCATATTCCATATCCTGTGTAATCCAAAGTGGGATATGACTAAGTTTTTGGAGCTTGTTGGTTAGCATTGCCTGCCCGTAAATATCACCTCTCATAAAGATAATGCCGCCAATATGCTCACGGGTTACAAGGTCTGAGAGTTCTTTAAATCGATGACTGTCATGATTAAGAAAGCGTCCTTCAACAGGAACAAAAAAGAGTTGTCCTATTTTTTCTCTTAAGCTCGCATTTGCTACCAGCGAGTCAATAAAAGAATCCTCAGAAGAGGAGAGTGTTGTTACTCTGTCATTTGGGTTAGATGCGGTAAGTAATACAGTAAGCCCCATTAAGAAGCCAAGAAAACCTATTTTTTTCATGTAAGAAGTCTGTACGATAAAGAATGCCTGCGAGAATGTACATTCTCAAACTAAACCAACCAATCAATATTGGTTAAAAGTTCAAAAAAAATAGAGAAAAGCGGGAGTTGGTGATTGGTTATCAACCATTAACTAAAGTTGTTTAGCGATGGTCTTACCTTTCGGAGCTCCTTCTCTAATCGCTAGTTGTCCACAACCTGCATCAATATCGTCTCCCCGGCTTCTTCGAACAGTAGCTCTCACATCATTCCTGATCAAGGCCTTTAAGAAATTATCTAAGCGTTCTTCTCGTGCCCTTTTCAATTCAACACCAGCCACGTTATTGTACATGATTATGTTAACCTTACTAGGAGCCCATTTAACAATTCTTGCAAGATTTCGAGCGTCTTCTTTCGTGTCATTAAAGCCATCGAAAAGAAGATATTCATAGGTTATAGGTCGCTCTGTTTTTCTGTAATAGTATCGTACGGCTTCTTCCAGGGCTTCCAGGTCCATAGAATTATTGATGGGCATAATCTTATCTCTTTTCTCGTCACTTGGAGCGTGTAAAGAAATAGCCAGATAAAAAGGCTCAGCATCGTCAGCCAGTTTTTTTATCTGTTTGGTAAGCCCTACGGTTGAAACCGTGATTCTTTTAGGAGATAATTCAATACTGAGCGGATCGGAAATTATGCTCGCTGAATCTACTACTGCCTTGTAATTATGAAGCGGTTCTCCCATCCCCATATACACGATGTTGGTGATCTTTTTACCAAAGCGGTCTTCCGAAATAGTGTTGATATACTGTACCTGGTCAACGATTTCTCCATGTGAGAGATTTCGAAATAAGCCCATTTTCCCGGTTGCACAAAAAGAGCATCCAAATACACATCCAACCTGTGAAGACACACAAACCGTTAAGCGTTTAGCAACACCATCAGGGTAAAAATCAGGAATCAGGACTGCTTCTACTTTATAATCTTTGTCTTCATCATTCAGTTTAAACAGAAACTTAATAGTGCCGTCTTTGGATTCTTGCTGATTGGAAACCTGAATTCTATTTATAGATGCGACTTCTTCCAGCTTTGCTCTAAGCTCTTTAGAAAGGTTAGTCATTTCCTCGAAAGAGGAAGCACCCTTTTGGTAAAGCCACTGGAAGATTTGATTCGCTCTGAACCTGGGCAGACCTAAGCCTTCACAAAATTCCAGGAGCTGAGATTTAGTGAGGGATTTTATATCAGTTTTTGCAGAAGTAGAAATGTTGCTCATATTGCATCAAAGATACAGATATGAGCAACTAAGAGCATGAATTACTTGAACGCGTTAGCGGCTGCTAACAGAATATCGCCGTTTATTCGCTCACGGTGATCAGGGTTAACATATTGGAATTTAACTGTTCCTTCAGTGTCGATAAGAAAAACAGCTGGAGCAGGTAAAATATGGTGATCGTATCCTGAATCCTTTTCTAGGTCTATTCCATATGCTTTGTAGCGCTCCACGGTTTGAGAATCGAGGGTATAAGCAACTCCAAAACCTTTTAGAGCGTCTGCAGGACTATCAGAAAGAAGGGTATAAGTTAGCTCGACATCTGTAAGAGTCTTTTTTAGAGCCTCTGGTCTGTCCACACTAATAGCTAGGATTTGGTATCCCATTTCAACAATTTCTTCTTCGATTTGCTGAAGCTCACCCATATGCCGGGTGCAATATGGACACCAACCGCCTCTGTAAAACACGATCATGGTTGGTTGCTGTGCTGCTAGTTCTCTGAGATTTACATCTTCGCCATCAATATTTTTAAGCGATACATCAGGAATAGTAGAATTGATAAGGATGGGGTTCACTTTTGTAGGAGAATCCGGAATGGTTTGAGCAATACTACTGGAACTCAATAAAAGCGAAAGGATAGTTAGTAAAAGTAATTGGCTAGGTAATTTTATTTTCATTGCCTAAAAGAGTTTATTGATTAATAATAAGTTGCCAAGTTAACCAATACTTAGCTTTACTTCGCTCTCAGAAGGCAAATGTGATAAAAATGTTAGAATTGAGCCGAGGTATATCGACTCAACCTAACTTCATTTGATTAAGCTGCCGCAGCCAGTCGCTCAAGGATTGCAGTCCACCCGTTGGTATGATTGGTCTGCATTTGTTCATTGGGCATGAAATCATGTACTAATTTTACTTCCGTACCACCATCTACCGAATTAAGGGTAATGGTAACCAGTGTATCTTCTACGGCTTGTGAATTCCACGTGAACACAATTTTCTCATTCTCAATTACTTCTTTGTATTCACCGGTATGAGTGTAGGTCTCCTCATCACCAATCATATCAATTTTGAAGCTTCCACCGGTTTTAACATCTGCATCAACAGAAGCACTCCAGCCATCTGGCCCGGCGTAAAACCACTTCTCCATAATATTATTGTCGATTAGTGCTTTAAAAATTGCTGGTTTGTCCGCATTAATCACTTTTGATACTTCAATGGCATGGTCGTTTGGTCGGCTCATAATTATTCCTTTTTTGATTGTTCAATAAATTGTTGGAGCTCAGTCAAACGTGTATCCCAGAATCGTTTATACTCTTTTATCAATGACTCTACTTCATCAAGAGGAGAGACATTCATACTACAGGTGATTGTTCTACCCTTTTTCTTTTTAGTTATGAGGTTTGCTTTCTCCAGTACCTTTAGATGTTTTGAGACGGCAGCTAATGACATATCATAGGGCTCTGCTATTTCATTTACCGTTCTCTCTTTTTCTGCAAGAGACATTAAAATAGAGCGACGGGTGGAATCGGATAAAGCGTATAGTGTTGAATCAAGCATAACATTTAACTGATTGGTTAAATATAAAGGATAGATGCAGAGATATTCAACCAACTGGTTAAATACTTTTCTTAGTATAGAATGTAAAGGTTTTAGAGCCTGGGATTAATCACATTATTGTAGATTGACCCAAACGTAAACTCGATGCCAACGCTGCCACCAAAGCTGTAGGAAGTAGCCTGGTTTCGAAGATTTAATAAGACTTCTTCCTCGGTAGATCCTCCCGCAGGTAGAGATAATTGATCGTTTATAAATGAATATCTTCCGGAGAAGAAGACATTCAAACCTCGAAAAATTCTCATATCTATCCGTGCATCAAATCGGATATTATTTTTTGATAAATCATGGGTGTATGCTTCTGTACGAATGCTACCTTCAACACCTCCCCAGGGCTGGGTAAACTCAGAATCGATTCTAAACTCGTGCTGAAGCAGAAGTTCTTCATCTTTTCCAAAAATTGTGGTTTCTGTATAGTCGAGAGAGGCTATTGTAAACCCATACCGAACGAGTATTTGTCGGCGTGTAAATTCATCATAAGGGAATAGACTAAATTCTACTGCTGGTGCAAATGATAGTCTAAGGTCGATATTATCTTGTGTTGAAGTTCTTGCAGTAGTCCAAAAACCTGCTGACCAATGATCACCAAAACTTTTCACAAGTTGGGTGAAGAAAAACTGACTTTCATTAATGAATAAGTCTTTTGTATCAACTTCTACTCTCACACTATCTCCGGACATTTCGTCCACTACGGTTACGCTATCTTCTCCAAATACAGTTCTTCGGTTGGTGTTGTATCGGTAACCGGATTCAAATTTCCATTCTTCCGTTATTCTATCTGCAGAGACATAGGTGTTAATATTGATCCTGTTTTGTGATTCTTCTCCACTGAAATTTGTGCTGCCACCAATTTCAAATAACCATTTATTCCAGGGATCGTTTTCTGGTGCTTGGGTAGGTTCAATTGTAACAGAGTTATCAAAGTTTAAATCTAATTGGTTAATGATATCTGTATTGAACAGGTAACCGACTAGTCCAAGCTTAATGTGGCTCACTAACTTATTTCGACGCTCTTCCTGGGTATCCGACTCGGGTGAAATGATCTTCATAGTCTCATCATCACCTTCAAAGTTTTTCTGCCCGATGAATTCAATAGTATACTCAACCCCACCGCTACCCGTTCGTTGGTTCACGATGAAAATATGTACATCAGCATCTTCCTGGTCGCGAACAAAGTTTACAAATTCGATCTCTGTTTGAATGAAACTCTCACTACATCCCCGGCAATCAATGAATGCATAAATGGTTTCTTTGTTTGTTTGGGAATATGTGCTTTGAGTAAAGGCTAAAATGAATAAAGCACAGAGTGCGGCTAATGGTAATGATTTACGTTGCAAGACTATAGATGACCAATTAATAGTTAGGAACAGAACTAAAAATTAGCCTTTTTCGATTAGTCAGCTTGTAAAAAGATATTCAATGATTTAGAGTAGCATTTGGAAGGCAGTCATACCCATAATGGCCATTGTTATCCAGAAGCCAATTTTATGAGGTTCACATTTCTGTAGAGCTTCAGGAATCAATTCAGCGAAAACCATCCAGATCATAGCCCCGGCTGCAAGTCCGAGTCCAAAAGGAAGGTATTCTCTAAATGCTTCCACAAAAAGGAAAGCCGGGATAGCCATAATTGGCTGAGGTAAGCTGGAAAAAATACTCCATCCTACAGCTTTTAACGGAGAGGTACCTTTTGGAACCATAACAAGACTGATTGCAAGGCCTTCCGGGATATTATGAACAGCAATAGCAATAGCTATAAAAATTCCGAACTCTAGAGTATTGGCAAAGGAAACTCCGACACTTACCCCTTCAGCGAAAGAGTGAACGGTCATTATCCCCAAAAAGAGTAGCATTTTCTTACTTCCGGCGCCCATTAGGTTTGCCATATCTACTTCAAAATGTTTGTTCATCCATTTATCGGCGCCAATGACGAGAAAGATACCTGCAAGCATTCCTGTCAGGGTCATCCAGTCATTTTCCTGAAACCCTTCAAAAATGAGGCTGTAACTTGCAGATAGCATCAACCCAGCGGCTACAGCATTGGCTTTTCCAAGGAAGGAATCTGAGATATTCTTAATGAAAAAGAAGGGTATGGCACCCAGACCGGTTGCAATGGCTGTGGCAAGCGAATAGATGAATACCTTAAATACGAGTGAGTCTAGAAATTCCATGAGATAGTATCCCATGAATATAGGGGAGTGCAGCGGTAGTTACTATGAGAGCCATGTATTTAGAATCGTATTAAATAGACATAGCCTGTTCGGCAGGAATGTTTAAGCATTACCAGGTCATTCCGCATCTGCTCGTCATGCCGAACTTGTTTCGGCATCTTTGTGAAGCCTATAAAGACAATTATTGACTGGATAATTAGTCAACGTCCTACCATAAGATCCTGAAACAAGTTCAGGATGACCTCAAAACTTGTTTGGGGTACTAGATGGTACCATTATAAAAGAAAATTCCTAACCAAAATTATGCAGCCAAATACCTATACTTGGACACACTCTAAATCTCCAAAATAAACGCTTTGTTAGACGACCGTCGATTTGCGCGCCCTCGAAATAAACTGGTTGAAGAATTAAAAGAAAAAGGGATCAAAGATCATCGAGTGCTTATGGCCATTGGGAAAATTCCCAGGCATGAGCTTATTGATACCGCACTTCATTCGAAGGCATATAATGATACCGCACTTCCGATCGGAATGGGGCAGACTATTTCCCAACCTTATACTGTAGCCCGACAGACTGAGCTTCTTGAGATTGAGAAAGGAAATAAGATACTCGAAATTGGAACCGGATCGGGATATCAGTGTATGGTACTATGTGAAATGGGAGCTAAGGTGTATAGTGTAGAACGACACAACGAATTATATCATCGGGCAAAAGACGCATTAAAAAAACAGAGGTATGCTGCTATGCTAAAATCAGGAGATGGAACCCTGGGTTGGTCGACGTACGCTCCTTATGATGGTATAGTAGTAACTGCGGGTGCACCAGTAGTCCCTGACGACCTTATCAAACAGCTATCTATAGGAGGGCGCCTGGTTATCCCAGTAGGAGACAGCGAAAAACAAATGATGATCAAGATTACTCGCGTAAGTGAGACGGAATATCAACAAGAAGAACTGGATAATTTTAAGTTCGTCCCTTTGATTGGGGAAAAAGGATGGGATAACTAGTGATAGACGAGCATAAGACTGGAAATCAGGACGAGACGACATTTAAGGAAGCCCCCATATTAGCTATAAAAGGCTTTTTAATGGGATCTGCCGATATTGTACCCGGGGTAAGCGGGGGCACTATGGCTCTGATATTAGGAATTTACGAACGGTTGCTGAACGCGATAAAAAGTGTGAATCTGGAGGTCATAAAAAACCTCATCACTTTTAAATGGAAATCTGCTTTTTCAAAAATGCACCTCCTTTTTCTGGTAGTTCTTTTTTCAGGCATTCTTAGTGCGGTGGCTTTTTTCACCAAAGTTGTACCCCTTCAGATTTATATGTTTACACATCCCGAAATTGTATACGGGCTTTTTTTTGGCCTCATTGTTGGGTCTATTTATGTGTTAATTAAAGAACAAACTCAGTTTAGGCTAAAGGAGAGCATTTTTTTATTGGTTGGGATAGGCATAGGCTTATGGGTAGTAAACATGGTTCCATCCGATACGCCCGATCATCCTGCTTTTGTATTCCTGACCGGGGTCATTTCCATTAGTGCTATGATCCTACCAGGAATTTCAGGTTCGTATTTGCTTCTTATTATGAGGAAATATGAATACGTGCTGAGTAATATCAGTCTCATGTGGGGAGAAGATCCAATAACCGGCTTCCTGAATATTCTTCCATTCTTGCTCGGAGCACTTACGGGTATTACTTTTTTCTCAAGATTTCTATCCTGGCTATTAAGTAAGTATAAATCTCAGACTATCTCTGTACTTATTGGTTTTTTGATCGGCTCTCTTTTTGTGATATGGCCATTTCAGCACAGGGAGTTCGTAGAACAAATAAGAGAAGTAGAAGTACTTTCCCTTACGGATGAAAAAGTTATAGAACTGCGCAATAATACTAACGAAAACCTTCCCGAGTTTTCCCGCTTGGGAAACCAGGTTTCAGAATCAACGATCGAAGTTCAAACGGTTAAAAAGAAGTTAATCAAATCAAACCCATACCTTCCGGGAAGTATCGGATCGGACGGTACAGAAACACCAAATGTTTGGGGTGGAATTGTCGGTATGATACTAGGAGGAGTACTGGTTATAGGTATAGACTATCTTAGAAAAAAGGAGACCTAGCATGAAAAAACTAATCTTACCGGTACTATTACTTCTACTAGTATCATTTGAGCTAAAAAGTCAGGATACAGAGCCAGATTCATTAGATGAATATCATCAGTTTTTGTTCAGTCTGATAGATGAAGTGAATGTAGGGATGTATGATAATTTCGTGGAAGCGGTAGATTTTGGTGCCATAGCAGATTTTGCCATTGCTGACTTAAATGTACCTGACTTTGAGAAGCAAGAATTCAGGAGAGGTTTGGTAGATGGGGCGTCACGAGAATTCGCAGAAAATATGTTCGAGGGGGCAGGTCTGGTAGAGTATATCAACTACTTTGAAGAAGAAGGCGATTATTTCATGTTGGTGCGAATATTTGGAGAAGGTGGCCTTAACTACATCAACTTTCAAGTGAACAAAAATGAAGCGGGAGAGTTGAAGATCATTGATTTCTATCCTTATATGTCTGGAGAGTATATCAGTACAACTCTAAATAGGACTGCCAAGATGTTTTTTAGTCAGTCTTCTTTCTTTGAAGCTATTATTGAAAACCTAATTGGGAGTGAGAAAGAGGTTGTACAGAATTTACCTGTCTTGATGAAAATTGGTAATCTTATTGCGAATCAGGCATTCGAAGATGCAAGGCGTGAATATGATGCTTTGCCAGAGGCTGCAAAAAACGATAAGCTTTTTATACTTACCATGATTCAGGCCGCCACGATGCTGGATGATCAATATTACCTCGCACTTCTGGATCGGTATGAAGAAAACTATGCAGATGACCCAAGCTACCCGCTGGTTATGCTCGATTCATATCTACTAAGAGGTAGGATTGAAGAATCACTTGTACTTGTTGATCAATTAGATGAAGCGGTGGGCGGGGATAATTTCTTGAACTACCTAAGGGGTAATGTTGCGATGATTGGAGAGGATACCACTGCTGCTATAAAGTATTATGAGCTAGCCGTTGAAAATGATTTATACTTTGAAGAACCGTACTGGGAACTGGCAGGCTTAGAGGTTGAATTAGGCAATTACGAACAGGCAGTAAAGTATCTAGGTCGATTAAACTTTGTATTCGGGTACTTTTTTTCGGAAGAAGATTTTGATCCGGAAGTAGACAAAGAGTTTATTGAATCAAAAGCCTTCAAAGACTGGGTGGAGACTCAGGAACAATACTAGGCCGGTTATTAGCTAAAATAATTCTGTCCTTCATTTAACCTTCATGTTGTTTGTGCATATATAAATGGATCACAAACAGTACCTAAAGCATGGAGGTAAAAATGAAGATTAGCCGAATACTTGTCCCAACCGATTTTTCAGAAAATTCTGAAGTAGCATTAAAAACAGCAGCCAATTTTGTCGATACCTTTGGCAGTACTGTTGATTTAATACATGTGGTACCTGTGATGCGATATTTCCATGAAAGTATGGAAGCATTGGGAGCACCATTCTCTATTGAAAATAAACTCTATCCTCATACACTTGAAGTGGCTCATGCCAAGATGGAAGCTCTTGCTACAAAGTACATACCCAAAGAGCATAGAGGCCGGTTGCTTACCGTTATCGATCGTAAGCCATCAGAAGCAATTGCCCGGCAAACTGAAGAAGACGATTACGATTTAGTGATTATAGCTGGAAGGGGAGAACATAGCTCTCCTCATATATTAGGTGGCACAACCGAAAAGGTTATTCGTTTTAGCAAGGTTCCGGTGTTCAGAGTGAATGATTCCTTCGACTTTACTGGTACTTCAAACATTGTGGTACCGCTGGATTTCTCAGAAACGTCCTATTCATCCATCATTCCCGCATTTGAAGTAGCCAGAGTTTTGAAAGCTGATTTAAGTATAGTGCACGTGATTGAGCTTTATGCTTCAGATTCTTATATGATTCCGTATGTTCCGGCTGGTGTTGATAATCAACCAGTCTATGAGTCTTTGATCCAAAACCTGGATCAGTATTTGAAAGATCATAACAGGTTGTTATCCATCAAACGGACTGGTACTGTTTTTAAAGATGCATTGATATTGAATGAAGGCGCTAATCAAACGTTAATTTCAATGGAAACCACCATACTTAAAGGAATTACGGTATACCAGGAAATTGTGGATCACATGAATGAACATGGTGATTTGTTAGTAATGAGTACACACGGCCGTACAGGTGCTGCACGCTTCTTGCTCGGCTCTACCGCAGAACGACTTTCTAAGTCTATTGAAAAGCCGGTTTGGTTTACTAAGAAATAGTTATTGTTTGTTCTTTTGAACTTTTGATTTGAGCTTTAAAACTAAAAAAAGTCTTGGGCAGCATTTTCTGAGCGATAATAATATTATCGCCAAGATTCTGAATTCCATTCAAGCTGAAGAATCGGATCGAATTATAGAGATAGGCCCTGGAACCGGAGCGCTTACTAGATGGCTGGTTCAAAAATATAATGATGTTCATGTGATTGAGGTTGATGAACGAGCTGTTGCCATCCTTGAGAGAGAATTCCCAGACTTATCTATCCACAACAAGGATGTACTTAAGGTGGATTGGCAAGAACTTGTTTTAGAGGCCGGTAGGAATTACGTGATCGGAAATCTCCCCTATTATATAACCAGCCCCATTCTGTTCAGCTTGTTCGAATCGCGAACTCACTTTAACGAAGCCATTGTGATGATGCAGAAAGAAGTGGCCCAACGTCTGGTAGCTTCACCATCCACCAAAGATTATGGCATACTTTCAGTGCAAACCCAGTTAATGAGCACGCCAGAATTGCTTTTTGATGTTTCTCCTAATTCATTCAGTCCTCCACCAAAGGTGATGAGTTCGGTAGTACGGCTTACATTTGATAAGCAGTCACTGTCATGTTCAGATGCCATGCTCAAAAGAGTGGTTCGTACTGCATTCAATCAGCGACGAAAGAAACTCAGCAACTCCTTAAAGCCGCTTTTGGGGGATTCTTTCCCTGTAGGATTCAACTATAACCAAAGGGCAGAGGACTGGGCGCCTGACATTTATGCAGAATTGGCTTCTCAATTAGAAAAGTGAACAGGTTGGAATGATTTGGTACGGTACTTGCTTTAAAGGTGCTGAAACTAAAGGGCAATGCCCATCAATTTTAAACACTAACTAAAAATCAAAAGGAGTCATACACATGGCTAGCATCAAACCTTTAGGCGACCGTGTTCTAGTGAAAGCGGACGTAGCTGAAGAAGTAACCAGCTCTGGTCTGTACATACCTGATACAGCTAAAGAAAAACCACAACAAGGTACAGTTGTTGCGGTAGGACCCGGAAAAGTTGAAAACGGGAATAAAATTGACCTAACCGTGAAAGAAGGGGATAAAGTCCTTTACGGTAAATACGCTGGAACTGAAGTAACTCTCGATGGAGAAGAGTTCTTAATCATGCGTGAATCTGATATTGTGGGAATACTTGCCTAACCCAACCCACCCAACGAAATTAAATCAATAACTTAAAACTGAATTAAGAAAACTATGTCAAAGTTAGTTCACTACGATATGGAGGCACGTGACGCTTTAAAGCGCGGTGTTGATAAACTTGCTGACGCGGTAAAAGTTACCTTAGGGCCTCGTGGACGTAATGTTGTAATTGAAAAATCATTTGGAGCACCAAACGTAACTAAAGACGGTGTTACTGTAGCTAAAGAAATCGAGCTTTCCGATAAAGTGGAAAACATGGGAGCTCAGATGGTAAAAGAAGTTGCTTCCAGAACCTCTGATAACGCAGGTGACGGTACTACCACAGCTACCGTACTTGCTCAGGCGATTGTAAGCGCAGGGTTGAAAAACGTTACTGCCGGCGCTAACCCAATGGATCTCAAAAGAGGAATCGACAAAGCAGTTGATGCTATTGTAGCTTCTCTTAAAGAATTGAGCAAAGAAATTGACGACAGAAACGAAATTGCTCAGGTAGGTACCATTTCTGCAAACAATGATGAGTTCATTGGAAACCTAATCGCTGATGCGATGGAAAAAGTAGGTAAAGATGGTGTTATTACTGTTGAGGAAGCAAAAGGAACGGATACTACTCTTGATACTGTAGAAGGTATGCAGTTCGATCGCGGATACCTTTCTCCGTACTTCGTTACTGATTCTGAAAAGATGACTACTGTACTTGAAACTCCTTACATCCTGATCTTCGACAAGAAGATTTCAAACATGAAGGATCTACTTCCGGTACTCGAAAAAGTAGTTCAAACTGGTAAGCCACTTCTTATCATCGCTGAAGACGTAGAAGGTGAAGCACTTGCTACCTTAGTAGTTAACAAGCTTCGAGGTTCTCTTAAAATTGCAGCTGTTAAAGCTCCAGGATTTGGTGACCGAAGAAAAGCAATGTTGGAAGACATCGCTATCCTTACTGGCGGTACTGTTATCTCTGAAGAGCGTGGTTACAAGCTTGAGAATGCAACTCTTGACTACTTAGGTCAGGCTGCGAGCGTAACTATCGACAAAGACAACACTACCGTTGTTGATGGTGCTGGAAATGCAGATGACATCACAGCTCGTGTTAACCAAATCAGATCTCAAATCGAAACTACTACTTCTGACTACGATCGTGAGAAGCTACAGGAGCGACTTGCTAAACTTAGCGGCGGTGTTGCGGTACTTTATATTGGTGCGGCTTCTGAAGTAGAGATGAAAGAAAAGAAAGCTCGTGTGGAAGATGCACTTCACGCTACCAGAGCTGCAGTTGAAGAAGGTATCGTACCTGGTGGTGGGGTAGCTCTTCTGAGAACTGTTTCTGCGCTGGATGGTGTCGAAGCAGCAAATGCAGATGAAAAAGTAGGATTTGATATCGTAAGAACTGCGGTAGAAGCTCCACTAAGAACCATTGCAAATAACGCAGGTGTTGAAGGTGCAATCGTGATTCAAAAAGTATTGGAAGGCAAAGATGCTTTCGGATACAATGCCAGAACTGAAGTTTACGAAGACCTGATTAAAGCTGGTGTAATTGATCCTACTAAAGTGACCAGAAATGCACTTCAAAATGCAGCTTCTGTTGCTGGACTATTACTTACTACTGAAGCAGTAGTATCTGAAAAGCCAGAAGAAAGTGCTCCAGCTCCGGCTATGCCAGACATGGGCGGAATGGGAGGTATGGGTGGAATGATGTAAGATCATTTTCCTATCTAATTCAAAAACCCGGTTCACAATGTGGATCGGGTTTTTTTATTAATTTTTGTTTAAAAAAGAACTATTGAGTAGGTAGTTAATCAAAGTCACATCGTAAGATTCCGATCCCGAATGCTTTCGGGATGGAATGACCCAGCAAAAAAAGGGGAGTCACCCTGCGCTCCTACCCAACGTCACCCTATGTTTTGTAAAGGAATAGGAGATCGTAGATCTTAGCTATCCAAAGGCGGTGGAAGGGCAGGTATCCAGTTAATAGTCATTGAGCCCAATGAGCTCGTGCGGGATGATTGACCTGCCTGTCTCCACACCATGATCATGAACAGTTCAGTAGGCCCGTTGAGCTTGTATGTAGGATGGATATGACCATACGCCTTTGCCGCGCTAAAACAGATGCCAAGGATGCCCGGCTGATTGCGGACTTGGAACCTTAGCCGCTGCTGGTGGTGCATATGCCCTCAAAAAGTTTCGGGATAAGAATAAAGAAGAGGAGATGGAATAAAAGGATAGACATAGAGAGGCTAACCATAGACCTAAAAACAGAGCCCTTCATAGAAATAATGAAGGGCTTTTTTCTATATCCCCTGAGTACTTTTGACATATTGGGATTCGCTAAGTAGGGACGTTGCAATGCGCTAGGCCTCTAAATCCGTCAAATATCTTTTTATATTGTATTCCGGTCCAAGATTGAGCTTTTTCTTAAGTCTCCTCTTGGCTTGTTTTACACTGGTAAGCTCGATATGTAACACACTGGCAATATCTTTATTGGAAAGCCCCATTTGAATGAGGGAAGCAAGCCGTTCATCTTTTTTAGTGATACTGGAGGATTTCTTTCTCAGTTCGTGAAAGAAACCTGCATTCACCTGGTCGATTCGCTTGAAAAGCTTGTCTTCTTCTTCAGAGAGTTGAAGGTTTTGGCTTAACGAGTCAACTACTTTGTTCAATTCTCTCTTAGTTTCAAAACCTTTGACTTCTGTTTTCACTTCTTCAAGTCTATCCTGTAGCTGAGTCATGAACTTGTCTTTTTCCATGATTAGCGTTCCAAAATTCTCCAGTTCCATCTTCAGTGATCTTAACTCTCTTTTTTTAAGTTCAGCTCGTCGTTTTTGTTGCTTTCTAAATCCAAGAACTGTTGCAATCAAAACAAACAAGGCAATAATACTTATCAGATACATCCTCATTGTTTTGGTTTCACTTTCGGCTTGGAGTAGCAGAATCTGATTTTCTTTTTTTTCCGTTTCGTAAATGGTCTCAAGCTCAGCTATTTTTTTTGTGTTCTCTTCTTTTAATAAGCTATCTGAAAGCGTTTTTGAGATATCCAAATAACGAAAAGCATCTTCCGAATTCCCTAATAATAATTCTACTCTTGCAAGACGTTCATATGAACTGTTTTTGAGTACATCCATACCTGTATGATTGTCTAATTCTAAAACGGTGTCTTCTAAATATTTTTTTGCGGAAGAATAATTTTCTAGTTCAAATTCAATCTTACTTAAGTCATACCACACATCAATCATTCTTCTTTTGGATTCTAATTGCTCATATATTTTCAGCGTTATTCCAAAAAATCTTTGTGCTTCTTCATATTCTGATTTTTCAAACTGAATTTTTCCAGCCATATGGTTTAACTGTGCTTTCGTAAGCAAGCCAGTCGATTCTTCCACTTCTTCTAAACCTTTTTGTACAAATTCTATAGCTTCATCAAGACGATCTAATGTTATTAAAGCTTGAGCCAGATTTGTGTATATAGGAAGGTATCTACTTTTAGGTTGTACATCCTCTTGAATATAGAGAGATAAAGCCTTTTGGAAATATTCTAACCCTTTTTCTGTTTCTTGCTGCTGTATATATATGTTGCCAATATTTACATAAATTGCTCCCATTTCATAATGACTTTCTAGCTCTTCATATACTTTTAATACATTGAGAAAGTAGGATACCGCAATATCTACTTCATTTTGAATCGCATACATAGTTGCAATAGATGAATTGGCATTAGCAATCCCTCTCAAATCATCTATAGAAGTATATAGTTCTAAAGATCGTTGAAAGATTGTTAAAGCAGTATCCGGAGCACCCTGTATCCAATATGTGAATCCATTATACCGATTTGCTATAGCTTCCCTTCTCGTTTCATTTAATTCTGCTGCAAGTGAAATAGCTTGTTCAGAGTATTGCCTTGCTAAGTCAGGATCAGATCTGTATAGCAATCGTGCTACATTGATTAGGCGATCAGCTTGAGCAGTATCCTGTGTCTGATTTATTCTAATTTCATTCCTCAGTGAATCTATCAATGCTTGTTGAGCTAATAGTGGGTCTTCAAAGAAGAAGGTGATTACTAATACTACATAAAAATACTTCCGTGTTGAACTGATTATAGGTCTGCTGTTCCTTAACAAATTGATAAGCATATTAGTCATTTTAATTAATCTGCCATGCGAAGTGTAAGATTCGAATGCATATATATGGATATAATCTTTGGTAATTAGTTTGTATACAATTAGTCTACATCAGGATACATGTATTCAAATTTAGTTTTCTTGTTACATCTGACTAGATGACCTTTTTCTCTATTCAGTTATATCAAGAGAAATTGCTAACCCAGATCAAGTAAAAAACCCCGCATCAACAGCACGGGGTTTTTTATTTAAAATACCTCTATCTATCTCCTTCATAAACACCGGCAGCAATAAAGTATTCGGTGCCTGGAATAGTCATCACGAAAGATTTTTTTTGCTCATCCTCTCCAGTGGTTGGGTTCGGCCAGTAGTATTCATAGAACCCACTTCCAGCATTGCTTTGAGCAATAGAAGACATATCCCGAACAATGTATGCTCCCTGAGAGTCCTGCAGATCCCAGTTATCTACTCCTTCCAGCTCTTCATCATTCCCATGTGCGATTACCAGTCCTTCAAACTCAACAATAAAGAAGTACCCCGATTGATCATCAAAAAAGGTAATGTCATCCACAAAAGCCTGGCTAAATGCAATTCGGTCTTGTTCATCCGTATAGATTGAACTAAATACTTCGCTAAAACCTCGGGCGTTGGTTTCTACTAAATCTTGCACCACGATTTCATTGGCTTCATCAATGCTGTACATAGTGTTTTGTGTTTCATCGGTGTAGTAGAAGCCGGCGCCAATGAACCAATCAGTGGGAGGGAGGGAGGTTACATAAGAGAGTTTGTCTTCACCGTTTCCTGAAGCGGGATTAGTGAAGTAGTATTCAACAAATCCCGAACCAGAGGTATTGACGGTGTTAATAATTTCCTGAACGTGATATTTACCGTTCAGGTCTTGTGCGTAATATCTGATAGTTCCGATTAAGCTCTCGTTCAAGTGCGCAATAACCAATGCACTATCCAATGTCTCAATGAAAAAATAGCCTGACTCATCGGGAAAAAAGGTACTCTCACTTACATAGGCCTGGCTTAATTGTACTCTGGATGCACTATCAGTAGCCATAGAGGTGAATACACTACCCAGTCCTGTAGAGGTACTGGTTACATTGAATTCGACAATCTCTTTATTCAGGTCGAAAAGAGAGATCATTTCTTCATCGTCATCGCTGTCATTTACATTACATGCTGCAAAAAAAACAAATGCAGCTAAAAACAGAAAGGAAGTTAGGTTTTGAATGGTGGGCATAGTTGTGCTTGTGATATTGTGTGTTTACAAAATCATACCCAACCGCTGGAAAAATAGAGATTATTTCACCTTAAAGAAAAAAGAGAAATCGAGATTGACCAATTTCTTAACCTAACCGCGAATTTGAGATATCGAACTTCTTCAAATATCGAAAAGGTCATTCCGCTGCGCATGCCGGAATCTAGAATTTTGTTAAAGGCGGGATTCTAACCATTTCTTAAGATCCGGAAACAAGCCTGCCTGTCGGTAGACAGGTTCGGGATGACTAAAAAGCGAGCTATAGAGCTATGCGTGGGGTTTTTTATCCCGAATCCAGATTAACTCTTAATCCCGGTAATGCTGAGCTGCATTAACATTTAGATAATCCATTCTCAAAAAGTGAGATTGTAGCCTAATAAGGAAACGCTCCCATTCTTTGTCTGATTTAGGTGTCCAAAGCACCTCGGATAGTCCTATAACCCTCGGAAAAGCCATGTACTCTACCTTGGCACCTGTATGCATATACTCAGTCCACACGTTACCTTGTGCTCCAAGTACATACCTGGATTCTTCTTCATTTAATTCAGCAGGGACAGGTTCATAGCCATATATATCTTCAAGAGTCGTTAAACAGCATATTGCGATGGGCTCACGTTCATTTTCCGCCTGGTAATGATCAAAGTAATTAGAGCCATTGGGAGTCATGATCACATTATGGCCCATTTTTGCGGCTTCAATTCCTCCTTGTTCTCCCCGCCAACTCATTACAGTAGCTCTTGGAGCGAGGCCTCCTTCCAGGATTTCATCCCAACCAATAATTTGTCTTCCTTTGCTGTTTAGATAGCTCTCAATTCGGGTGATGAAATAGCTTTGGAGTTCGTGTTCATCCGCAAGTCCTTCTCTTTGGATCACTTCCTGGGCTACCTCGCTTTCTTCCCATTGCTTTTTTGGTGCTTCATCTCCACCAATATGAATATAGGTACTTGGAAAAAGTTCAATCACTTCATCCAGAACATTTTCGAGGAACTCAAAGGTCTCTTCTTTAGGGCAGTAAATATCTTCGAAAACCCCCCAGGTAGTAGCCACATCAATATCCTGGTTAAAACAACCAAGCTCCGGATAGGCTGCAATTGCAGCAGTAGAATGGCCGGGTAATTCTATCTCCGGAATTACGGTGACATAGCGTTCTTTAGCATATGCCACAATTTCCCGGATTTCATCCTGGGTATAGTATCCTCCATACCGGATTCCGTCATATTTCCCGGTTCCATAATTCCCAATCAGGGTGGAATCCCGCCATGCTCCGATTTCAGTGAGCAGGGGATATTGCTTTATCTCAATTCGCCAGCCTTGATCTTCAGTTAAATGCCAGTGAAAACGATTGTATTTGTACATAGCAATGAGATCGATGTACCTCTTCACAAACTCAACCGGGAAAAAATGGCGAGCAACATCCAAATGCATGCCTCTGTATTGAAAACGAGGAAAGTCCTGAATTTCAACAACAGGGATATTCCATGCTACATCCCTTGTAACTAAAGAGGGGTCGGTATGTTCAATTTGTTCCGGAAGAAGTTGTCGCAGCGTTTGTATCCCATAGAAAACACCTGCAGCGGTAGAGCCTTTAATTGTAATCTTGCTTTCAGATACTTCAAGCTCATAACCTTCCGGATGGATATCCTCACTATCCATTAAAGACAAATAAATTCCTTTATCGTTGCTTTCAGTACCCGAAATAACTTCATAGCCCTTCCAGTTAGTTACAAATAGCAGATCATTAAGTTGGGTTGATATTCCTTCAAGAGAGGGATCGGAATAAAAAATGGTGATACCATCTTCTATACTAAAACTCCCTTGTCCTTCTTCCATGTGTACGGGTTTAGGAATAATGGAAATTTCAGAGCTTTGGTAAGCAGATAAAAATTGAGCGTTCAGCAAAAGAATGCAGAACAAAAGTAGATGGCGCATATCCCGATTGATTAGTTAGCGTGGTGATGATACTAAAGTGACATCATTTAAAAAATTCTGCTCACCTTCTCATCAGAAAAATCCGCATCTTTAGGTATATGACCATTTTACTATTCATCCTCGGACTTATCGGCTTAATAGCGGGTGCAGAACTCTTTTTAAAAGCCGTAGATCATTTTGGACTCAAGTGGGGAGTTTCACCGCTTATTATGGGTCTGACGGTTGTGGCATTTGCTACCGGCGCTCCTGAGTTAGCGATTAGTATCAAAGCGGCAGCTAGCGGAAGTGCCGATCTGGTATTAGGGAATATCATTGGAAGTAACATCGCGAATATCCTGTTGATTCTTGGGATTACCTCAGTAATTGCAACGCTCAATATCACCCTTCGGGTTATCCGGATTGACGTTCCTATTGTGATAGGGGTTAGCGCGGTACTTTTCTTTCTTGCCTGGGATGGTGTGCTCACCACCCTTGATGGGATAATTCTACTGGCCGGATTTATAGCCTATTCCATTTTTACTTTTTTTCAGATAAGAAAAGGAAAGGAAGAAGACAGTGTAGACGAAGTTTTTCAATATGAAAAATCGATAGATGAACTGGCCCAGGGGTCATGGTTCTATATTAAGAATGGAGGTTTTCTTCTGGTTGGTCTTGCCTTGATTGTACTCGGCTCAAACTGGATGGTAGAAAGTGCGGTGAAAATTGCTACTATTTTAGGCATTTCAGAACTGGTGATTGGTTTGACCATTGTTTCTATAGGAACCTCTTTACCGGAAATAGCTACTTCCCTGGCTTCGGCCCGAAAAGGGAATGCTGACATTGCCGTGGCAAATGTGTTGGGAAGTAACTTATACAATGTATTGCTTACACTTGGACTTACGCTGATTATTGCCCCAACTGTATTAACTGTTTCTACTGATGCTATTAACCTGGATCTGCCATTTATGGTAGCCGTTTCTATTGTGTGTATTCCAATCTTTATTGCTGGGTTCAATCTGACCAGGATGGACGGTACAATTTTCTTGTTTTATTACATTACGTACATGGCCTATTTGGTAATGAAGTCGCTGGAGTCGCCGGGAGTAGAATTAATTGAACAGGGGATGGCTTTTGTCGTGATTCCACTTACTATTGCATACATGATTTGGAAAATCTATTTGTACCGCAAACAATTAGCGGAAACTTTTGGTGCAGATTGAGAACGATTTTATAGACTAAGTTGGTTCTATGGTCGATTCATTACTATGCTTACGCAATCATTACATATCACACTTTATCTTTCCAGGTGGTTACTCGGCTTGAAAAGAGTAGTTTTGCCAATAGTAATTGGGTGTCCGCAGCATCACTTTGAAGAACGGTAGTCTTTTTTCCGTCTTTCTCGTAGCTCGCGCTGCCTCAATCCAAAAAAACTAACTCGAATCTAATCATGGCTAACAAATCTTCAACTAAACCTTTATCTCCGGTAATGGAGTTTATCCAGGCGGAATCCTTTTCCGGGATTTTGTTAATGATCTCCGCGGTTCTGGCATTAATCGTTGCAAATTCACCTCTATCGGACTGGTACATCCAATTATTTCAACAAAAACTTACTGTTGGATTTGATGGAGCCAATATCTCTAAACCTCTCATTTTATGGATCAATGATGGCTTGATGGCCATTTTCTTTTTACTCATTGGTCTTGAGATTAAGAGAGAAATTAAGTTCGGGGAGCTTTCAACCATGCAGAAGGCATTGCTTCCTGTAATCGCAGCTTTTGGTGGGGCACTAATTCCAGGGTTAATCTTTTTTGGCTTTAATGCTGGTAGCGAATACCTGGATGGCTGGGCGATAGCTATTGCAACTGATATTGCATTTGCGATAGGGGTACTGGCTTTATTAGGAAGCAGGGTACCGGTTTGGGCTAAAGTATTTTTAACCGCAGTAGCAGTAGTGGATGATTTGATTGCGGTATTAGTAATCGCGCTATTTTATACCAGTAAGATTTCTGTTACTGCTCTTGCTGTAGCCGGAGTTACTTTTGTCATCCTATTGATTATGAATCTCTCCAACATTCGAAATATGATGTTGTATCTGTTTTTTGGATTGGTGCTTTGGGTGGCCGTACTTAAATCAGGAGTGCATGCAACGATTGCCGGAGTGTTACTTGGGTTCTTAATTCCTGCTACTTCACCAAGGAATAAGGGTGAGCTATTGGATAACATTGAAGAAGGAATCAATATGTTGAGGGCCGCTCAAACCTCAGAAGGGAAGGAGGATGGACAAACTGCGATGCACCATATTGAAGATAATGTGGAAGAACTGGAAAGCCCCTTGCATAAGCTGGAACATAAACTGCATCCCTGGGTGGCTTATTTCATAATGCCTGTATTCGCCTTTGCTAATGCCGGAGTGGCTTTATCTGCGGAACAGGCCGTAGCTGCGTTCTCATCTACCTTAACGCTTGGTATCCTGTTTGGTCTATTTCTCGGAAAACAGATTGGAATTATGCTTTCGGTCTGGATATCGAGCAAGCTGGGCATTGTTAAACTGCCCGATTCAAACCAGGTTTGGACAGTATTCTATGGAATCGCCTGTTTAACTGGTATCGGTTTTACCATGTCTCTCTTCATCGGTGGACTGGCGTTTACTGATCCAGCTACTATCGAGTATTCAAAAGTAGGGATCTTTGTAGGCTCGCTGCTTAGTGGTTTGCTTGGATATATGTTCCTTAAAGTGAAGCTGAAGCCGGAAGCGGGATAAGAAGTAAGAATATCGATTAAAGAATATCAAAGGAAGAAGTGAGGACAATGATCAATTTTTCAATGTTCTTCCTTCTTAACTCTTACTTCATCTTATTAAAGTAATCCTGAGGATATTTCAGAAGGATCAAACCGAATATTTACTCAATTAGATTCTTCGGCGGTAGCCTCAGAATGACAACAAAAAGAAGGGATTACTTTGCTTTTCTCTTCTGGGCTAGCTTCTCTTTTTCTGTTAGAATCCAATTCACATACAAGAACTCCAGTGCAGAACTTTCATAGCCTTTCCAGTTTTTGATGTACTCCTGGAATTCTTCTTCGGTTGTGTGATTTGGATCACCTCCATAACTCCAGATAATCCATCTTCTAAGGCCTTTTTCTTCCCCTTTCTGAAAGTTGGAAGGGAAGGAAGCATCGGTTCGGGCTCGCATCATTACTAAATCCTGGGCAGCAGTAGGGCCAATTCCTTTAATAGCACAAAACTCATCATACGCAGTATCCGGATCAACATTAGAAATATGATCCATATCCGTTACTCTACCCACAATATTTGTAGCAAGCTCAACCAGGTACTGGCCTTTTCGAAGTGTTGGTCCAAGTTTACGGATATTAGCCGGATCTGCTTTCATGAGCTGATGAGCTCGTGGCCAGGCAGGAAGTGTTCCTCCCTGATGTTCAATAGCAGAACCATAAGTCTCCCTAACCCGGTACATCATTTTTTTTGCGGTTGGCTTGTGGTTCATTTGCATTTCCACAATCCGGTTTTGAATATCCTCAAATAGGTTTGCCCGGGTCATTCGCTTAAGTCCGTATAAGTTGCCCAGCTTATCTCCTAAGAGCGGATCACTTGCAGCCTGATCATACAAAGGCCGAACATCCATATCCGTACCAAAGATTTTAGCCAGGCTTATGTTAGCCATCTCAATTTCCTCTTTGCTCAGCGATTCTTTCGACTCAATATTGAACTCCGGTTGATCAGGGTCACCGTTAAAAAAAGAAGTAATAATGACATCCCGGTCTCCAACAGGAATAGGACGGGTGAATCCTTCTTCAAAAATGGTTTCCGGGTTATGTTCGTGATCGAAATAGGATTGTACATCCAGGCAAAGAAACCAATCGTGGGGAGGGGTGGATTTGAGGGTCCAGCTACTCATGCAATTAACAATTAAGAATGTTTCAATTAGGAATTAATGTGTGAACATAGGAAGTATTCAACTAATTCCTAATTGATCATTGAAACATTCTTAATTGATTATTTAATAAGCATCATTTTCTTGGTACTGGTAAAGTCGTTTACTTCAAGCGTGTAGAAGTAGAAGCCTGATGCAAGTCCGGATGCATCGAAACGTGCGTTATAAGTTCCATTTACCTTATACTCATCTACTAACACCTGTACTGCTTGTCCCAGTATATTGAATACCGTCAATGTTACATTTCCGGCGTCTCTTACCTGATAGCTAATGGTAGTATTAGGGTTAAATGGATTCGGGTAATTTTGATCGAGTTTGTACTCGATAACTTCACCAAGCGGTTCATCGGTAGACAAAAGTTCATAGGCATAAAACTCTACATGCCCCACGTTTTCTAAGCCATCAACGGTAGTAAAGGGGGATGAAATTAAAATATCACCACTTTGCCCGGTAGAAACCCTGGTTCCGTAATATTCAGAGTTTTCGCTGTTTCCCGGGAAACTAAAGACCTCGAAATCATTTGGGAATCCGTCGGTTTCATAAATCCCGTAGTGATGTATTTTCCCTTCGTTTTCGAAGCCTGATCGGTTTGCTCCGATAAGAAGCCCGGCCAGGTCACTTTGTGCTATAGAAATACCGAAGTGATCATTGGCGCCTGAGGTTTCATCAAAAAATTCGGTAGACATAAACCATTGCTCATTGTCCTTGTTGAAAAAGTATACCGATCCGGTTTGAACACCCTCCGGATTATTTGATCCCGGGGTACCAACAAATAAGGCACCATGAAAATCGTGTACTGCATCTTTTACAAGAACAAAGACTTGAAGTTGTTTAGCCAGACTATAACCGAATAAATCACTGGAAGAACCATTTGGGTCATAAAGCTTGGCAGCCTGACTCCAGTTACCTTCCATATCTTTTTCGAAGATATAAACGGCACCACTTCTTTCAGAGGCTCCGGTAGCATTATAGGCTCCAACTGCGACCAGGTTCTCACTTAGTAGCAGTACAGAATGACCGAAGAAATCATTGGCTTCTCCGTCAGAGGCTACAAGTTTAGCCGTTTGGATCCACTCATTGTTCTCTAATTCAAAAATGTATGCAGCTCCTGATTTTGAGTCATTACCATCTGCCTGATAAGCGCCAATTACCGAGAGATCGTAAATGCGATTCATGTCCAGGGCACTGCCAAAGCGACTCCCCATTTTTGCATCATTTGGACGAAGCGTTTGAGTATGTATCCAGGAAGTATCATTTGGCTGGTATACAAATACCGATTCCTGCATAAGGATTCCGTTTTCACTACCTAATGATCCAATAAAGGCCTGGTCAAAGCTTATTTTGGAACTTAATCCAAAATTAGAAGAAGACGGAAGCCCATCCGGGCTCACTTCCTGTTGGATTTCCCAGTTTTCACCCATTCTTATATAAAAGAAGGCCGAGCCAACGGCTTTTTTATCCCCAATATCTTTTTGAGGAGCTGTGGCTATGGCATTCCACTCTCCAACTGAAACCGAGAAACCAAAGAGCTGGTTTTCGACAGCTTCGGGTTGTTCTGAAGAGAGAAAATCCTGGCTGAATCCGGAAACGGTTAGTAGAGAGAGGAGTAGAAGGGTACAGAGTGTTTTAAGCGTTTTCATTATTCTGCCTCCGTATAAGCTTCAATTTCTAAGTCTAGTTCAATTGGATCGCCGGTATATTCAATCAAAGTGTGAGATTTATGATCTGTTCCCCCAGTAAATCGATATCCTTTAGGAAGGACAATACGGAGTTCATATTCCCCTTCTTCAATGTTGTGAATGGCAAACTTTCCATCTTTACTGGTTATTGCAAAATATTCCAATCCTCCTGTTGATTCGGTGTCAAAACTACCATCTTGATCTTGATCAAGAAATACGCGGAGGCCTGATTTCAAGGAATCAGCATTTTCTGGAAATGTAACGGTTCCATAGACATTCGGAGAGAAAGAAAAACCAGTTGTAGTAAATGTTCTTTCAGGAGGGTTTATACCATCATCAATCATCACATAAAAGTATACAGAATCGCTCTCGGAGATATTCTCCGGGGAAATAGTGATTGATTCTGTTCCATATCCATCCTCATCAAAATTAGATGCTTCAACGTGGGTAATAATTTGAGCCAATTCAAAAGAACGAATAGAATTCACGTAAAAAGTAAGGTGAGTTGAGTCTGGTAAAACGGTCCAGTAATCGGCATCTAATTGAAATGAGTTTTCATTCTGTGTGACTTCCAAATCAATGAGTGGATATTGATAGATATCAGTCACATCAAGAGATACAGAGTCGGGAGCCTGATCTCTGGGAAGAGAAATAAGTACCTGATAACGTCCATCCACTAGCTTGGAATGTCCGATTTCCTCTTCGCTCATGGCTGATGCTGAATGAACAATGAATACAGCTCCGGTGTCATTGGTTACCCAAGTCATATTTTCTTCATAATCAAACGTCGGCTGTCCGGTGGAATCATCCTGAGAAACCATAATGGCCCGTGAGAGCTCATGGATCCCTTCTGGTCCAACAACAGTAACCAGCACGCTATCAATCTCAGAATCCCAGTCAGCAATGAATTGTAGGTAATTAGGGGTCACCGGATCGGCATATACTTCAAAGGTGTGAGAGCTTATAATGTAGGGAGAGTGATCGCTTAACGCCTTTTCGCTTTCATCATCTTCAATATCGTCTTCAATATCACTGATGTTACTTTTACCAGAGAACGTGCTTATACTTTGCTTACTAAATTTATACTTGGCACCTAGATAATACTTGGTCCAAAGTATTTTGATTTTTGTCCAAGCTGCGGCATAGCTATCAGAGAGATCATCATATTTATAACGAATGGCACCATCTACACTTCCTAGTTTATCCCCTCCAATAAAAGGAATAGAGCTAGGGACATAGAAGGTCACATCAACCAAAGCATCAAAATCTTTATTGGAGTTCACATACACCGAGGCATCTAATTCAACCATAGGATCAGAAGGGATACTTACATCTATTTCTGCTAATACTCCAGCAGAATAAGTAGTAGTAGTATAGGTATACTTATCAATGCCATCAGTTGAGTAGCCTAGAAGTTTGTATATGCGATAAAGAATACTTATTGCAGAACTTGTTGTATCAACGTAATCCTGGAAAATCACGTCAAGAGTAAAATCTCCTTCTCCAAGGAGACTATTCCAATCATCACCATCCTTGTAGGCACCTACATTTACGTCCCCACTCATGGTAAATTCGTTCTTATCTATGGTTACTGCGTCATACATTTCCAAAAGGGTTGCCGACTCTCCCCCTAAGGTGAATCCGCCTCCATAAATGGTCGTGATGTCCGCATCTACATATAAATTAGATGTATTGGTCAGGTTTCCAACTGTTCCACTCATTTCCGCTATCTGGATTCCTTCAAAGAGTTCTAAGGCTTCCTCCAGATTATCAGCAGTGTAAGTAATAGATATTTCATCAATAGAAGCTGGATCTCCGGTAAATTTTAAAACGGCATCTATTTCTGTACCTGAGGTAAATACTACATCTACTTCTGATTCTGTAATCCCATTTTCATCAAAGGATAAGACGAAGTTCTTTAGGTCCATGGTACCTAAATCTGCATTTTCAATTTCGATGGTTAAGTCTTCCACCTTAAAGGAAGGCTCGCTTCCGCTAACATCAATTTCAAGGCCAGGATTGTCATCATCGCCCAGGGTTACAGAAAGGGAGAATACTTCGGTAATCTCGAGTTCTCCTGTTACTTCGAAGACTCCATCCGAGTAAGCGATGTCAAGGTCTTTAGCTTCTACTTCAAGATTTCCGAGGGTCAAATCACTGTTTACATCTACTTCAAAGGAATGTAGTTCTCCATCCTTTATTACCAGGCCCGGATCGCTTGATGTTCCAAAATCAGTATCAATGGTTTCGTTGTCTACACTTAAATTCGCGTCTCCGTAAAGGTAGAATTCACCATCACTTTTCCATTCAACACCTAAATCATCTGTTTTTACACTCAATCCTGAAAATGTGAAGTCTTCGGTTATGCCGATATTTATTTGTGTAAGTGATCCGTTATCAATGATAAGTCCCGGGTCATCAGAATCTCCTAAAGTGGCAACAACGGCATCATCTCCAATATCAAACTCGATGTCCCCGTACATCTCGAAATAATCTTCTCCGGAATCATATTCAAAGGTTAGCCCGGTCGGGGCGATGGTCAGGGATTCAACCTCGAAATCGGCGGTTACCTCAAAGTTGATGTGGGTAATGGTTCCGTCTTCAATAATAAGCCCCGGATCATCGGCATCGCCCAGGCTCACATCCATTTCTTCATCGTCGAAGGTAATGGTTACATCCCCGTACATTTCCATATAGTCCTCTGCGGAATCATACTCAAAGGTTAAGTCGTCAGGAGAGATACTAATGGACTTTATTTCAAAATCTGCACTTACCGAAATTGAAAAGCTTGTTATGGTACCATCTTCTATAACTACTCCTGGATCATCTGAATCACCTAATGAAACAGTCATAGTTTCATCGTCAAAGGTAATCTCCACATCGCCAAATATTCCAAAAGTTGTACCTCCTAACCATTCGAAGCCAAGATCGGTAGGGGTTATTGTTAACGATTTAAGATCAAAATCTGTGCTTACTGAAAGGACAATCGACTCCAGTTCTTCATCTGAAATATCCAAATCAAGGGTAGCATCAATGGTTTCTCCATCAAAAGAAACTTCAACCGTACCGTCCAGCTCAAAAAGGTTATCTGCAGAGGAATAGGAGAAGGTAAGTGATTGAGGGCTCACAGTAATACCAAATACAGTTATATCATCAGTATAACTGATAGAAAAATCTCCGTCAGAGGTATCAAATTCGATACCAGAAATACCACTTATGGTAAATGACTGTGCGTTAGCTTTTGAAGGTAAGATTAGAAAGGAACAAATAGGGATGAGAAGAAAGCCACACCGAATAAAAAAGGATTCCATAGTCTTCAGTAATTTTTACTGATTTTAGGAATTTGAAGTAACTTTTAAAAATGTGTAGACTTCTCATAGATGTCTTTTTTGGAAAGAAAATTCGGAAGGATTAGGCATTTAACAATTAAGAATGTTCCAATTAGGAATTAGATTGCGATCGTGGGTCTATCCAAATAATTCCTAATTGATTATTGAAACATTCTTAATTGCTTATTTAATAAGCATCATCTTCTTAGTACTGGTGAAGTCATTGACTTCCAGCGTATAAAAATAAAAGCCTGATGCCAGTGAGGAAGCATTGAATGTAGCAGTGTATGTACCTGAAGTTTGCTGCTCATTCACAAGTACTTGTACAGCCTGACCCAATAGGTTGAATACCGTTAAACGTACCATTCCTGCATCCTTAACCTGGTAATTAATGGTGGTAGTAGGATTGAACGGATTCGGATAGTTTTGCTCAAGCCTGTATTCAATAATTTCTTCGCCTGGTGTTTCTTCATTGGAAACGAACCTGTAATCAAAGAAATAAACCGATCCGGAATTCGTAGCGTCATCCACATCAGCATGAGGAGAAGAAACAAGTAATGTTAGTTCATCAGCAGCTACTTGATACCCAAAATTGTCGAATTCTCCAGATTCAGTGATGCTAATTATGTTTGCCTCTGAATCAGGAGTTTCTTCAAAGAAAGGCCAAATGCTATACTGATATACGGTTCCTGTTTTACTAACGGTACTTTGTGAAGACCGACTGGCACCTACATAAAAACCACCAAAATCATTAGCCGCTACAGAAATCCCAAAATGATCATTGTGCTCGCTGCTTGCTTCGATTAATTCTTCGTTTAACTCCCAGCTGTCTTCGCTTGTTTTTTGGTATAAGTATACCGAACCCGTTTTTCCGTTTTCATTAATAGTTCCCGGAGCACCTATATAGAGGAATCCACCGAAATACTGAAGAGAACTACTTTTTTGAACATATACCTGAGACGCGGTAACACTATACCCAAAAAGGTCACTGGAGGCACCAGCTACATCGAAAAGTTTAGCGTTTTGTATCCATTCTTCACCTTCTTTTTCGAAGATATATACAACCCCGGTTCTTTCAGTCGCACCATCGGCGTTATAGGCTCCAATTGCAATAATCGATTCGGTAACCATGACAACCGAATGGCCAAAAGAATCGTGTGAAGAACCATCTTCTGCCATGAGTTTATACGTTTGCTGCCAGCTGCCATCAACTTTTTCAAATAGATAGGCAGCTCCGGATTTGATTTCAGTACCAGTAGCCTGACTCGCTCCTACAACTGCAATAGATCCATGGATATCTACTGATACTCCAAACCTGGAGCCTGCTTTTGTATCAGAAGCTTTCAGCTTTTGAGTTTGTATCCAGGTCGTGTCATTGTATTCATATGCATAAATAGCTCCTGAATGTATTCCTCCTTCATGATCGCCCGTAGCTCCAATAAGAGCATCATCGTATCCAAAGCTTACACTTGCACCAAAATTGGCAAAATCAGTTAATCCAAGTGGCGATGCTTCTAACACTATGTTCCACTCGTTATTGGTTTTTTGATAGAACAAAACGGATCCGGCAGACTGGTAGTTGCCGATATCCTTTTGAGGAGCGCCCACCATGGCCCAATCTCCTACAAGGGCAGAAGACCATCCATAAAGGGCATGTTCCACAGTTTCGGGCTGTTCAGATTCCAGTAAGTCCTGTGCATTTGTCGAAATTGCCAGGAAACAAAGTAAAAGTGTCGATAAGATATATTTCAGAAACTTCATGATTAGTCCTCCTCAGTGTAAGCTTCCATGGTTATTACAATAGTTTGAGGAGTTCCATCAAACTGTATGATTTCAGAACCAAATCGGTCGGTTTCTCCAACGATTCGATACCCTTCGGGCAATACGATTCGTAGTTCATATTCTTCATCTGAAGTCAATCCGCTTATGGCAAAGAAGCCACTGGAATCGGTTATTGCAAAGAGCTCCAAGCCTCCGGTAGATTCCACATCAAAACTGCCGTCAACGTCTTCATCAATAAATACACGCTGCCTTTCTTTTAGTGAATCAGCTCCTGTAGGGAATACTAACTGTCCGATGATATCCGGTTGATAAGCAAAGCCTTGAGTAACTTCTGTTTTCACAGGTGGATTCTCACCATCCTCGATAATTCCGTAGAAATAGAGTGTATCAGCTCCGGTTACAAAATCAGGGATTAGTTCATAAGTTTCTGTTCCATAACCCTCTTCATCAAAGTTACTTGCATCTACATGATCAATTAATTTCCCATCGGTAGTTTCTGCTGAAGAAGCTACATAGAAAGAAAGGATTGTAGAATCGGGTAGTGTACTCCAATAGTCCATTTCCAGTTCAAAGCGATTGTCATCTGTTTTCGATGCGGAAATCGATACATCTGGTGCCTGCCATAACGGAGTAAAGGTTACTGAATCGATGGCTGTTGCTTGATCGAAAAATGAAATCACCAATTGATACCGACCATCTAACAGTTTAGCTTTGGCCATACTCGAATCTTCATTGAACGCTGAGGGCGAGGTATACAAGAAAATGGAAGAGGTATCACCGAATACTACATCCATGTTCTCTTCATAAGTAAGAGTTGGTGTTGTGGTACTGTCATTTTCCGATAAAACTACCCCTTTAGTTAACTCATAATTTCCTCCGGGACCAATTACCGAGATTAGGGCAGAATCTGATGCCTCAGCCCAGTCAATCTCAATAAGCATTGTGTTTGGCATTGGATCGGTTACATCAAAGGTATGTATGACCATTTGAGGAGCAGTACCATCGGCAACAGCTTTACTTTGGTCGTCATTTATTTCCCTTTGAATACTGCTGATGGTGCCACTACCAATTTTTGATACCTTTCTACTACCAAAGTTGTACTCAGCACCTACATGGTAAGTGTGCCAGAAGGTTTTGATACGAACCCAGCCAGCGCCATAGCTATGGTGCAGATCGCCATGTTTGTATCGAACAGCACCATCTACACTACCATAGTGTTTGCCACCGATAAACGGAACCCAATGTGGTACAATGAATTCTACATCTACAAGGGCATCGAAATTTCGGTGCGTATCAAGGGTAACTGTTGCACTTGCCTCAATAAGAGGGTCACCTGGTATTTTAATATTAGCACTTGCCTTTACACCACTCCACTCTCTTACCAAACAAGAGCCTGCAGGTAATCTGTTGCAGAAAGACTCTCCAAATGGCAGATAGTAAGTAATTGTACCAATAGACAGGTCAATGTCCCCACTTCCTATCAATGAATGCCATGAATCGGATCCGGAACGGTAGGCTCCAACGTTTACATCGCCATTTATTTCAAAGAAATTCGGCTCAATGGTTACATCATCTCTCATCTGGAGCAGGGTAGCTGATTTGCCATCAAGGGTGAACCCACCCCCATAAATGGTTTCAATTGAGCCCGTAACTGTTAGTTCTGAAGGTTTGGTAAGGTTATCTACCGATGCTCCTAACAAGGTTAGCTGAACTCCTTCGAAGATTTCAATGGCTTCGCCAATGTTATCTGCACGGTAATCAATTTCAATACTGTTCAGTTTAGCAGGATTACCTGTGAACTTCATAACAGCATCAATTTCCCATCCCTGAGGGAATACCACACTAACATCTGATTCTTCAATCCCGCTACTGTTAAACTTGAGATCGAGTTTTTTTAGGTCAATCGCACCAAGGTTAGCATGTTCGATGTCGATTTCCAGGGCTTCTACTTTGAAGCGAGGTTCAGAACCACTTACGTCAATCTCAAGACCTCCCTGACTTCCTTCACCAAGAGTAACAGAAAGGGAGAATACTTCGGTAATCGACATTTCACCGGTTACTTCGTATTTACTACTGGAGTATTTGATATCCAGATCTTTGGTCTCTACCTCCAGGTTGCCCAGCTTCAGGTCGCTATTAACATCTACTTCGAAGGAGTGGAGGTTCCCATTTCGAACTACAATTCCGGGGTCACTGAAAGTACCAAAGTCTACGTCTATGTTTTCGCTATCAATGCTCAGATCTGCATCTCCGTAAATGTGATAGTCTGATCCGCTATTCCATTCAGCACCCAGATCAGTGGTCTTTATTTTGAGTCCTTCCAGGGAAAAATCAGCGGTTACACCAATGTTCACATGTTGTATGCTGTTGTTATCATAAGTTAAACCTGGATCGTCAGCATCACCCATATTGGCGGTTAGTTCATCACTACCAATTTTGAAGGTAAGATCACCATACATCTCGAAATAATCGTTTCCTGAGTCATATTCAAAGGTGAGATCGGTAGGAACAATAGCCAGGCTCTTAATTTCGAAATCAGCAGTAAGGCTAAAGTTTACATGATTGATGCTTCCGTTTTCATAAACCAATCCGGGATCATCTGCATCGCCAAATGTCGCATCAATTTCTTCGCTATCAAATTTAACAGAAACCGAACCATACATTTCGAAGTAGTCATTTCCGGAATCATACTCGAATGTCATTCCATCAGGAGAAACAGTTACTCCTTTTACATCGAAATCGGCTGTAACGCCAATGTTGAGATGTGTTAAATCTCCATTCTCAATTAAAAAACCGGGATCATCTTCATCACCTAAAGCACCCTCAACCTGGGTGCCATCAAAATTAGCAGTAACATTTCCATAAATCTCATATTGGGAATCTGCTTCGGAGTAGATGAATGTCAATTCATCTGGAGTGATTGATAGCTGCTTGATAGAAAATTCTCCGGAGATACTCATATCAATCTGTATTATATCCCCATTTTCTATCACTATGCCAGGATCAGATAGATCTCCCACATCGGCATCAAAGGTGTCGTCTCCCAACTCGGCAGTAAGGCCGCCATATATAGCAAAGTTGGTACTTCCTGTCCATTCAAAGCCCAGGCCTTCGGGAGTTACCGACAGAGACCGAAGGGTAAATTCGTCAGTAATTGATAATGCAACTTCTGTAAGACTCCCGTTGGTTATTACCAGGCCGGGAGTGTCGGCATCTCCAAAACCAACGTCCATACTTTCTCCGTCAAAAGATGCGGAAGCTGTTCCATAAAGAGAGAGTATTTCATCAACGTCATTATAACTTAGAGTTAACCCAGACGAAGTAATATCTATTCCATGAACATTAAAGTTCGTGGAAAAAGAAATGGTATAGCTTCCTCCCGTTGTATCGAAATCGACGCCCGTAATTCCCGGAATGGAAATATTTTGAGCGAATAGCGGGGTGGAAAACATCAAAAAAGAAAAAATCGCAACGTTACGCGCGACGTATTTTGAAAAATAACTCATAATACCCTGTATTAATTGATAAGCTAATTCAAAGATGATAATAGAATGAATTGTTACAAATAATTAGAAATGTAGGGTATATGTAGGGTAACTAAATCATATCCTAGAGAAGGTAAATGATGGATTTTTACCTTGTCGATCTCGTTCCTGACTTATTTTTTCTTGATACAGGCGTTCCACTTCTTTAAGAGTATCTGCGTCAGAAGGGGATAGATCCCACCGTATGGCTTTGAACCGTGGGAAACGCAATGTGTACTTAGCCTTTGTTCTTTTATTAACTTGTATATCTTCGAATTCGAGTTCTATTACTAAATGCGGTTTTAACAAAAGGGTGGGGCCAAAGCGCTCTAGAGTAATTTCTTTAATGAGGGCGTTCATCTTTTTAAGCTCTTTATCAGAGTACCCACCATAAGCTTTTCCTATGGGAATGAATTCTTCTTCGTAACGTTCATCATCTTTTACTGAAATACCCAATGTGAAATCAGAATAGGTTCCACCTCGCTTTCCACTTCCTGCATGAGCATAAAGCATTACGGTATCCAATGAACCACTAGGCTTCTTTACTTTTAACCAGGACTTTTTTCTTTGTCCATATTCATAAGTTGAATCTTTTCGTTTCAGCATGAGCCCTTCATTACCATGGTTCAATGCTCGTTGGAAAAGCTCTTCTACATCATCTTCATCACTTATTAGCATTTGTGAAGTGAGCGGAAGTGTATGTGTAACTGATAGATGTTCTAATTTCTTTCTTCTTTCGGATAGTGTTTCGTCAAACAAAGGTTGTCCGTCTAAAAACAGTATATCATAAGCGATGAAAAGCACTGGGTATTCCTCAAGGAGTATTGCAGACGGTTTCTTAACTCCCATTCGTTTTTGGAGCATCTGAAAAGGCATGATGGTGTCTTCTTTGAATACACAGATTTCTCCATCCAATACTATAGGAGGTACATTTCGTTGTTCGAAGAACTCAAGAATCTCGGGGAAGGAGCCGGTAATTTCATTCAGATCTCTGGAGAATAATTTCACTTTGCCATTGGCTATATGAGCCTGGCATCGCATACCATCAAACTTTTCTTCAGCGATATATTCGGAAAGATTCTCTACTGCTCTGCTTTCGATAGGAGAAGCGAGCATAAAGGCTATGGGACTGAACATCTCAAAAGTGGCGTCACCCAAGCGATCATTTTTTGCCATGAGTGCAGTTTCTTCAATGCTGCCGGTGATCATTCGGGCGTATCGAACTTGCTCCAGGGGTTGACTAAAGGCCTTGGAGATGGCGTTTTCTACACTCTTCGTTTCAAACCCGATGCGGAGGGAACCCTGTCCCAGTATTCGAAGGAAGTATTTGACTTCAAGAGGTGTCAGTTTGGTCCAGGTTTCCCAAAGAATCTGATTCTTGAACTCTCTTTTAGAAGTGATATAAAGTTGCTCGAAGATGGAATCGACTTCTTGAAGGCCCAGTTCAGTATTAGACCACTTTTCTCTAGCTTCAGGAATATTTTCGAATAAACGTTGAATTGTTTCTGAAGAACTTCCGGTAGCCGTTCGACTAGGTTTGAATACCAGTTCATAATCAATTTCACAGAACTCGGCTGCCAGAGTAGCAATAGTTCTATAGCCTACAGAAGCTCGTTTTCCAGAAACGGAAGAGAAAGCTCCTTCGCTTAGGTAGCGGACTGCAAGTCTCAAATCCTCATCAGCTTGAATAGAACGGAAGTAGTCAGCACCCAGTTTAATCTTTGCATTATTTCCCCGGGTGTTCGAAATGGTTTGGGCAATTTCAGCAAGCCTCCGGAAAGTATTAGCTTTTTGCATTACTGACACACCCCTTGTTCCCCTCTAAAGAGGGGAGACTTAATAAGTTTGTTCGATTTTAGGTCGAAGAGCGTTCCCTCCCATGGAGGGGATTGAGGGGTGGGTTTTTTAGGTTTCGAAATGGCAAATTGCTTATTCATTATCCACTGCCTCCAAATCCAGAAAACCGGAGTTAATTCCCAAACCATCCAGATAATGCTGTACTACCCTGGGATTAGGAGTATGAGTGATAAGCACTTTTTTTGGGCTTAGTTGCTTGCAAAGGGAAATCAGTTCAAAGAAGTCCAGGTGATCAGAAATGGGAATGAGTTCATCTACCGTAAGCTGTGTTTGTCGTGATTCATTGGCTGCCCATCCGGAACAGTATGCCACTTTCTTTTTCTTCACATTGCTGGCAAAGCCGGTACCAAGTGCTGAACTTGGACAAATTAGTATCTTGCCTTCACAGCTTTCCCGGTCATAGGTTTCATAGTTTCCTAATGAGAATCCATGTTCTTCATAAACAGAACACAACTTATATCCGGCTCCATGAATTTGCATCGGATGATTTAACTCTTTCAGAATGAACATCAGTTCTTGTGCTTTCCCAAGGTTATATGCAGTAAAAATGGGAGTAATGCCTTGTTCCAGATTTTTAGAAGCGAAACTCCTGATCTGGTTTGCCAGCTCTTTCTCAGCCTTCCATTTATAAATCGGTAAGCTAAATGTGGCTTCGGTGATAAAGGTATCAATTTGAGCTTCAGGTAGTTCGAAGCCTTCGGTAGCAGGGGATGGAGGTGTTCGATAATCTCCGGTATACAGTACATTGCCATAATCACTTTCAACAAAAGTCATAGCTGAACCCAGGATATGGCCGGCTGGATAGAAAGTGATGCGCGCTGTATCTGTTTCAAGTGGCTTCCCAAAAGGAAGGGGAGTGACTGTACCTCTGAATCCTCTCAGTTTCATAAAGCTGGCAGTGGGAGGGGTAGCGTAAACGCTTAATTTTTTGTTTTGAGGAACATGATCGGCATGAGCATGGGAGATGAAGATATGCTGGGCTTTGGTTCCCGAATAGTCTAGTCCAACTCCCACTTCCGGGAGTAGTATGCCGTGATATCCTGCTTTTCTGATTTTGAGCATAGTCTAGTAGTCATTC
Source organism: Balneola sp. (assembly GCA_003712055.1). NCBI lineage: Bacteria > Pseudomonadati > Balneolota > Balneolia > Balneolales > Balneolaceae > Balneola > Balneola sp. The sequence continues at coordinate 82,204 of RHLJ01000005.1, forward strand.
TGAGCATAGCGAAGAATCAGCAATTCTAAGAAGTAAGCTGATCCTTCGGCGGTAGCCTCAGGATGACGTTATAAATTGATAAACAATATCCAACAAAGAACATTCGATTTTGGAAAGAAAAGATAGAGAAGCAGACTGACAACATTATGTCATAGGGATCAAAAAAGATTTTTTATGACCATAAAGAATTAAAAATTGCTAGATATATTAAGTGTATCAATATCTATCATTTATCACACACATTAAGTATAATTATAAGAACTGTAAATATATTGGCAAAGAGAAATGAGCATCAACTTACCTTATCTACCAACTCCAGGATCACTACCAAAAATTTTAGAAAAAATTGTTTCTGCTACTGTACCGGTATCATTTAATAGTGATTTCTTGGGCACTAAGCTCGGATTCCCTGGAGGAAATCAGAGGAGATTTATTTCTTGGGCAAAAAAATGTGGGATGTTAAATGATGATGGTACTCCAACACAAATATATAAGAACTTTAGGAATCCAGATTACCGGGGTTCTGCAATGGCAAGAGCACTCAGAATTGGTTATTCCGAATTGTATACAAGGAACGAGTATGCCCACGATTTAGATGATAAGGAATTAACCAAATTAATTGGTGAGATTACAAGTAAGGCCCACGATGACGCTGTGCTTAAGTATATCGTTAGGACATATAAGTATGCAAAAGATTTTGCCAATTTTGAAAGCAGTGTTTCTGGTCTTCCTGATGAAGAAGAAAATGATTCTGAAAGCCCACCTCCTACAGGATCAACACAAAAAAAAGCACCAATTCAAATAATTTAAATCTAGGATTAAACTATACAATTAATCTTGTACTCCCCAAAACAGATGATCCGGCAATCTATAATGCAATATTTAAATCATTGAAGGAAAACTTGTTAGATGAGTAATATCGATAAGATAAAATTATTTACTGTTGCAAATTCTTTAACCGAACATCACCTGGATAAGGTTGAACAAGAGTTTGACTTAGATCTTCAAAGAGAAAAAAAAGCTGAAGTTCAAAGAAAAGATTATTATCTGCAATTTGGCTCAGACCTAAGAATAGAAGCTAAATTAATGGCTGAGCATTACGAGGTTTTTTATTGTCTTGAGAAATCTATAAGGACTTTAATCTCAGAATTGATGTATGAAAAATACGGAGAGGACTGGTGGGAAAATCAAGTTGACGAGACTATAAAAACCAACGTAACTACTAATATAAAAAGAGATGAAGATTCAGGTTTTACTATTAGGTCAGATGAAAAAATTGATTACACTACTTTTGGGGAATTAAGTCAAATAGTTATTGGTAATTGGGAAGCATTCGATGAATTATTCCAACGTGGAAAAAGATCTTTTCAACGAATTATGACAAATCTAAATCAACTTCGCGGACCAATTGCACATTGCAGTCCATTAGCAGATGATGAAGTCGTGAGATTGGAGCTTACAGTAAAAGATTGGTTTAGGCTAATGGATTAGAATTCCTAAGCTGGCGTAAGCGTCCTAGTATGCTTGCCTCTAAAGTCATCCCGAATTTATTTCGGGATCTTTGTGGAGTTTAAAAGCTGTTTATCACTTATGTCTTGACCACAGCCGTTTCTTAAGATGCTGAAACAAGCCAGCCTCCCGAAGAATATATTCGGAGGGCAGGTTCAGCATGGCATTTAAAGTAGCGTAACTCTTTATTCCGTTGTTTCAGAGATGTAACTTCTACCAATAAAACTATTTTCATGAAAAAACTAGCTCTCTTTTTAGTACTTCTTTTTACTGTGTATTCTTGCGATAACGAAGATCCCGTCGCACCCGATACCTCTTTAAATCAGATTCTTCCTATTGGAGATTCAAGAGTAGATGGTGCACGTCCAGCTTTTGAGAGCTATCGCTATGAACTTTGGAAATTATTGGTTGATTCTGAACTAGAGTTCGACATGGTTGGGCCGTACACAGATGCAGATCATGTAGGTGGTTATGCAGATTACCAGGGAAGGTCATTTGATGATGATCATGCTGGAGTTGTTGGGTTTGAGACAGAGGATGTTCTTAGAACAATGAACTTCATCTTACTTTCTGTTCCTCAACCGGATATTGTTTTATTGGGTATAGGAGGTAATGACTTATTGGCTGAAGACCCTATTTCTGAAGTAATAGAAAATATTAATGAGATTATTGACCAATTACAGGCTACAAATGAAAATCTGGTAATTGTACTTGAACAAATTGCTCCAGCTCGTTCTGATGCTATAACTCCAGAACAAGAGCAACTCCTCAATGAATTTAATGCTACTATTACTACTGTAGCAGAACAACAGAGCACAAACTCATCTCCTGTGATAGTAGTAGATATGTCTGCTAACTGGAGCGATGAATATATGGCTGATGCATTACACTATAATGAAGAAGGAGCCCGAGTAGTGGCGCAACGCTATTTTGATGCTTTTGTCCAATATTTAGATGAGTAGCCCAAGTCATCCAGAATTTATTCCGGGATCTTTGTAGGGCTTATAAATTATTCATAACTAGGCTCTTAATCAGAGCCGTTTCTTAAGATGCTGAAACAAGTTCAGCATGACTTATTTGTTGAATATTCATTATCTCCTTGACTCTAACCTTACGTCAGTTCCTATCTTGGTGATGAACAAACAACATTGTCATGGAAAAGTATTCAGTAAGTCGACTGGCTAGTCTGGCTGGAATTACCATTCGAACCCTGCATCATTACGATAAAATCGGGTTGTTAAAACCAGCTAATCGTAGTGCCTATTCAAACTATAGGTACTATGGAGAAAAAGAGCTCCATAGGCTTCAACAGATATTGTTTTTCAAGGAACTTGGATTTCCATTAAAGGAAATCAAACCAGTGCTTGACGATCCAAATTTTGATCAACTAAGAGCGCTCAAATTCCAACGAATTCAATTATTGAAGCAAACTGATCGACTTCAAACCTTAATTCAAACCATCGACAAAACCATAAATAACCTGGAAGAGGACATAACAATGAACATACAAGATCTATATGATGGTTTCTCTAAAGAAGAGGTAGTAGCCATGTATAAAGAAGTAGAAGAGAGTTATGACAAAGAGGTCGTGACTGAATCGTGGAATAACATAAAAGCGATGGGAGTGGAAGGCACCAGAGCGGTTTCTCAGGAGATGGAGACTATCGCCAAAGAAATGTCGACGTTAATCGGTAGTCCTTTAGACTCTGAGGGTGTCATTGCTCTCATGAAGAGACAGCACCGGGCTAATGAGATGTTTTATAAAACTTCCGCTGAGATATTTAAAGGACTGGGAGATATGTATGTCTCTGATCCTAAATTCAGTGAATTTTATGACAAACATGCGAAAGGAACGGCTCAATTCATGCGGGATGCAATGTATCATTATGCAGAGCATAGATTGAATGGGTAAGAGAAAGAAGAGAGGTGATGAGTGAAAGTATCTGACCTTTCACCTCTCACTTCATATTACTCCACTACCAGTTCTTCTTTCTGAACTTTCAATGATTCAGGAATGGAATTCTTTATGGAAGTACCTAAAGCATCTATCAGATTCTTCTTTAAAAACTCCCGGCTGTAAACCAGTCGAATTTTGCGGGTAGGTACTGGATCATTGAACTCTTTGATTATACCATTCGCACATCGAGTATCATGATCTTCCATAGATAGGTAAGGCATAAGCGTGATACCGAAATCCTGTTCAACCAATCGCTTTAAGGTTTCAAGATTTCCACTTTGGAATTGGATATTGCCTTTATTCTGCTTCTCGTTATCCTTTCGGCAAATCTTAATCGCCTGATCCCGGAAGCAATGGCCTTCGTTGAGCAACCAAAGGTTTTCTTTATACAGATCTTTTAAGTCTAGTTTATCCTTGGAAGCAAATTTATGCATGTTGGAGATATAGCCAAGAAAGGGCTCAAGGAATAGTTCTTCCTCAAAAAGATGTTGATCAGTTGCAGTTGCGATAATCCCTACATCGATATGATCGTCATGTAAATTCTCCAGTAATTCAGAAGTAAGCATCTCCTGGAAAGTAAGTTCTACTTTAGGATGCTGCTCTGAGAAATTTTTTAAGAATAAAGGCACTAGGTAAGGAGCAACAGTCGGGATGATACCCACTTTGAAGGAACCTTGTAATTCGTCTCCTCGAAGTGCAGCTACATCTTCGATTTCTTTGGAATCTCGAAGTATGATTTTAGCTTTCTCAATAATCTCTTCACCAATTTGAGTAGGAATTACTGGTGTTTTAGATCGATCAAAAATCAAAACCCCTAATTCATCTTCCAGCTTCTGGATTTGCATACTAAGTGTAGGCTGAGTGATATAGATTTTTTGAGCTGCAGTTGCAAAATGCCGGTATTTATCAACTGCTACTATATATGAAAGCTGGGTAAGAGTCATGGATGGATAGTTGTGCTAGTTATTTTCGAATGTAGTAATAAGTTTCTCCCAAGTACAGTTTGCGATAATTTGTGCTCCTTCTTCATTTGGGTGCGAATCGCCGGGGATTTTTATTTCATCCAAACTTGAAATAATTTTGTCTTGAACACAAGCATAGTTATCAAAAAAGTTTTCCTTCTGATCAGAGGAGAGTTGATACCACTTGTAAAATTGCTGGTCATACATCGACATTTTCTTTTCCTCAAAGAAACCAGTCGTTATTACAATAAACTCACATCCATTTTGGGTACACCAGTTTTCTATTTTATCTAGAATAGCAGTGCCAAGAAGAGTGGAATAGTCTGATTCTTCAGAAAACGAATCCAAATCAGGGATTCTCACGGTACTTTTTTGAGGGTCAAAATTTTTAGTCAGATCTTTGAAATATAAGTTCCTCCAGAGGAGCTTAATTACGATGTTGCCAAGCTGAGAATTTGCCTGTATCCAACGATACCATTTCTTATGGGCTAGATAGGGTAGTATAGCTCGAGGAGTCCAGCGCTGAGATTTTTCTAGTGAATCCGGTAATGATTCATCATATACATATAAATTTTTCGACAGAGCTCGATTTATATCATCACTATTCATGAAATAAACCAGGTAATCGATATCGAGGTCGATTCCATGAGTATCAAGCCACCCAGGCCAGTCTCCTAGGCCTGAACCACCAATGCCTCCGTTTAAAAACTGAAGAGAGTCAGGGAAGTATTCATCGGCTTTTTCCTGCAGAAGGTGGACATAGGTTTGCTCTTCGTTCAAAAGTAGCCCAAAAGTAAAGGAATCTCCTATGGTTAAAACGTTAACCTTTCCTAAATTAATTTCTTTTCCCCGGAGCCTGTGTTTATTGAATCTGTAATCTGCTTTTCGGTCATCAAATTCTTGAAATGCTTCTCCTCCCGATTGATTCATCATGAATCCGGTTTCATGCATTTCAAGCCAGGTCACCATTTTATTTTGGGGAATGATAATCCGAACAGCTAGTTCACAAATTAAGATTGCGAATATTGAACTAATAAGAACTAGTAATAGAGGTTTAAGAAGATTTAAGAACCTGGCCATTGATTCACTTAGTATTAGAGCCTTTAATGTAGTCCTTTCCACTCATTTTTAAATCGTTCTACATATTCAACCATAAAGTGGTGACGTTCTTCAGCCATCTTCTTTCCTGAGCTTGTGTTCATTCGGTCTTTGAGTAGAAAGAGCTTTTCGTAGAAATGATTAATAGTATGCCCTTTACTGTTCTTATAAGCTTCAAAAGAAGAATGCATAACAGGAGGGATGTCTGGATTGTACATCTCGCGATGCCTGAAACCACCATAAGAAAACGCTCTTGCAATACCGATGGCTCCAATGGCATCCAGCCGATCGGCATCCTGAACTATTTGTCCTTCAATAGTTTCCATTGGGGTGGAAACACCAGCTCCCTTAAAGGATATATGGGCAATAATCTCACAAATATGGTTTGTAGTTGTTTCTGGGATGGGGAAATTTCTAAGCCATTTCTTTGCTACTCTAGCTCCTAATAACTCATCGCCTCCATGAAATTTATGATCTGCTATATCATGTAGGAGGGCAGCTAGCTCGACGACAAGTTCATTTACACCTTCCTCTTTGGCTAGAGTAAGAGCTGTATTCCTTACTCTATGGATATGCCACCAATCATGCCCACTATCCCCTTCAAGAGAGTCTTTTACAAACTCTTCTGTTTTTTGAATAACTAACTCTGCTAAAAGTTCAGACATGTACAGAGGTCTTCGATTACATCTTTTTTTAGCTTGGCAACCCTTGCAAGTGCAGCATCAATCGTTTCTTCACTTATCTTGTCTTCTGCAATAAGCTTCTGAATGGTATTAACAGCCTTTTTTACGATGTCTTCTTCATAGACCAAATTGTTCCCAAAGATTAATATATCAACTCCTGCATTCAGCGCCTGTTCAATAGCAGTTTCAAGGCCATACTCTGCTCGTATTGCTTCCATCTGCATATCGTCGGAGAATACAACTCCTTCAAAACCTAAAGAATCTCTCAATAGTCCATTAATTGTAGCAGGAGACATTGTGGCTGGCCAATCAGGATCGAGGTTAGCATTGTAAATATGGGCAGTCATTACTGCATTAATATTTTTTTCTTCGAATAGCTTTCGATAGGGAATAAGTTCGTCAGGGCTCCAGCTATTTGTAACATCAGTAACTCCCAGGTGGGAGTCCTCTGAAGAGCTGCCATGTCCCGGAAAGTGTTTTAATACGGTTAATATTCCTTCTACATCAAACTCATCAATCATATAGCCCGCATGCTCCGCTACTTTGTAAGGGTCGTCGGAAAAGCTTCGCTCGTATTTTGCTATAACAGGGTTATCCGGATTTGTATTTACATCAAGTACCGGGGCAAAATTAGTGTTTACACCAACTACCATGAATTCCTGAGCCATGCTTCGGGCATAAAAGCGGGTTGAATCTTCATTATCTATTTCCCCCAGGTATTGTGCAGAAACTGTTTTAGGAAATCCCATGCTCGGTTTTAATCGGGCAACTTTTCCTCCTTCCTGATCAATAGAAATAATAGGAGGGGTGGAAGAGTAAGCTACAAGAGCGCTGGCAAGCTTAAGAAGTTGATCGTCAGATTCTATATTTCTTCCATAAGTCTTGGATTCAACATCGTAATCAAACAAAACAACACCGCCAAGGTTGTAATTTTTGATATCCTGAACGATGCTACTTTCCGAATCAATCTCTGTACCTCTGAATCCTACAACCAGGAGCTGGCCTAATTCTTGATCACTGTATGAGGTTTCATAGGCTTCTTCAACGGGTTTGGCAGAGCAACCCAGTAGAATGGTAGAGAGGACAATTAGTGCTTTAAGTCTCATTATGGAGTAGAAGATGAATTGTTGTATTGCTCTATTAAGTTATCAAGTACTTCGGTAAAATTGAAAGAGGGACGAATATCATTATATCTTGAGATATTTCCATCAGGATCTACCAAAATATAAAAAGGAATTCCTCCTCCTTTATACGCTTTGAAAGTTTCTTGCTGCATACCATCGCCACCATAAAGTTGAGGCCATGGATTTTTAAAACGAGTGATGTCTTGTACCCAAACCAAACTATCTACTTCTGTGGATATTGCTACTATTTCAAAATCGTCTCTACTGTAGCTACTATATATTTCTCTCATGTGCGGAAATTCTTCCAGGCAAGGTTGACACCATCCTGCCCAAAAATCAAGAAGTACAAATTTTCCTTTATAATCTGAAAGCGTGTGGATGTTACCTTCCAGATCTGAAATAGAAAAGGGTACGGCAGGTTGACCTGGGGAAACGGATTTAATTTCATTGTAAAACCAACCAAGAAATTCTGTGTATTCTTCAAATTCAGCGTAATCTTCCAAGTAGGCTAAATAACTAGGCTCTGAAATGCTGAATGGCTGCTCTCCAATTCTCTCTGCAACTAAAAACATTTCTGCATAAGCTTTTGTATCCTGATCTTCAATGTGTTCAATCACCTGCATTCTTTTTTCGTCCAGCTCAGGATAGGCAACTTGCTTGATATCATATTCAGCAAGATTCATTTGGAAAGCATTTACTACACTATCATACACTCCAAAAGTCCTGGAGTAATAATGCGTAAAGTCCCTTATTCCGGCTCGTTGAGACTCAAGCACATCAAGACTGAAGAAGTCTTTAGAAACGGCCTCCTGAATAACTTTTTGTCGAGCAGTATCTACATCATAATTTCCAATATGGCGGTCGGAGTATTCAACAGCTCTTAGTTTTAATACTAAATCTTCGCCAACTACTTTTTGATAGAGTGGATCAAAGAGCGTTCCTTTTAGGTATTTTTCTGCACGACTTAGCTTTTCTTTACTGTAAGCAAGAGCTGAGTTTTTTTGACCAACTTTAAACTTATCCATCTCTAATTTAATAGCTGCGTCTAAGCCATTTATTTCCTCAAGGTACTCCTGATAGTTCAGATTTAAATTCTCATGATCTCCTGAAATGGCTACTTCAAATGGAAATGCCGCTCGTTTAATAGTAATTGAAGAAGATTTTCCGGGTTCTATATAAATAGGATACGACTCGTCCTGAATCGATAACCAGACAATCATAGGTTTATCAGCTGGGATAGAAAGCTCAAAGTTTCCTCCTTCCAACTCCAGATTGTACTGTTCTTTAATTGAATATTTATAGTGGAGAGGAGGGATTTCTACATATGCATTAGTATTTCCAATATAATCGATCGAGCCTGAGAGATAAGCTTCGTTTGAAGAACTACAGTTAATAAGTAAAATGGAGATAAGAAGAGCGGGTATTCTTAAGTGTAATAATTTTATTTTCATTGATAGTTAGGTAATAAAGTATTGAGAGAATAGGTTTATTAGAAAATCTTAAAGTTTGTCATTTTATCGAATTAACCATCTCTTTTAGTTCAGTTAATAGTTAAAAAATAATTTCAATTATTGGTGTAACAATTAGTTAACATCTTTCTCTTAAAGTTGAAGCAATCAAATTAACGAGCAAATAATTCGATTGCTGAATTTTATAGGGAATAGATATTGTAGAGAAGTGAACAAAAAAAGACGGTATTTTTTGCTCAATCAAAAAAATCCCAATAAATGAGATAAATACAATAAACCAATATCTAACGATCAGATAATGATAGAAAGTAATGTCAAAAAAGACTTGGAGCATAAAATTGACTTATATGTTAATGGAAAGCTAAGCCAAGACCAAGTCGACGAACTTTGGGCTGAGTTAATACAAGACGGTTACTATTTGGATTACACTAAAAGTGTTGCCAACATTAAAGCAGTTATTGAATCACAAAGGCTTAATAAGAATACAGCTCCGGTATACAAACTGCGTAAAATTGCCAGCTATGGAACAGCAGCAGCAATAGCAATTATAATTGGAGTTATAAGTGTTATCAATTTCTCTGGTAATGACCAAACCTTCTCTCTTCAGGCCGTGAATGAACTTGATTTGGGGGAGGTTCGTGGAGATAGCGAATTATTCACCCCGACTGAAGTTATTGCCGAGGCTATTGAACTAGCTAATAATGGAAATGTAGAACAAGCAGTAACTTTACTCGAGAGAGAAATAGACCGCACTGAAGATCCGGATTTAGTAGCAGAGATTTCTCTTACTCTCGGATCAATTCAATATAATTACGGTGAATATGACGCAGCTCTCTTGAGTTTTGAAAGAGTTATAAGTCAAAATACTATTGACGTAAAAAATCTGGATAAAGGATATTGGTATTTAGCCAATACTTATCTTCAATTAGGTATGCTAGATAAAGCAGAATCTGCATTTAGAAATGTATATGAGCTTGATCAGGGATATAGCAGGATCGCTAAGACTTACCTGGATGCTTTTGAAGAAAGCCGATAATCCTAAAACGAGTTTTCTCTGATTAAAAAGATTCCTCCAATAATTATTACAAAGAATATTGGATACAATAAGCCAGCACTAGCTGGCTTTTTTGTTAGAGGAGAAGGATTTCCTATAAGCATGTATGCTCCCCAATAATAAGGGTTAGCATTTCCGGTTTTTAATAAGTTCAATTTGGCAGACCTAATTGCGTCCTCCTTTGAAATACCATCATTTACATCAGAATAGAATACGGAAGCAAACTCGGAAGCCGACTTGTCATTAACTGACCATAAATTAAGTGCCAGACTCTTGGCTCCTGCATATCTTAATGCTCTGCTAACTCCTACAACTCCGGCACCTTGTATATAGCTACCTGAGCCCGAGCTACAAGAATTCAGCATAATAAATTGATTGTTCATATTTGCATCAAAGAGCTCATAAGCATATAAAGGAGAAAATCCGTCATTAGAATCATCTCGTAAATAAATGGTAGAAAATAAAGGGTCTTGTTCGGAAACTTCACTATGAGTGGCGACATGAATGATTTCCGAGTTTGATACCATATTTAAGAATGAAGATTTGGTAGCGTTCCTCTCGAGGAAAATTTCCTGATCTTCAAAATTTACCATATGCGAACTTATTTCTCTCACTTCTTTAGTTGCAAAGGGAAGGGAACCTAAGCGATCATTTCCAGAAGCTTCAAAATTGGAAAGTGCAAACGCAGAAAAGCTGATTCCATGACTAGTTTTTTTCTTTCTGGTGTTATCCTGAAATTCATTTAAAGAAGTGAAATACTTAATAGTGTACTCCTCAATTAAGTATCTGGTAGAGCCATAGCTAGTTGCTGATTCTGGCTTTTTGATCGGGAGAACCTCTAATGGAATTCTATATAGATAGTTGTCAGGTATAACAGTAAGCTTAGAAATGCCTTCAGGAATTTCTTGCTCAAGGCGAAGTGTATTATAAATTTGATGAAGTTCATTTAAATCAGTTTCTGCTGAAGCAAGGTTATCAGCGCCAGAAATAAATAGTTGTTTTGCTTCAGAACTAAATTCAATTGGTACAATCTTTATATCATTTCTGGAGATATAGCTTGTATACAATACATTACCTACCTCAGCAAAATGTATTATGAGTTCTTCATCCGAAAGTTTGCGCTGTGCTGCCCATATTGATGGGGGCTCAAGTGAAGTATTCCTCCTGATTTTATTTAAGATCTGTTCTCGTTGAGCCTGTAACTGATCAATTTCTGCTTTCAGTTCCAGTTTTTTAGAATTCGATGACACATTTAGATACTGAGTTCTAAGATCGAGAACACGGTTGTTTAACATTTGATCCTGAGCAAGGTCTAGCTCGGATAATCTCTTGGCCCTCAGAATTGGACTGTTATATAAGGCAGCATCGTTTATTGTTTTAATTTCATCTAACAACTGTACTGCCTTAGCGAATTGACCAGACTCCAGAGCCATATTGATGAGCGCGTTGAAGGCCTCCAAATATTCTGGCTGTATAGACCAGAACCCTGTTTGTGAATTGATATTCGTTCGTTCTCGATTAACAATTTGATCAATTACAGGTTCTAACTGCAAAAAAGCGCCTCTTAAATCGCCTTGTTTTTGAAGGTATCTTGCCTCAATGGTTCGGTAATCCACCAAAAGCTCAAACTCAATATTGTCGAGGGGGTATATTTTGATTTCAGATAGTAATTCGGATGTCTCTGTTAAATTTTCCTGTTCAAAAGCAATTTTAGTAAGCCCTATTAATGCCTCCAGATAGAAAGAGGTATTTGAACTTCGAATGGAAAGTTCTTTTAAGTTATGGTATTTCTGAGAAGCTTTATCCCATTGCTTGATTGAGGCTAGAATTTCTGCTTCCTGTTTCAGAACCCTTACATAGTCACTGAAATGATTGACAGAATCTAATTCAGTTTGAGCCAATTGAAGTTCTTGTAAGGCTTTTTTTGCATCACTAAAAAAATCCCAATAAAAACTGCCAGAAAAGAAATGAAGCATGGCTAATTCATAACGATCGTGGTTATCACTTGCAATTTTCTCTGCTTGATTTAGGTAGCTAATAGCTGTTTGAACATCTTTTATTTCGGTATAGTAACTGAACAGGTTTTGAATTATGATAAGCTCGTGTTTATACACCGAATCTTGTTGGGCTTGTATTAATGCATCGAACTGCATATTTAAATATTTATTCTTTTGGCCAAGTTTTCTATAGCAGAGACTGAGGTTATTGAATAACTCAGATTTGGAAATGGAGCTGTTTGGATCATTGTACAGCTTTTCATACTCAACCCTGGCTTCATCAAACTTTCCTAATGAATAAAGGCTAAATGCTTTCCTAGATATAGCTTGTTCATACATTTGTGTGAAGCCTAGGTATGTTGATAATGGAATAAGTTGTTCTCTCAAGATCCGGAGTGACTCATCATATCTTCCAATTATGATAAGAGAATAGTTGGCTATGTTTAAATACCGAGATAGATTAGTTGAAATTGGGAAAAGCTCTTCTGTACTTATGAAAGGTAAGAGATATTGCAAATCCTCATAGCGGTCAATCTCAAAAAAAATAGTCATAAGATTGATGAGGCGGATAGAATCAATAAGATCATTGTTAAATCCCTCTTTCCTAAAGTATTCAATCCAGGTTTCAGCAAGAGAGTTTAAAAAATCAGAATCGAGAAGATAACTGGTATTATTTGTGAACAGAATACTATTTATGATTAAATCTATATCCGGATTTAGAAGAACATTGATATCTAGTTTAACTTTGTTATTAATACTACTAAGTAATCCTAGTTCTCTCTGATCAATACTTTCAGACCAACTACTGTCAAAATTTTGAAAAAACTCGGTTCTTTGAACTTCAGATGGTTCTAACAGGATATATAGACTTGCAATTTTGACGTCACCATGGTTTAGGGCAAAATTACTTAACCTCAAAAGTCTATTAGTGTTATTAGAAGCTTCATCTTCTCCGCACCCATATTCAGAAAAAAAATATCTAATACTACTAGTCGATCCGAAAATAGCTCGTGAAACAGAATTATGTATCTGGCATGTTGAGCTAAAAATCTCATTTAAGGCCCAGAAATTTTCCGTGAGATTTTCTTCCTTCTCTATTGCTTCAATATACTTATAGGTTTGGTTAATGAGCTGCTCATCTAAACTTGCTTCTGTACCTAAAAATAACCCAAATAATAGAATTATGAATTTCATTAAAGAATGTACACCACACAGATCATTCTTTCACACCAAAAAAAGAAAAAATTAAAGGACGGGTTTAGTGAGGATAGGTCGGGTAGGGCCGCCAGCAAAAGCAGCGTCATCATCGGTGATGGTGATTTCTACTTCCGGTTGCGTTGCTTCGGTGGTAGCCGGGGTTTGGTTGGCCGGAGCACAGGCGAAAGAGATAGCAACGAGAGTAAGTAGGGTAAATAGAGACTTAAGCGATTTCATGATGATTGTTGGATTTTATAATTAGGATTAAATAAAGGTTAAAATTAAAGGACGGGTTTAGTGAGGATAGGTCGGGTAGGACCGCCAGCGAAAGCTGCATCATCGTCGGTGATGGTGATTTCTACTTCAGGTTGCGTTGCTTCGGTGGTAGCCGGGGTTTGGTTGGCCGGAGCACAGGCGAAAGAGATAGCAACGAGAGTAAGTAGGGTAAATAGAGACTTAAGCGATTTCATGATGATTGTTGGATTTTATAATTAGGATTAAATAAAGGTTAAAATTAAAGGACGGGTTTAGTGAGGATAGGTCGGGTAGGACCGCCAGCGAAAGCTGCATCATCGTCGGTGATGGTGATTTCTACTTCAGGTTGCGTTGCTTCGGTGGTAGCCGGGGTTTGGTTGGCCGGAGCACAGGCGAAAGAGATAGCAACGAGAGTAAGTAGGGTAAATAGAGACTTAAGCGATTTCATAATAAATTGTATTTGATTTTAGATTGTAATTTTAGTCCAGATAAAGAGTTTTTTATATCGAATTTGTTACGAAAAAAATGATCTTTACTTAGATTTTAAAATTTATATTTATAGTCCAGATAAAGAGATTTTTTCACCTCTTTTGTTACACTTTTAACCTACCCTAAAAAACTCAAACACACCAAATTTTTGTTAAGATTTCTTAATCTAAGCTCTAAAAAGAGCCAAATTTGAATCATATAATAGTTTTTAAGTATCAAGTAGAGTTTTATATTCTCTGCGAAATAGCTATTCAGAATTTGAGTTTGAAGTAGTACTTAACAATAACTTTTAGTCGTTTCTTTTGACAAAAAACAGAGTTGATTATTCTGAGTTAGTTGTAGCTCTTCAGAAAGGAGACGAAACTACATCTGCGAGGCTAATAAAAGAACTTACACCAAGGTTAGAGGATTATCTGGTGGTAGTAATGAATGCCGAGCGTTATTCAGCAGAAGAATGTGTTCAACAAGCCTTTCTTGATGTTTTTGAACAGATTAGAAAAGATAACATTAAGGAGAAAAAATATATTTTTAGTTATCTGATAAAATCATGCAGACATGAGTATTTACGATATAGTAAAAGAGAGCATAAATTTAAGTATGAAGAAGAAGCTCTGAATGTACTTTATGAACCAGAAGAGCAAATAAAAAACCTATTAGATCAAGAAAGACAGCGAATTCTTGAAGATTGTTTAAACGAACTCAAAGCTAAATCAAGACGGTTTATTGAATATTTTATTGATAAGCCAGATGCAACTACAGATGAAGCTACAGAGGAATTTGGGCTAAGCAGTGCAAATGTTCGAACCAGAAAATCAAGGATTCTCAGTCGCCTTCATCATTGCTATAAGCGTAAATCTAATGAGTAAAAGCTTACAAGAGAGAGTGTAACAAGTCTTGTAATTTACTATTCAATAAGGGTTTAAAAAGCGATAAGATTATTTTCTTTTAGGATGTAACAAATTTAGATCATTCTGACAATTTCCTGATTTACGATTCCATAGACTTGTTCACCGGATTTAGGTGTAATTGGATGAGTACCTGTAAATCCACCAAAAGCAGGTAGTAATCCAAATTGTTCTCCAAAATAGAAACAGGGTATTCTAAGCTTTTGACGTGCTTTCCCTTTAAGAATAACCGAAGGATGGATATGCCCGGATATCGTATAATTTTTGTTGGAAGAATCAATCAAAGTATAATCGTGACAAAATGTAAATGGAACGCTATCAATTATAGATGTACAAATGAGCCCTAATGCCTCATATTCTTCAGGGGAATAAAAATCATGGTTACCCATAGCTAAAATCATCTCAAGAGAAGAGTAGTTGGTACGCCAATTTTTGAATAGTTCCCATTCAATGTTCTTGTCGCTATGAAAAAGATCACCAAGGAAAAGTACTTGGTTCGGTTTAAATCGCTCTATAAGTGAATCAATTCGATTAAGATTTTCATTATTTACCCCACTTGGAACTGGTATCCCCGATTTTTGAAAATGTCCTGTTTTTCCAAGATGTAAATCTGAAAGAATTAAGGTCCTTTGATTTATCCAGAACATTGCTTTTTCGGGAGTGAGAATAAACTCTTGACCGATAAGTTCTATTTGAAAGTCTTTTTTAGATATCATTTAACGTGTTTCCCAAGTTGCACCTGCATCCTTTTAATTCGATCGATTAGTTTTTCAGAACTAAGTTTGCCCCTCAATCTATCTACCATTATGGGAAATGCATAAGGTGTAAATCGTTCAGTATGATTTAACACAATTTCTTGTTTCTGAATTTTCATCATCACCTTTCTTAACCTGATTTCATCAAGTTGAAAAAACATGACCTCATCAAAAGCTTGCCGAATTAGTAGATGATCAGGTTCATACTGCGTGAATACATCAAAAAGAAGGCTTGAATTCATTCTTAAGTGTTTCGTTTTGCGCTGCTCTCCCGGGAAACCATGAAAGATTAATCCAGCTACCTGCCCAACTTCCCAGAATTTTCTTTTAGCCAACTCACTATTGTTAAGGCTTGCTCGAATATCCTCAGTTAGATGATCCACAGAGAGTACATCACTTTTTAATGCTTCTTCTATGGGGATATCCTGATCTGATAATAACTCAAATCCATAATCATTCATGGCTATCGAAAAAGTAATAGGAGTCATCTTTGAGATCCTGTGAGCAATAACAGCCGACATTCCCTCATGTACATATCTTCCTTCGAAAGGATAGAAGAATACATGGCAACCTTCTCTTGAAAAACTCTTCTCTATTAGAAATTGATTTTCACTCGGGAGAATAGACCAGGCTTTTTGTACATCAAGAATAGGGGCGATGGTATCTAGCTCAACCATACCTGTATTACCCGAAATAGCCTTTTGCATAGTCCTGCGAAGAATTCTGGACATATTCGAAGAAAGGGACATGCGCCCGCCTTGCCAGCTCGGTACTTTTGATTTTGAACCCTTAGCCCTTTTAACAAAAGCGGTGTTTTCTTTGATTTGTATCAATTCCAGATTCCGTCCGGCAAACCAGAACTTATCGCCAATGTTAAGGCTGGCAATAAAAGTCTCTTCAATAGAACCCAAAGACCCACCGCTCAGGTACCGAACCCTAAGTGAGGAATCGCTTGTAATTGTTCCTATGCTCATCCTGTGTCTTCTGGCAATTTTCCTGTCTTCAACCGTATAGAGATTATCATCATTGATAATTGCTTTCGAATATTCTGGATAGCTACTCAGTGATTTTCCACCAGTAGTAATAAAGCGTAAAGCCCATTCCCATTCTTCGTTGGTTAAAGTCTGATATGCAAATGTGGATGTAAGTTCCGGGAACAGATACTCTGGATTAAAACCATCAGAAACTGCCAATGTCACTAAATATTGAACAAGTACATCCATTGGTTTAAGGATGGGTTCACGGCTTTCCATTTCAGATTCATCCACAGCATTTTTGAGTGCAGCTGCTTCAATCAGCTCCAGTGCGTGGGTGGGTACAAAGTGAATAGAACTGGTTGCACCAGGCTTATGACCGCTTCTTCCTGCACGTTGTAGGAAACGAGCAATTCCTTTCGGACTCCCTATTTGAATCACCGTATCAACCGGGCTAAAATCTACTCCTAAATCTAAACTTGAAGTACATACAACGGCTTTAAGTATTCCTTCATGAAGAGATTTCTCAACCCAATCCCTCACGTCTCTATCCAGAGAGCCATGGTGTAAAGCAATAGTACCGGCATAATCAGGACTAGTATCAAGAATTCGTTGGAACCATGCTTCTGATTGTCCTCTTGTATTAGTAAAAATTAGTGTAGAAGTATGATTGTCAATAATGGGAAGGATTTTAGGAAGTAGGTTTAATCCCAAGTGCCCGTGCCATGGAAAAGTTTCGATTTCATCGGGTAAAACAGATTTGATGACTATATTCTTTTTTATATCTGCTTTAACAATTACCGAATTTGAAGAAGAATACTCATTCCCTATAAGTACTTCCAATGCCTGCTCTAAATTTCCAATAGTAGCAGAGATTCCCCAAATAGAAAGATGAGGTCTTAATGCTTTTAAACGTGACAATCCAAGTTCTACCTGGATCCCTCTTTTAGAACCAAGTAGCTCATGCCATTCATCAATAATAATGGCATCAAGGTTTTTAAAATGTCTTGCATAGTTTTTTTGTGCAAGAAGTATGTGAATACTTTCCGGAGTGGTGATTAAAACTTCAGGCATTTTGCGGTTTTGCTTTTGCTTAACCGATTGAGAAACATCACCAGTTCTTCTTTCAACCTCCCAGGGTATTTCCATTTCATCTAAAGAAGTTTGGAGAGCGCTTTCAATATCTTTTGCTAAGGCCCTTAAAGGAGTAATCCACAGAACCCTAAGCCCATTTGATGCCTTCTCTTTATAATCCTCAGGATGTTCATTAATCCATTTGATAATGTTAGGAATCCAAAGAGCAAAAGTTTTACCACTTCCTGTAGGTGCGTTCAGGAGTCCTTTTTTCCCATTCAGGAAATGGCGCCATACTTTCTTTTGAAAAGGGAAGATGGTCCAGCCTTTTGAATGGAACCATTCTTCTACTATTCGTTCGCCATTAGATACCTGTTTTTTCAATAGAATTTATTCTTGCTTCTACGCTTAAAAAACGTCAACATTGATCACTTCGAAACCTAACCAATTTGACGGAAAATGTGGCTGAATATAAAATCATTCAATAATTATCAGGAAACTTTTAACGCTAGTGAAAAAGATCGTCTAGCCTTCTGGGAGCACGAGGCCGGAACTTTTTACTGGAGGAAGCGATGGCACACAGTTCAAAGCGGGGGCTTTGAAACAGCCGATATCAAATGGTTCGAAGGGGGTAAGCTAAATATAACCGAGAACGCACTTGATCGTCATTTAAATACGATAGGAAATAAGACTGCCTTTATATTTGAGCCTAACCATCCTGATTCTTTTCGAAGAACGATTACCTACCGCCAACTTCACGAAGATGTATGCCGGTTTTCGAATGTACTTCAAAGCAAGGGAGTACATAAAGGAGATCGTGTTTGTATCTATATGGCAATGACCCCTGAATTAATTATTACGGCACTCGCATGCGCTCGAATTGGAGCTGTTCACTCTATTGTATTTGCCGGGTTCTCCGCACAATCATTGAGTGAACGAATTAATGATTGTGAAGCAAAAATGTTAATCACCAATGACGGATTAAGAAGAGGGGATAAGCATGTTCCGCTAAAGGATATTTCAGACGAAGCACTTAAAACCAGTCCTTCAATTAAAAATGTGATTGTATGTCAACGTACTAACAGGGATGTAGATTGGGTAGAAGGAAGAGACGAATGGTGGCACAATCTAATTCGCAATGCATCAAAACAGCACGAAGCTGTAGAAATGGATTCCGAAGATCCATTATTCATACTCTACACCTCAGGTTCTACAGGTAAGCCAAAAGGTGTGGTTCACACTTGTGGCGGATATATGGTGTATACCAGCTATTCATTCAGAAATGTGTTTCAGGTTGGTGCTGATGATGTGTACTGGTGTACGGCTGATGCAGGATGGATAACCGGTCATAGCTATATCATTTATGGGCCACTTTTTACAGGCACAACAGGTATTATTTTTGAAGGGACTCCAACCTACCCAGATGCGGGCCGTTTTTGGGAAGTGGTCGAGAAGTATAAAGTCACTCATTTCTATACCGCTCCAACGGCTATCCGTGCGTTAATGAGTTTTGATTTGGATTTTGTTCGAAAATACGATCTAAGCTCTCTTAAAATTTTGGGATCAGTGGGAGAGCCCATTAATGAAGAGGCATGGCATTGGTATCATACCCATATAGGAAATAATCAATGCTCCATAGTAGATACCTGGTGGCAAACAGAAACAGGAGGAATAATGATCTCTCCTCTAGGAGGAATTACCCCGACAAAACCAGGCTTCGCTACCTTACCACTCCCAGGAATTTTTCCTGTTTTAATGGACGAAACCGGAAAAGAAATTGAAGGCAATGGAGTAGAAGGAAATTTATGTATCAAACATCCCTGGCCTTCGATAGCCCGAACAGTATATGGTGATCACGAGCGATATAAGCAGACTTATCTCTCAGCTTATAAAGGTTATTACTTTACTGGAGATGGATGCCGGAGGGATGAGGATGGATATTATCGGATCACCGGAAGGGTTGATGATGTACTCAATGTTTCCGGGCATCGCCTAGGGAC
This sequence comes from Balneola sp., assembly GCA_003712055.1. Lineage (NCBI taxonomy): Bacteria > Pseudomonadati > Balneolota > Balneolia > Balneolales > Balneolaceae > Balneola > Balneola sp. The sequence goes on from RHLJ01000005.1 coordinate 101,706, forward strand.
TGCGGAGATAGAAAATGCGTTAGATGAGCATCCTAAAGTTGTAGAAACAGCGGTGGTTGGATACCCCCATGATATTAAAGGACAGGGAGTGTTCGCATTTATGATTTGTGATGAAGAAATAGCAGATGTTGCTGCCTTCAAAAAAGAACTTCTTGAGTTGGTAGTAAAGATTATTGGGCCTATCGCCAAGCCAGATAAAATTCAGGTAGTGCCCGGTCTTCCTAAAACCCGGTCGGGAAAAATTATGCGCAGAATACTCAGAAAAGTAGCTGCCCAGGATTTAGATAATTTGGGTGACACTTCAACTCTGCTAGATCCAAGCGTGGTTGAGGCTATTAAGAATGGAGAGGCTGTTTAGAAACTCAGCAAATACCCAGCTGGTAAAAATATCAGGCTAAGTATAAGCAATACCAGTCTAAACCTGGTCTTTATCATCATTTGATGAAAAAATAGTCCGAAAGTATACGGGTGGTCAATGAGCCAATCGTAGTAGTGAATGCGATGGGATGAGCCTAAAGCCATAGTAACATGTCCATGGATGATGGTTATCATAAAAGGAACGGCAAACATAAAAGCTCCTAAATACCTCAGTATTTCCATCATGCCCAATAATTTAGCGGCGTAATAGTAGGGCCACGCAAACAGGACAATCAATGGTACACTAAGGATCCAGTTGATCAGACTTATTCGTACATAATTTGAATGGGAAAGCTCGGACAATAGAAATTTTGAATTATAGATTTTGAATTAGGCTGTTGGAATATCTGACCAGCTTACTTCAAAATCCATAAATTAATCATTCAAAATTATATTTGGGAGGCAATCAGCATCTCAATACCACGATAGGGGATATCAAACATTTCGCTGATGGATTTTTTGGTGATATGTTTTTTATAGGCATAGGTACCATTTCGTAAGGCTACATTTTCCCATAAACACTCTTTTACTCCCCCTGCATCACCTATAGCTAACACATAAGGCACCAGGACGTTATTCAGTGCATAAGTAGCAGTTCGGGCTACATTCGCAGGAATGTTAGGTACACAATAATGAGTCACATTATGCACACTAAAAATTGGGTTAGAATGTGTAGTGGGTTGGCTCGTAGCCACACAACCACCCTGGTCAATGACTGTATCTACGATTACACTTCCTGCTTTCATAGATGCTACCATTTCTTCAGTAACCAAACATGGAGAACGTTCTCCTTCGGCCATTGCAGCGCCTATAATTACATCAGCAAATTTGAGTGCATTACTCAGATATTGTTGGTTTGCAACAGCAGTAATGATTCTCCGGTCAAGCGCATTCTCTAAGCGGCGTAAAGCAGTAAGATCATTATCCATCACAAAAACTTGAGCACCATATCCTAAAGCAGTGCGCGCGGCATATTCTCCGGTAATTCCAGCTCCAAGTATGACAACTGTTGCAGGAGGAACTCCTGAAATCCCACCAAGCATAATACCTTGACCGCTACTCTGACTCTCCAAATAATGAGCAGCTATCTGCACTGCGATAGAACCTGTAATCTCATGCATCATACGAACAATCGGAAATTCCTTATCGGTTCCCTGGATAAACTCATAACCGATGCCTGTTACATTTTTCTCAGCCAATGCATCAAAATATTCTTTGGTTTGGCTTCCGAGGTGTAAAGCAGAAATTAGAGTGTGATTAGGTTCTAAATACTCAGATTCCTCAGGTGAGAGGGGAGCAATCTTTAGTAATAATTCAGATTTCTTATACACATCATCGGTACTAAGTGCTATTTCTGCTCCTGCCTCAGCATAATCTCTATCTGAGAAATTGGCTTCTTCGCCAGCACCCTTTTCGATTAATACTTCATGCCCGTTGGCTCGTAGTATAGAAACACCTCCGGGAGTGAGAGAGACTCTTTTTTCGTCAACCGAACGTTCTTTGGGGATACCGATTTTTAGTGATACTTCGCTTTTTGTGCGTATCAAATGTTTTTCAAGGGTTTTGATCCCTATTTGTTCGGTATCTAAAGGATTAATATCCATAATCTATGATTCAGCTATCATTGAAAGAAACTCACTCTCGTCCAAAATCTCAATTCCTAGATTCTGAGCTTTGGTAAGCTTGCTACCTGCAGATTCTCCTGCAAGTACAAAATCGGTTTTCTTACTTACTGAAGAAGAAGTTTTACCACCATTTTGTTCAATCATATTAGCGGCTTCCTTTCTAGATAGAGTAGGAAGAGTGCCTGTTAACACAATAGTTTTCCCTTCAAACACATTAGATGTTAATTCAACCTCTTCAATTTCGAACTGTAATCCATAGGCAATGAGCCTTTCTGTAAGAGCTTTATAGGTCTCATGATTAAAAAACTCTACAACCGACTCGGCTATTCTGGGACCGATGGAGTCTACTGCTAATAGTTCTTCTTCAGTGGCATTTCGAAGGTTTTCAATACTCTTGAATGCTTTCGCTAAATCCTTAGCTACCGTTTTACCTACAAATCGGATACCCAGAGCATATAAGACCCTTTCAAAAGGCTGGGTTTTGCTTTTATTAATCCCATTGATAAGGTTTTGAGCGCTCTTTTCAGCCATGCGTTCAAGCGGGACAATCTGCTCGATATCAAGTTCATATAAGTCCGCATAATTGGAAATCAATCCCTCTGTTACCAATTGATCCACTACTGATTCACCAAGTCCTTCTATATCAAGGGCGTCCCGTGAAGCAAAATGTTCGATTTTTATTCGCACTTGAGGAGGGCATAATGGGTTTACACATCTCCAGGCTACTTCGCCTTCGTATTTGATGAGCTCAGCATCGCAAGCCGGACAATTACCAGGAAAGTTGAATGATGGAGATCGATTCTCACGATCCGGATTTACTACACTAACGACCTGGGGTATAATTTCTCCTGCTTTCTCGACTACTACGGTATCACCAATACGGATATCCTTTCGATGAATTTCTTCTTCATTATGAAGCGAAGCGCGTTTTACTGTAGTTCCAGCTAACAAAACGGGTTCAAGTTCTGCTACAGGAGTTATCGTTCCTAGTCGCCCTACCTGAAGGGTAATATCATTGATGATAGTTGTAGCTTGTTCCGCTTCAAATTTGTAGGCAATCGCCCAGCGAGGGAATTTAGAAGTACTTCCAAGTTGAGCCCTCAGGTTGGTTTGGTTTACCTTGATTACCACCCCGTCAGTTTCATAGGGTAAGGTATGCCTAAGTTCATCAAATTCTTTGATCGTATTATGAACCTCTTCTATAGTTTCGCAAACTTTTGGGTATTCATTTGCAGGAAGTCCATATTCACTTAGTAGTTCGACTTTACGAGATTGAGTTATGGAGTCGTATTCATCTTCAAATAGAAGATCGAAAGCAAAAAAGCGAATTGGGCGTTGTGCAACAGCTCTTGGGTCTTGCATCTTCAAAGATCCTGCTGTTGAATTCCTTGGATTTGCAAAAACGGATAAACCTTCTTCCTGCCTTTTCTGGTTCATTCGAGCAAATGCTTCCCGTTCCATAAATGCCTCACCTCGAACCTCAACAACAGAGGGGTAACTACCCGTTAATTTTAGAGGGATATCCCTGACGGTCTTAACATTCCTGGTAATATCATCACCTTGTTGTCCATTCCCGCGTGTTGCACCAAGCACCAGCTCTCCGTTTTCATAACGTAGTCGGAGGGAGGCACCATCAAATTTCAGCTCTACAAGGTAATTATAGTCAGAGTGTTCCAGGATTCTCTGAACCCGGCCATTAAAATCATTTAGTTCCTGCTCATTATAAGTATTATCTAAACTGAGGAGAGGCGCAGGGTGAACTACAGTCTCAAATTCCGAGGAAGCTTCTCCACCTACCCGTTGTGTAGGAGAATCTTCGGTAACTAGATCATATTCTTTTTCAAGTATATCTAGTTCTTTGAGTTTTTCATCAAACTCTTTGTCACTCATAAAAGGTTGAGCATCCTGATAATAGGCGTCATTGGCTTTTCTGAGTAGCTCCTTAAGGACAAGTACTCTTTGTTCAGCTTGTTTCTTGTCCATTTAGTAGCGAGCTAGAAGTTGATTCGATATATAATGCTGTCAGGAGCTCCTTCAGCATAAGGGAATTGTGCCGGAGGAGAAGATTGATAAATCGGGTTTTCTAATGCTTCTTTAGTGATCAACAAAGAGTTGTATTCACTATCAAAATATAATTGGCGAGCGTTTTCAATTACATGGCCGTTGTATAGAATCAACATTCTGGAATATTGGCCTCGCACAAGCAAAGTATCATTAAAATCGAAGTAAAAGGCCTCACCCTGTTCCATCCAAAAGGGATTAGTTCTCCAATTTAAATCACTCGTTACACGCACAGGCTCTAGCTTGTCAAAAGCGGCATATACTGCAACGGTATTTACTTCACTAGGTGGAGTTGATATAAATTGTGGAGTTTCCGTTTGAAGAGTGGAGGTTGGAGGAAGAATGGGATCAATGGTGTTTTGAGTAGTAGAATTCCTTGTGGTATCAATAGCCTCTGCTTCTGCTTCTGGTTCAGGTGCTTCCGGGATTGGGGCTACCTCGCTGGTCTCGGGTTCATTACTTCCAAAAAAACCAATTATTTCATTCCTGAAGAAGATAGCAGTGGCAAGAAGAGCGAGTACGAAGAAAGCAACCAATATAATGACCCGAGTCTTAGAGCTGGCTTCCTCTGAGGAGAATTTTTTCCCCATATCAGCCCAATTTACATTTTCAACGGTTGGTTTTTTAGCTTCTTTAGCCTCTTCTTTTTGTATGACTGGAGCAACTTCTTCTTTGGGTTCTTCTTCCTTCTCTTCGACTGAGGGAGTAACCCTGACATCTTCCCTAGAGAGTAGTTCTCCATCATAGATGCCAGCTTCATAGGCATCTAATGCATCAACAACTTTTTGTTCATCTAACTTAAGTGCCCTTGCATAACTGCGGATGAAATTTCTTATATAGGTTTTGTTATGCTCCGTAGATGAAAAGATGGAATCATTTTCGATGCTCTTTAATGTGAGCAAAGGAATTTTGATGGAGCTCTGTATCTCTTCGAGACTGAGCCCTAATCCTTTACGGATGATTGAGAGGTCTTTCCCAAGGGACATGCGCAAAAAAGTTGATTGTTGCGTTTATTAATTTCCGCAAACTAAGTAATTAATGTGGACTGCAAAAGCAAGCGTTAGATTTTAATTTGAAAATGTTTGAGATCGCAAAATATCTGAGCAAAGGAGTAGGAGAATTACTTTTTCCTAGCACGTGTTTGGTGTGCGGAAACATACTTCCTAAAGAGGTAAACCATCTTTGCTCTCACTGTATCACAAGCAGTTTCGAAAAAGCTAATCTAGAGAATAAACAAGTTTCCAGCGATGCCATGCTCCCTGAAGGTGTTTATTTACAGCACGCGCTTTGGAACTTCGATAAAGGTGGTTACTTGCAGGAACTTCTGCATGCGCTTAAATATCAACGGTTAAAAGGTCTCGGCATTGAAATGGGTAAGGTACTAGGTAAGGATGTTTTAGAGAACTCTTTTTTGTCTTTGGACAATCAAACGATATTAGTTCCGGTTCCTCTTCATCCCAAAAAAAGGAGAATGAGGGGTTATAATCAGGCAAGATTTATTGCAAAAGGAGTAAGTGAAGTTACAGGCATAAGAATATGCGATCAGGAGGATGTACTTCGAATAAAGAATACCTCAAGCCAAACCGGATTTACATTAGCAAAGCGTAGAAAAAATATTGATCAGGCTTTTCTGGTTCGGAACAAAGAAATATTTCAGCAAGCCGAATGTATTTTGGTAGACGATGTATTTACCACCGGGGCTACTACGTTTGAGCTTGCAAAATCTCTGATCGAATCTGGTGCTAAAAAAACAATGATAATAACAGTAGCTCAGGCCTGATTCATTGTAAGATTAGGGGTATCTTAAGTTATGGCTTCACAACGTACAGATGGTTTTAAGTGGCAGATGATGGAGTTGCCTGATGGCATTACTACTTCTAACGGGAATTGGTATCACATCAATTCAGAACAAATTGAAGATTACGCACCTGGTTTATTGAAGAGGATACCTCTGGAGCGGCTAATAAAGGAAGCAGATGCATGGGTTAAAAGCTCAGATGGCTTATCGCTTTTTTTGTACTTCTTACTGGTATATGTAACTGTTAGTCCCCTCATCGCATGCCTTATTTCTTTAGCTTTTTTTATGCTTTGGTATTTTAATACCAGTGCGTTTCTAAATCTAGTTTCAAGTCCAATTGTCAAGCTTCTTACTACAGATGGTTTTGTATATGTGGCTTCTTCTATTTTATTAATGGGCTTTGCTTTTAATACATCCATTGCTTCATGGGGCATCAACGTTGAGTTCGACGCACTTTGGTATGGATTAGGGTTATTCTTCCTTTTTAAGGTAGGTTTGATGCGCTTGTTGATTCGGTTTATTCAAAGTAAAGCTGGTAAAGCTGCTATCGAAATGCCGGATAGGATTTTGAATATGTTGATAATCCGCTATGGGATGAGGCATGGAATATTGACTGGAAAAGTGAATGAAATGCAGGATAAATTGATTGAAATTGCCAACTATCATAAGACCAGGAAAAAGAAATGAATACCAGGCTAATTCTTGTAGTTGCTTTCTTGACGGTAGGTTGCGCTTCTTCTTCGCCTCTTATCGGATTTAAAGGAGATGTGAATGTTACAGCCGATAATGTCTCTCTTAAATCCAATAATCCGTTTTTTGGTAATCAGGCTATTGAAGTAATAAAGACAAATGAGATAGTAGATGATAGAGCAGATTACTTCCTGAACGTTATTTTGGATGCGTATTGGAATCAGCTGACAGGAATTGAACCAACAGAGAGCGAAACAGCAGGTCTAAGGTTTGATATTCGCACTATTACAGTAAAAAAGGGGACCACTATTAATTTTGTTGATCCGGGTCCTATATACATTATGACTATGAAAGTAGATGTATATGAGGATGGAGTTTTTTCATTCGATGATAGATATCGCGTAAAAGTAAATATGGCTGAGGTAGTAAGTCCGAACAAGTTTTTTAACTGGTTAAGCAATGCAGAAAAGGAAAACACAGAAAACCAGATAGCTACTTTTAACATGGGTTTAAGGTATTTGTACAGAAATATGCTTTTCGAACATTTTGATATATCGCTTCAGCTATGAAACAAGTCTATTTTATCCGTCATGGAGAGACCGACAACAATAAAAACCGATTGCTTCAGGGTAGGAAAATAAATGCCTCCATTAATGAAAAAGGGAGGGAGCAGGCGAAAGCTATAGCAGATGCTCTTGCTGATGTTCCTATTAAAAAGATTGTCACAAGTAGTCTTGTTCGGGCAATTGAAACAGCAGAACCCCTGATGATTTCTAAAAACCTGGATTCTGATCAATACGAAGAATTGGATGAAATGAGTTTTGGTGATTGGGATGGCAGGCCTTTTTCTGAAGTTATTAGCCCTATAAAAGCGGTTCAGGAAGCATGGATTGCCGGTGAAACCAATACTCAGATTCCAGGTGGAGAATCACCTGAGGAAGTATTTGAAAGAGCTGGGAAAAAAGTGATTCATATTTTGAATACCGCAGAAGAGCAGTATTTGGCATTTATTGTTCACGGTCGTTTAATCAGGATACTGCTTTCCAAATTTCTTGGCTTCGGCCTTCAGAATATGCATCTGATAAAACATAGTAACGGAGCTATCAATCACCTTACCTGGGATGGAGATAAATTCGAAGCAGTAAAGTTAAATAGTACGGAACACCTCCCTGAAGAAGAGATTGCATAAAGTGAGGATTCTGGCGAATTAAACTCTTATTTTTTGAGTTTGTTGGTGGAATAAATAAAAGGTTTTAAATGAGCGAAAAAGTACGGTCGATGTTTGCAGATATAGCAGATGATTATGACCGAGTAAATACAGTTCTCTCTTTTGGTGTACATCATCAATGGAGGAAAAAGACTATTCAAGCCAGTGGAGTAGAACTAGGTGATCATGTGTTGGATTGTGCTACCGGAACTGGCGATTTAGCTATCGAATTTAAAAGGGCAGTAGGAAGAGAAGGCTATGTACTAGGCACTGATTTTTGTGCTCCTATGATCCAATCAGCGCCTGGAAAGGCTAAGAAAAAAGGATTAGATGTAGACTTTGAAGTTGCTGATGCTATGGATCTACCATACAAAGACAACAGGTTTGATATAGCTAGTATTTCTTTTGGCATCCGAAATGTTGATGAGCCAGTTACAGCACTCAGGGAAATGGCACGAGTAGTAAAGTCTGGAGGTAGGGTTGTTGTACTGGAATTTGGTCAACCAGAGGGTTTATTGAAACATCCATATAATCTTTACAGTCAGCATATAATGCCTGCTGTAGGTGGACTTATAAGTGGAAATCGTGATGCTTATACTTACCTGCCACGAACCAGTGCTATGTTTCCTGCAGGAGAGAAGTTTTTAAAGCTTATGGATGAGGCCGATTCTTTTTCCGAAACAAGAAAGGTGAAATTAACAGGCGGAATTGCATACATCTATGTGGGTATAGTGCAATAATTGTATATTCACGCCGAAATTGTTTAAACAGCTATATACATGCAAATCGAAGACATAAAGAAAGTAATTCCGCACCGTTATCCGTTTTTACTTGTAGACAGAGTGCTAGAGATGGGAGATGACAAGATTAAAGCCATCAAAAATGTAACCGGTAATGAAGATTTTTTTAACGGGCATTTTCCGGGGCAGCCAATTATGCCGGGAGTATTACAGGTCGAGGCATTAGCACAAGCAGGAGCTATTATGCTAATGAAGACTAAAGTAGAGGATCCCGATAATAACATCATGGTTTTTACCGGAATTAAGAACTGCAAGTTTAGACGTCAGGTAATCCCTGGAGATCAGTTAGTGCTCGAGGTTGAGTTGGGCGCTATGAGAAGGAATTTCGTTACTATGACAGGAAAAGCACTGGTTGATGGAGAAGTGACCTGTGAGCTGGAAGCATCGGCTGCAGTAGTACCCAAGGAAGGGTAATGAGCACCCAGACCGGAACAAATCGCCCTGCAAAAATAACCACGCAAACAGTGGTTGACATGAAAAAGAATGGAGAAAAAATCTCTATGCTTACCGCCTACGACTATACTATGGCTAAAATAGTAGATCAAGCGGGAATTGATGTTATTCTGGTAGGGGATTCTGCAAGTAATGTGATGGCAGGTTTTGAAACTACGGTGCCCATCACGCTAGATAATATGATTTATCATACTTCTTGTGTGGTTAGAGGTGTTGAAAGAGCACTTGTTATTGCTGATTTGCCATTTATGAGCTATCAGATTACGGCTAAGGAAGCACTTATAAGTGCAGGGCGTATGATGAAAGAAGCGGGGGCTCACGCTGTAAAGATGGAAGGTGGTAAGGTCATCTTAAACACGGTTAAAAAAATAGTTGATGCTGGCATTCCAGTAATGGGGCATTTAGGTCTTACTCCACAAAGTATTTATAAATTTGGTACCTATAAGGTGCGTGCTCAGGAAGAGCAAGAAGCCAGTTTACTAATTGAAGAAGCTAAACTGCTTGAAGAAGCAGGTTGTTTTTCAATTGTACTCGAAAAAATACCTGCTCAACTTGCAAAAAAGGTTTCAGAGGAGCTTTCAATTCCTACTATTGGAATAGGAGCAGGAGTACATTGTGATGGTCAGGTTCTTGTAATTCATGATATGCTCGGGATGAATAAAGGATTTAATCCACGGTTTTTGAGAAGGTACGCGGATGTTCATAGTGTAATGACTGATGCGGTTCAAAACTATATGAAGGATGTAAAAGGTGAAGATTTTCCTAATAAAGAGGAGCAATACGGAGGATGAATAAAAACAAGAAACCACTCATTCTTGTTAGCAACGATGATGGGATTTACTCAAAGGGAATAAAAGCACTAGCCGAGGTAGCTTCAGAATTTGGCGATGTGATTATAGTTGCTCCTGATAGGCAACAGAGTGCTGTTGGTCACGCGATTACAATTGAATTGCCACTAAGAGCACAAGAGATTGAAGTGGCTAGCAAGTTTAAGGGACAGGCCATCAATGGAACTCCTGCTGATTGTGTAAAATTAGCACATGACCAGCTATTAGATATTAAGCCCGATTTAGTGTTGAGTGGGATTAATCACGGTAGTAATGCAGGAATCAATATCCTCTATTCCGGTACAGTAAGTGCCGCAACAGAAGGTACTGTTTTAGGTTACCCTTCAATCGCGGTTAGCTGTATAAATTATGACGGTGATGCAGACTTAAGCGGAAGCAAGGAAGCTGCACGAAGAGTCACTCGTTTTGTACTTGATAACGGACTACCTAAAGGAGTTACTTTAAATGTAAATGCGCCTTCAGGTGAATTTAAAGGAATTAAATGGGCCCGAATGGCTGATAGTAGATACGTTGAAGAGTATGAAGCTCGTCAAGACCCTTCAAATCGTCCATATTACTGGCTTACCGGTAGATTTGAACTACTTGATGATGGAAGTGACGCCGATATTCACGTGTTAAATGAAGGATATGCTTCTGTTACTCCCATTCAATATGACTTGACCGACTACTCTCTTCTTGATAAAGCAAAAGAGGATCTTTTATAGACCTACTTCGCAAGTAACATCTTTCGGGTAATACTGCCAAAAGAAGAAGTTACAGTATAGAAATAGACCCCAGTAGCTAACCCATCTCCGTTAAAGGAAACTGAATGTGTTCCTGACGAATAAAAATCTCTGGTCAGGGTTTGAACAAGACTTCCTCTAATATCGAATATAGTAATGGATATCTCACTTGCTTTTGGTATATTGAACCTTATTAAAGTACTGGGGTTGAAGGGATTCGGATAATTCTGAGGAACATCAAACTTTTTTGGATGATCTTCCTCAGTTCCGTTTCCCACAGATACTTTTTGGGTAATGATCAATTCATAGTTAGAAGTAGTGAGTTCATTTCCAATAATTTTTCCGGGAGAAAAGCCCTCTCTATTAGCTTTGGATACTATAGTAGGTTCGAAATTAAACGGTATGGATTGATATTTTTCCAGATCAATTAGTGTTCCATTTTTATGATCAACTAACTCAAAAGTAAATGAATGGGTCAGTTCTTCATCTATATCCCATTCTAGTTCCAAGAGTTCGTCTACATTTTTTGATTCAATAAAGAAGTCTACATGATAAGCAGACTGCATGTCGAAAGGGATGGATTCGGCAGACTTTATTATATCTCCCGATTGACAACCTAAAATAGCATAGGTTTCGGTAGCAGGGCTGAGTTTTGAAGCGTCGAGCAAGTCCCATCCAAAAACAGCATCTGAGGAGAAAGTGATCTTGCAACCCTTGTCGAATGATGAACTTGAACGGAGGTTAAACTTAGCATCAAATGTTTGATGGGGATCTTTGGAAAACGAATGTATGGTAGCTGATGAATTCACCTTGCCACTAGTTGGAAAGGTAATTGAGGTTGCAGGAGTTGTAGTTCCTGATTCTACCCAGAATCCTTGCCATGGACTTATAATGGTTGAACTTGCTGTTTCTGGTGAATAAAGTCCGCCTTCAAGGAAGTGAATATTTGTTTGAAGAGGATTATCCGGTGTAATGGAGTTTGCATCATAATTGCTTTGAAAAGGATTACCCACTAAGGTAAAATAGGATCCTGATTCAGCGGTACTTGTATTCAAGTTTACCGATACATCTGATGAGGGTTCATCTCCTGAAACGTCAAACTTAATAGGTAAAGAAGAGCTACCTAGCGTATCGTTGTCAAAGAAATATAGTACTAAGCCTTCTCCATTTGTAAGGGTTGTACTCGTTGAGGCTGGGGTTTCAAAAGAACCTGAGCTATTATAGGTAAAGACATTAGCCTCCGCACTGTCATCAACACCCTGAATTGCTGTATCATCTGAAATTTCAGAAAGGGTGGCGTTATCCATAGGGATCGAGAGTAATCGCCACCCTATAGATCCTGAAATTATCGTTTCGGGCATAACCGTAGCTTCAATACCTCTATTATAGCCGGGAGTAGCTACAAGCCTTGCATTAGCATTGCTTGAACTAATATCAAAGACTACCCAATAGCCAGAAGAAACAGTATCCCCATCATTGGAGATTGAAGTTTGCCCAAATGAACCGTCATTCGGTAAAGCTGATTCGATTCTGTAAGCTACCTGGTTTGTCGCAAAGCTTGAACTATTTCCAATATTATCTCTAGCAAATGAGTCAATGGTATCAGGAGTGGAGGTAGCATTTTTCACCAATACATATTTATCGTTCCCATTATGGTTTATTGATGAAGTATTGATATCAACGAAGCCTTCTCCAAATACTGTTTGAACTCCATTCGTACTATTATCATCGCCAACTACCAAAAAGCTTTTAGGAGACATTTCTCCGGTAAGGGAGATTGTAGAAGATGGGCTTGTATTTGCATTAGTATATCTAAGTAAGGCCCAATCACTGGTAGATAGATTTATAGTTGAATCGGAATTATTGAATAGCTCCAGATACTTTACGGTTCCTCCATTAGCTTCATACACTTCCGAAATGTATATATCATTTGAGGAAGAAGAACTTTCGGCATTGAAGTAGGCTCTTCTAACCAATGTGGTATCGTGAATAAAAGGATTTCGATTTCCCTGTATTTCTTCTATATGTAAACTGCGTGCTACCTCGGCTGCATTTACAGGGTCATCCTGATGCCACTGATACAGAGTCTGCTTCATCCCTTCGAAAAAGGCTTCATTATCGAAATCATCATTTATGATATCCGAGTTTGTTTGATATATCGTCCAGAAATAAAACATCGCTCGTGCTACGTTTCCTTTATGGTCCTCTCTTGGTTCGAAGGTGTCATTATAGTATTCACTATACTCATCAATATTGGAAGAGGGGATGGAGGATACGCTGGCTCCATTTTCCCAGAACCACCAGGATGTTGTTAGATTATCATCAATCTCAGCAAAAGGGTGATTGCTCCTTGACTGATTAGGTGAACTCCATGTTGGGTAAAGATGATGGATATCTCCTCGCATAGGTTCATTATTATCATAAAAACTTTGAGGCCAGCTATGCTCAGTATTAAAACTAAGAGATCCGTTACTTGGGGTTCGTGTACCATCGGCTTCGGCCCTTAAGCCTGAATACACACATGTAAGACTATCTGTAGCATCTACATCTATGGATGTATACATAGAATCTCTCGCTTCATCATAGTCTTTAGGAGAGGATGCGGTATAATTTGTCCGAAGAAAAACGGTTAACAATGAATCGTTCAGAGTAGGTGCAATAGAGTCAGTTTGAGCCCAAGCAACTTCACCTCCAAGAAATAACATTAGGAGTACAACTACCCTTCTGATAAACATAATTCTATTTAAATAACACCCTTTAATTCACCGCAAAATTACAGCTAATTAGTGGTTTATCAATTTTATTTTTAAGAATTGGTATTAAAAAAAAGGATGATCTTCATTAGGAAGACCACCCTGATATTTGCCGGGTAGCAAGTGTCAATACCGCACAGATGAATCTATCATCAGCACTATCACATTTACTATTATTTAGCTAGTAACATTTGTTTTGTCTGAGTACCAAATGCTGATTTAATAGTATAGAAGTAACTTCCACTCGCCAATCCTTCGCTTTTGAAAGTAAGTGAGTGTGAACCTGCAGAGTATCTCTGCTGAGTTAAAGTTTGGACAAGACTGCCCTTAGAATCATAAACGTTAACAGTCACTTCACTTGCTGCAGGCAGATCAAAACTTATTTGAGTACTTGGATTAAATGGATTAGGATAGTTTTGATGAACGGCAAAACTTCCTGGAACTTCTTCATTTTCTGTTTTGGTGGTTGTTCCTCCCAGGTCTTTCCAGTGTTGAAGAAGATCTACTAATGCCTGAGGTTTGTTATTTGGAGCCAGGTTACCAGCATGACTTGTATTATTTATTCCATGACAACCTTCACAAGTTCTTATTTCGCCAGGAGCAAAGGTAACCCATTGTCGTTCTCGGACAATACCCTCGCCCTCGGGGGAAACGGTTTGCCAGGTAATGGCTCTGGTAGCAGGCACGAATGCTGCGATGGAACCGTCTTCCCGAATTGGGATTAAAGCATCACCAGCTTCTTCATCAACCATATTATAATCTTCCATATTGGGATGATGATCAGTATCGCGAAGGGGATGGGCTAACACTCTTCTTCCAATATGATGCTTTAATCCATAGGATCTAATTAGTTCCGCTCCAAAAATCTGCAGGTGAGAGATGTTATATACTTTGCCATCTTTAGGAATGGTTGATGTTCCTCCAGGAACCTGTAGGTTAAAAGGTTGCTGGCTTTCACCTGCATCCCTTTCAGTGGCATTTCGGACTACAATCATAGCCAGATTCTTTTCAATCATCCATTCGCGAAGTTCCTCAGCATCAACACCTTCTTCTTCAATTATTTCTTTTTCGATATCTGCTATTTCGTACTTCGGTCGAGCTGCGGGCCGAGCTCTTGATACAATTTCCACTATATCTACTTCATGCAATTTAACAGTATCTCTTAAAGGCTCAACGAAATCGCCATACCATACGATTTCCTTAGTAAACCCTTCACCTGTAATTGGTTTTGCCGCATAGTGTTCGGTCCCTGATTCACTTTCTTCATAAGGAATCATCTTTTTAATCTGAAAGTGATATTTGTTTTCAAGGTTATATAATCCGGTTTGATCAGTATGGGAAACAAGCATAGTACCATCAGTACTCATAACCGGGTTCCTGAAATGACCCTTATCGTTTTCTTCACCACTATCTATGAGCGGGCTTGTCCAATCGATGATCTCCATATCCTGTGGATTCTTACCAATAGGTAGTGCAAATTCGAATATTCTACCTGAAGCAAAACGGCTAAACTCACGTGCCCAGGTTCCATAAAAAATTCCTTCCATTCCCGAACAAGGATCTTCTTTGATTTGAAAAATACCAGCATCAGAACCTACCGTAAGGCGATATTTATTAGCAGATAAATCACCAAGGTTATAAATAAGGTTTGGGTCGTCTAGTTTTGAAGGGTGCTGAAAAACGCCACCAAACTCATGACGCCCAACGTGGTTCATGGTCTGGTGCCTTTCTCCGTTTTCTGTAATTTCCCATACAAGAAATTCATTGAAATCGTGAAGAGGCTCATTGGGGTCATGAGTAGGGTCATTTTCTGCTCTTGCTTCAGGATAAACTTCGTAAGGTACTCCTTCTTCATCTGCATAGGGTTTACCATATATCATTGCCGGGTCGTCGATAACATCAGCTCCTTCGCTTTCAGTTTCGTATTGCACTGGCTCATAATTCACTAAACCCGCTCGATGTGCATCCGCTTGCTGATCACGTTTTAAGTGCTCCCATCTAGTAGATATTACCCGTCCATCACTTGCCAGAAAGAGGTCGAAATCTCCGCTAGGAGAATGGGTAAGGTGAACAACATCGCCGGAGGAAGGATTTAGCTTCCAAATACCTGAATTGATAGGTGTGGATTCATATTCATCGAGTTGGGGATAGGTATGATCCATTCCAAATAGGGGAGCGTCAGAGGTGTAAATGATCTGATCATCCGTTCCGTAAATAGGGGAGATATTATTGTAATCAGGTTGGAACGGAACTTTTACTATATCTGCAGTATCGCCTTCCAGAACAGCATCAAGATTTGTGATTTCATAAATCTGCCAACGATTATTTCTATGGGATTGATCATAAGGTTTAGTAGGGCCACCAATGAGCATTGAGAAAAGTGCTCGTGTACCATCCCAGTGAATGGCAGGCTGGCGAACAGCTATACCTTCTTCTGTTTGGATTTCACCTGAAGGCAGACCGAACCCAGCTTCCTCGGTAAGTAATCTTACGTTACCATAGATATCCATTAAGGCGAGATCTCCGCCACGGGGTGAAGCTTGCATAGTGGCTAAGTGATTACCGAAAGTCTCTAGCTGATGTGCATATGACCCGTTTGATAATACTGGTGGGCCAACCAAAGCAAATAGGAGTGGATTCTCTAAGATTTGTTCTTCCTGAGCTAATACAAGATTAGCATGACTTAAGATGACACAGACCCCAACTAAGGCTAATAGCTTTTTTGCTGACATAATTCTAATTCTCTACATGATTTAATTAGTATTTAATTACTAAAAAGTAATTTACATGCAGATTTGTTACGGAGAGGTTTACCGTTTGTCTATGACTTTTGGGGCATGTTTACTCATTGTACACCTGAAATAAACCTAAAAGAGAACGCTGAATACCAAACATTGAACTTCGAAGTTCCTCATTCAAGGTTCGAAGTTCGTGTTCAGTTTATTTCAGTGCTTCCTCAATGAGTTGCAACTGTTCAGCATCATGAACTTTTTTCTGGCCTGCGGCTGGAGAAGCTGATGCCTGGCGCCCAGCATATCTCAGTTTTTGACCAGAAGCAAGAAGCTCATTGAACCTGGAAGCAACAAAGAACCAGGCACCCATATTCTTGGGTTCCTCTTGGCACCATACTACTTCTTTTACATTCTTAAGTGACTTCAGATAATCCTTTACATCTTTGTCGGGGAAGGGGTAGAACTGCTCGAGTCGAGCAATGGCGATATCTTCTATGCCTTGTTCTTGACGGTATTTGTATAAGTCGTAATACACTTTTCCAGAGCATATAACCAGTCGTTTTGCTGAGGTAGAAACTTCACTATCCTGGATAAAAGGCATGAACTTTCCATCTGTCAATTCATCCGTGGTAGATGTGGCAAGCGGATGACGGAGCAAGCTCTTTGGTGTCATTAGTACAACAGGCTTTTTTTGCTCCTGCAATGCTTGTTTACGTAACATGTGGAAGTATTGAGCCGGTGTAGTCAAATTCATAACATGCATATTATCCTCCGCACAAAGTTGAAGGAATCTTTCAAGCCGTGCCGAAGAATGCTCCGGCCCCTGTCCTTCGTACCCATGAGGGAGGTTAAGCACTAAAGAAGTTGTTTGCCCCCATTTTGCTTCACTCGAAGAGAGGAATTGATCAATAATAATCTGAGCTCCATTTGCAAAGTCACCGAATTGTGCTTCCCAAATAACTAGAGCATCTTTTTGTTGTGCGCTATACCCGAATTCGAACCCTAGGGCTGCGTACTCACTTAATAAGCTATTGTGAATATGAAAGATACCTTGCTCTTCCTGAAGATGGTTAAGCGGGGTAAAGGTTTGGTTGGTTTCAGTACCATGCAACACTGCATGTCGGTGAGCAAAGGTGCCTCTTTCAACATCTTGCCCAGTAATTCGAACATTCTTACCCGATTTGAGCAAGGAACCAAAAGCCAGAGCTTCGGCAAATCCCCAATCAATTTTTTTCTCTTCATTTTGAACGATATCAGCTCGTTTTGCCAACTGACGAAGTAACTTCGGATTGGCATCAAAGTCTTTGGGAACGGTATTCAGCTTAATAGCAATATCGTTCAAATCCTCTTTCGAGTAGGTTGTATCTGGGAATTTAGGACGCTTAGTCTGCGGAGTTTCTGACCTATCAAATAATGCAGTAGTAACCTCAACATTTGGGGATTTTTTTGCGTCCTCAAAAGCTGCTTGTAATAGGTCGTCAAACTCCTTAAAGATTTCCTCAGTTTCAGCCTCGGATAACTCTTCGTTTTTAACAAGATGTGTAGTATAAAGATCTCTTACGGTATTATGATCGTTGATTTCCTTATACATACCAGGCTGAGTGAACGCGGGCTCATCACCTTCATTATGTCCATGCTTGCGATAGCCAATTAGATCTATGATCACATCTTTCCCAAATTTCTGACGGTATTCTAAAGCCATTTTGATTGCATGAACAGCAGCTTCAGGTCGATCCCCATTTATATGGAAAATAGGTGCCAGGATTAACTTCGCCAGATCAGAAGCATACTCTGTTGACCGTCCGTCTTTCGGTAAAGTGGTAAAACCAATTTGATTATTGATAATAATATGAATGGTACCACCAGTTTTATACCCTTCTAGCTGAGACATATTCAACGTTTCAGCAACAACACCCTGTCCTGCGAATGCAGCGTCACCATGCATTAGTACAGGTAGAATTTTTTTCCCTGCTTCTTCTGACTCATGATGATCCTGCATGGCTCTGGCCGCACCTTCTACAATCGGGTTCACTGCTTCAAGGTGACTTGGATTTGGCATCAATTCTATTTCTACTTCCTTACCACTTTGAGACTTGTGCTTCCCTTTTGCACCAAGGTGGTACTTCACATCTCCGGAACCCTGAATTGAATCGGGATCAACATTGCCTTCAAATTCTGCAAATACCCTGTGATAAGGTTTGTTCATAATATTAACGAGGATATTTAGTCGCCCACGATGAGCCATTCCCATAAATATCTTCTCTATATCAGCATCACCAGCTTCTTCAAGTAAGAAGTGAATCATTGGGATGAGCGTGTCATTCCCTTCTAAGGAGAAGCGTTTATGCCCAATATATTTTTTGTGAAGAAACTCTTCGAAAGCCATTGCCTGATTTAACTTATGAAGGATCTGTTTTTTATCCTCAATAGTTAGATCCGGTTCATTGCCAGTAGACTCCATTCGCTCTCGAAGCCATCTTCTCTCATTAAGATCAAGCAGGTGCATGTATTCAGCACCAATATGTTCGCAATAAGTATCTCGCAGTAATTTGATAATTACTCTTAGTGGAGCTTTTTCCATACCACCAAGGCCACCACAGTAAAACTCGCGATCTAAATCCCAAAGAGAGAGTCCATAATATTCTAAATCGAGCTCGGGTGTATGTCCTGGTACTTTTTCAAGCGGGTCTAAATTGGCTAGTACATGTCCACGTAGCCTGTACATCGTAATCAATCGCCAAACACCAATAGCACGTTTATCTTGTGCTAAGGTATTCCCAGCTCCTGCAAAAAGTGCAGAATAATTATCCTCGCCATATGGAATAGGATCATAAGGAATCTCTAAGTCTGCAAAGATTGATTCGTAGAAATCAGACTTACCACTTAGTAATTGGTGTATTTTTTGTAGAAATGAACCTGATTCAGCTCCCTGGATAATGCGATGATCATACGTACAGGTCATAGTCATAACCTTACTAATACCAAGCTGATTTAATACTTCCCGAGACATATTCTGGTATTCTGCTGGATAATCGATGGCACCAGTAGCAATAATAGAACCCTGTCCTTGCATCAACCTTGGCACCGAAGAAACAGTACCGATTGTTCCAGGGTTAGTAATGCTGATAGTAGTTCCCTGAAAATCATTAATCTGAAGTTTCCCCTCTCGGGCTCTGCTAACCAAGTCAGCGAAAGCATAGAGGAACTCTTTGAAGTTCATCTTATCAACACCCTTAATATTTGGAACAACCAGGTTTCTGGAGCCATCTTTGTTTGGAAGATCAACAGCTACTCCAAGGTTAACCTGCTCTGGTACTACTCGATAGTGTTCTTTACCATTGAAATGATAGGTATGGTTCAGTGTTGGGAACTCTTTTAATGCTTTTATAATCGCCCAGCAAATGAAGTGCGTAAATGAAGCCTTAGGTTCATTTCTCTTAACTAGATGACGATTAATGATAGTCCTATCTTCTACCATCATTTTTACCGGAAGTACACGAAGCGATGTCGCTGTTGGTACTTCCAGGCTTTGATCCATATTCTCTACAATCTTAGTAGCTACCCCTTTTATTCTTTCTAATTCTGCGCCCTTAGGAGGGGCTGCCATTTTCTTTTCTTCTTTTGCGGGGGCTTCCTGAGCTACAGCAGTACCGTTTGAAGCAGGTTTAGCAACCTCAGCAGGTGCTTCTTTTTCCGGGGTTATTCCATTTAACTCATCAAAGTAAGTTTTCCAGTGAGCAGGAACGGAGTCGGGTTGAGCTTTATACTGTTCGTAAAGTTCCTCTACTAATGCTGAGTTGGGGCCAAAGATGGCTTCAAGTGATTTCAAAAGATGTTGACTTCGTTGAAATTATTTTGTCTCTGAATGGATAATGAATTCAATCAAGAAAAGGTTCATTTTCAATTGAAAAAGCCCTTTTTAAATTAACTTTAAAGGTAAGGAGAAGAGGATTAAAAAACGAAATATTAGATCGCAATGGGAATCAAAAATTAGCTTTACAATTCTTTATTTATATCGCTTTGAACATCGGTTATATTCCCAAAAAATTAACACCCAAACATCAAGGATGAGCGAATTGGCAACGAAGGAATCAAACGGAGCAGAAAACATACATTGGGATCTTTCAGATTTATATAAATCCGGTAACGATCCTCAGTTAATGAAGGATAAAGAAAGCTTGCTGAATGAAGCGGATGCTTTTGCTTCGAAGTATAAAGGGAGGATATCAGCTTTAAGTGTTGAAGAGTTTAAATCTATGCTTCAGGAATATGAATCATTGCAAGATAAAGGCGGAAAGATTGGTTCGTTCGCTTACCTCCAGTGGAGTACAGATACCACAAATTCCGAATACGGGAAACTGGTTCAGGAATCGAATGAACTAGGATCTGAGTTGAGTCAGAAACTGGTTTTTCTTCAGGTAGAATGGTTGCAAATCAATACAGAACAAGCTCAAAAGCTTATCGATACTCCTGAATTAGCCTTCTATAAACACTACCTGGAATCTTCCAGAAGATATAAGGAACACGTTCTTAAAGAAGAACAAGAGCAAATACTTTCGGCTAAATCAGTTACAGGAAGGAGTGCCTGGGTTCGGTTTTTTGACGAGACTCTGGGAAGAGCCAAGTTCGAACTAGATGGTGAGGAATATTCTGAACAGGAAGTACTTAGCAAACTGCACGACAGTGACAGGGAATTGAGGATTCGAGCTCATGCTTCATTAACTAAAAAGTTCAACGAGCTTGCTCATCCTTTAACTTTTGTATTTAATACGCTGTTATCTGATAAATCAACTACTGATAAGTTGAGAAGTTATCCAAGTTGGATCACTTCCAGGAACCTTTCAAATGAAACGGATGATGAAACAGTAGAATCCCTTGTTAAAGCAGTTACTTCGAAGTATGAACTGGTACAAAGGTACTATCGTTTGAAGACCAGGCTATTGGGTCTTGAGGAAATGAGAGACTATGATCGTTATGCTCCAATGATCAAGAATGAAGCAACGATTAGCTGGGAGGAAGCACAAGACATGGTGCTGGATTCTTATTCTGGCTTCCATCCCCAAATGGGAGAAATAGCAGGGTATTTCTTTGATAAGAATTGGATTGACGCTGCTATAAAACCTGGAAAACGTGGTGGTGCGTATTCGGCTGGTACTGTTCCTTCTGTTCACCCCTATGTATTCATGAATTTTGATGGCAAAATCAGGGATGTGCAAACTCTTGCTCATGAATTAGGACATGGAGTACATCAATACCTGTCTCGCCAACAGGGACCATTACAAGCAAGTACCCCTTTAACTACTGCCGAGACAGCTTCGGTCTTTGGTGAAATGTTGGTTTTTCAGAAACTTTTAAAAGGCCTTGATAATCCAAAGGAAAAACTGGCTCTGCTAATTGGTAAGATTGATGACACAATTGCTACTGTATTCCGGCAAATCTCTATGAACAGATTTGAAAACGCAATGCATACAGCTCGAAGGGAAGAAGGAGAGCTAACCACTGCAAGATTTTCAGAACTATGGATGGAACAGCAGAAAGCGTTATACGGTGATGCTGTATCTCTAACTGAGGAGTATGGGATCTGGTGGTGTTACATCCCTCATTTCTTACATACACCAGGATATGTGTATGCTTATGCATTTGGTGAACTACTTGTGTTGGCTTTATATGAGGAATACATGCATCGCCCGGAAGGCTTTGCAGACCGGTATTTGGATCTGTTGGGAGCAGGAGGATCAGAATGGCCACATGATTTAGTAAGTAAGATGGGGCTCGATATCAGAGATTCTGCATTCTGGGATAAAGGATTGCAGGCCTTTGAGACGATGATTGAAGAAGCTGAAGCACTTAGTGAAGAGGTGTTAAAAGAAACTTAATAAGAGATCAGGATTCGTAAAAATGCAACCAAGATATAAGGATGGGCAATTTCGAATAAAAAGTTAGATATTGTTTCGAATTTTTTGGGCGCTAATAAGGAGTTATTCATTTAGGACATGAGTCTAGACCGACAAGAAAAAGCACTACGCGAGTTTAAACAGATCATGGCTGATCTGGTGCATTTGCTTCGTACTTCGACCAGGGTTGAGCTCGCATATATGTGTTGGGTTAACCAAACACGGCAACAATTTGTGTGGGAAAGCAATAGCACTAACCTTCCAAATGTAATGTTCCAGGATCGCCTGGCTTTCGAGCAGCATTTTCTGGATGAGTATAAAGAGATCAAAGAAATAACAAAGCTGGTTATCGGGGAGGATATCCCAAAAGGTAAACTGGCACACTATTTCGATTTTGTTGCTGCCAAAACCATGGTACTTATACCTTTCATAAATAAGGGCGAGACTGTAGCTATCACCGTTTTAGAAACAGAGAAAGATGTTAACCTGGAAGCCATCAATGACCAGGTTTTCGCATATAACAACGCTCTTGTAAACGTGTTAGACACCTATCTGGAGATAGTTGATTTACATGAGCAGCAAAAAGAATGGGAAGAATATGAAGAGTCGCTTGCTGCATTAGACTATCGATTACACCGGGTAGACTTGCTCAATAAGATGCTTGACGAAATGCAACTTTACCTTCCCAATGGTGGGGCATGCCTTGTATGTCCTGGTATGGATTCCTGGAGTTTGGTATTGGCGTCAAAATTCGCGAAAAATTCTCCTTTACTGGGTCTGGAAATGGAGAATAAAAGTGTGGCTTATGAGACTGTTGAGAAGGGCGCTCCAAGTTTTAATATGCATTTCAACAATAACCCCAAGCTTATTTCCAGTAAGGAGAAGAGAACCGAAGGGGCCAGTCTTGCCATTCCCATTATGATTCATGATCGCAGGCAGGCAGTTGTAATAACTTACGATTCTGATCCATTGACTTATAAAGAGTCGACCAAGCACAAGCTTATTAACTTGGCCCGGATTGCTTCTCTCTCTATTCAATCAGTAGTTAAAAAATCTGGGATGGCGGAAGAGTTGTTTACTCAGAATTTTGGAGCCTTCATGACGGATTTATGGGAAGCAAGTATTGGAAATGAGCTACAAAAGATTCGTTCTGGGAAAGGTAAACATACGTGGTTCGGGTTAGTATCTCCTCACGAACTTTCCTCTATCAGAACTAAGTATAGGTTAGAAGACCTTCTGAAGATCCAAAAAGACTTTGTCTCTTTTCTAAATCCATCTCAGCATGACGTGCCTGGTTTTATTGGTTATAATTCAGATTATGTATATGCGTTTGTTATCCAAAGTGATTCTGAAGATGCAGTTAATACTTGGATGGATTCGGTAAAGACAAAACTGGCCCATGGCTTAAAGTTATCAAATGGAGAGAACCTTGATGTGTCTTTCAAAGCAGGTTTTACAAAGTTGATACCTGAGGATGCCAATTCTTATCAAGTACTCACTAAAGCGAAAAAAGCGCTCAGTGAAGTAGTTCGAAACGAGGAGCTGGAGCTCTTCGAAGCCTAATGGGCAATTGTTACCTCATAATTATTGATGGGCTTGGAGTAGGTGCCCAGGAAGATGCTTATCAATATAATGATGAGGGTATGAACACACTGGGAAATGTTTCTGAGCAAACAAGGGTGCAGCTTCCCAATCTTTCGAAAATGGGTATTGGGAATATCATACCATTAGCTTCAATTCCAGAGGAAGAAAACCCTGGTGCAGCTTATGGGAAAATGAGAGAGGTATCAGGGGGAAAAGACTCTACAACCGGACACTGGGAAATTGCAGGAGTTCAGCTAGAAAAACCTTTTCCAACTTACCCGAAAGGCTTTCCTGATGACATAATAAAAGCTTTTTGTGAAGGAATAGGAGTTGAGAAAGCTCTATGCAATTTGCCGTATTCTGGAACCGATGTTATCCGGGATTATGGGCAAGAACATCTAGAAACAGGTTTCCCTATTGTATATACTTCAGCAGATAGTGTATTCCAGGTTGCCACTCATGAAGCCATTACTCCTGTATCTAAATTATATCATTGGTGTGAGTTTGTCAGGGAAAGTGTTTGTGTAGGAGAACATGAAGTAGGACGGGTAATTGCCCGACCTTTTACAGGATCTCCCGGCGCTTTTGAACGATTATTTGATCAACGGCATGATTTTTCTGCTATCCCACCTGAGAATAATATTGTTCAAAGCTTGTTTGATGCCGGTATAGAAACCTATTCCATCGGCAAGGTGATTGATCTATTTGCTGAGAAAGGTTTCTCTAAATTCGAGCGTACAAAGAATAATGCGGAAGGAATAGAAGTACTTCTAAGAGTGATGGATGAAATAAAGGACACTTTTGTTTTCATAAATCTCATCGATACTGATCAACTATTTGGACATCGACTTGATCCCGAAGGCTACGCGGGAAGCCTGGTAGAATTTGATAGCGCCCTACCTCAGATTTTAGCAAAAGTAGAAGAAGACGATCTTTTGATAATAACAGGTGACCATGGAAATGATCCTTGCTCTACCAGTACCGATCATTCCAGGGAATTTGTACCTGTTTTAGTGTATCCAAAGGATCGGGCAGAGAAAGAAAATCTGGGAATAAGAGAGACTTTTGCAGATTTAGCTGTGTCTATAGCATCTTTTTTTGATATCAAGAAGGATTTCCCCGGACATACATTCTTCAAAAAGAATTAATATTGATGAAAGGAATTTTAAAATATTGAGTTCCCAATTTCGTATATTTTCAAGTTAATGGATTCAAAAAGAGTGCAGACGCGCGAAGCTTCGAATACAGGTTGCAACCATTCAGCTTAACTATATCATACCTGCATATCTTTACCCTATAAAATTTTTCACCAAATAACTTAATTGTGGCAAAAAGTTCAGGAATTTCGACTCGTGAATCGGAATCGCTAGATCGGTACCTTCACGAGATAGGTAAAGAGAAATTGATTACACCGGATGATGAAGTTCGTCTGGCAAAAGAAATCCAAAAAGGAAGTCAGAGAGCACTTGAAGATCTAACTAAAGCTAACCTTAGGTTCGTTGTATCTGTTGCTAAGCAGTACCAAAATCAGGGACTTTCTTTAGGAGATTTGATTAATGAAGGTAATCTTGGTTTGATTAAGGCTGCTAAACGTTTTGATGAAACCAGAGGATTTAAGTTTATCTCTTACGCGGTATGGTGGATTCGTCAATCTATTCTTCAGGCACTCGCTGAGCAAAGTAGAATTGTACGACTTCCATTAAACAGGGTAGGTGCTCTTAACAAAATTGGTAAAGAACTTTCTAAACTGGAGCAGGAGTATGAGCGACTTCCTTCTGCTCATGAATTGGCAGAAAGCCTTGAAATGACGGTTGGTGAAGTAGCTGACACCCTAAAGATTTCTGGAAGACACCTTTCGATGGACGCTCCTTTCGCACAAGGTGAGGATAACCGTCTACTTGATGTACTAGAGAATGAAGAGATTCCAAACCCGGATTTCGAGTTAATGGGTGAATCTCTTAAAGTTGAGATTGAACGCGCATTATCGAAACTTACCAAGCGAGAGGCAGAAGTAATCAGATTATACTTTGGTATTGGACGTGAGCACTCTCTTACTCTTGAAGAAATAGGAGAGCGTTTTGATCTGACTCGTGAACGCGTTCGTCAGATTAAAGAGAAGGCACTTAGAAAGCTCCGCCATCATAACAGAAGCGCAGCGCTTAGAGTTTATTTGGGATAATAATCCTGATTCTCTATGGATTTAAAAGCTCCCATGCTTATGCTGGGAGCTTTTTTTTAAAGTGTAATCCACTCTCCATCTTTTTGTGAAGATTCCATAATTGCCTGTACAATTCTGATATCCTTTAACCCATCTTCTCCCGGAACAATAGGAGTCTTACTATCTTTGATCGCAAGTGCGTCATTATCCATTTGACGGGCTTGTTGATGTCCAGGATCGGCAGGTAATTGAGTACCATCACTGGTTTCTCCTCGAACACCTGAATAGCTTTGGAAAGGACGAAGTCTGTACCAACCCTTTGAACAGGTTACATCCAGATAATTACTGGATTTACCGAATGCTGTTTCTCCCGTAGTAATTAACCCATTCGAAAATTCCATTTCAAATTCCGAAAACTCATCAACTTCATTATACATCTCACTCCGGTCAGACCATTGTCTTCCACGTACACGAACAGGTTCCATTTGAGCTGCATACCTAATAGCATTGATTGGATATACTCCCATATCGTACAAAGCTCCTCCGCCAAGTTCGTTACTTCTTCGCCAATTACCTTCTCCATGACGCCCGCTATACCCTGCGCCGGCTTTAATATCCTGAATGCTGCCATAGGTTTGCTGACGGGTATATTCGATCACTTGTTGATTATTAGGTTCATGTTGTAAGCGATAGCCAATAGTAAGCTGCACCTTATTCTTGGTAGCTGCATCAATAATGCCCTGGCATTCTTCTACAGTTTTTGCCATTGGTTTTTCACACCACACATTCTTACCCGCTTCAGCTCCTGCAATGGCATATTTAGCATGAAGGCCAGTAGGGAGTACAATGTAGATGATATCAATATCATCATTATTAGCTACTTCGTGTATATTCTCATAATTGTAGACGTTTGCATCAGGAATGTTATAGCGCTCTTGCCAAACAGGAATTTTACTGGGTGTTCCGGTAACTATTCCCTTGAGTTCACAGTGCTCAGTGAGTTGAAGTCCTGGTGCAAGTCTGCCGTTGCTATATCTGCCTAATCCAACCAGAGCTACTCCAAGTTTTTCTTTCTTTTTGGGAAGAATAATATTTGGGAAACTGGTTGTTGAAAGCGCTGAGAAGCCCGCAATTAAAGCTCCTGCTTTTTTTACGAAGTCTTTTCTTGAGATAGTTTTTTTCATGAGGAAGAGCTGAAGTGAGTTAAGAACCTAAGATTATAAAGCATCAACAAAATTGTTGAAAAAAATTGAAATACTAGGTCATATCAGAAGCTGAAACGAATACTGGTTTATTCAATAACTCAACTTTCTCCCGTTCTTCAAAGCCAATAAACCTCATCATAACCTCAGCAGTGACGTCTTTTCTTATAGTATTTAAGAATCCAAGGTTACCTGAGTTCTGAAACAATTGGGCGATTTTAGCTTCAGTATCGCACCAGATCATTCCAGTATTAATATTGTGAGCAGCGCAACAGTGCTCCATTACCTCAAGGAGGTAGTCGATATTATCAGATGAGGTCCATGCGTAGTCGAAGGCCAGGAAGCTGAACTGTTTGGGTTTGAAGAGTCTATTCGTTACCGGGAGATAGGGGAGTACTTTTTGCATAAGAAACCCACTAAAGCCGGGTACTTCGATGAGTTCCCAGTGCACGGGCTTACATCGTACGCCAGCAAGTATTTTGCCTTCTTTTTCTAATACGAAATAGCTCCCGGAATCAGAAAGCTGATCGTCGAAATAAAAAGAATGATCTGAATAGTGTTCACTAAGTTTTTCTTTAAGGCTGGCCATCCCTGACTCTTTGATCTCATTACATAACTCTGACTTTTTAGGAGAGAAACGACTAAAAAGAATAGTTGATACCCTTCGTTGGGGATAGAAACCCATAGTGATGCAGAGCTCTTTCGAATTATAATTTTCAGATTCCACAAAAGCGTAAAACACTCCCTTTTGATCCTTTTCCAAAAAGGGGGATTCAAAATGGTTGGTAATTTCTGCACCGATCTTTTGTTTTAGTGTTGTTCCTACCCGAGAAGCTTTTCTTGAAGCATTTTGATTTGGCTTCCCTTGATTTCTGAATGGATTATTAATGGATAGGTAGCGGATGTATAAACTATTTAATGAAGGGGCTAAGCCTGTAGTGTTACGAGAAACAACTCCAGTAGTACCAAATAATCGATCACCCTTTTTTATTTGGATGAATTCCAGGTTTTTTAGTGATTTCATTCCATCAACAATGTGCTTTTGTCGATAACGGACTTTACCTTTTGTGCCAAAGATCGTTTGCTCTAATAATTTTGTTACCTCTGGCGTAATGCCTTTTTGCGTAGTTACATTTAAAGATAAATTACGGGAAGTGTCTTCCTGCATTTGGTATTAGGATAATTCAGAGTTCAGCGAAGATAGAAAGTATTAAAAAAGACGAAAGTGATTATTAGTGAGAATAAAGAAATGGAAGCTAAATTTAGGGCTAGCTTTCAAAACGGTTTTTTTCTTTGTAAAGAATTACCACTCGAAGTAGGACAGTATCTAAAATTTCAGGGTTGGCTAAATGAAAATGACAGCTTAGTCTCATTAAGCATACCTGGAGAGGGGAATATGAATTATGTGCTTCGTGCCGAATTCAGAGAGTCTCCATCAATCATACTAAAACAGGCTCGACCCTGGGTCGAAAAGTATCCCCATTTCGAAGCTCCCACTGAAAGGGGAAGGGTTGAAAAACAATTTTTAGAAGTAGTATCCGTATTTGAAGAAGTGGCTCCTTACGTACCCTCTTTGATTGGATATGATCCACAAAGCAATATACTTGCTCTAGAGGATCTTAAAGGTGCTCATGATATGATGCGTATCTATTTCGAGGACAAAAGTATTGCAGAGGAAGAAATTAGCCAAGTTATTGAGTTTGCCAATCGATTGTCGACTGTGGAGTTGGATCAGGCTTTCCCTGAAAACCTTGACATGAGGAGGTTAAACCACCAACACATTTTTGATTTACCGTTCCAGGCCGACAATGGCTTTGGCTTGGATACCATCCAACCCGGCTTGGAAGAGCTTTCAAAGTCGCTGAAACTAGACGAAACACTCAAGAAAAAAGTAAAACTGCTTGGTGATGTTTATCTGGCAAAGGGAACACAGTTACTACATGGTGATTTATATCCCGGAAGTATCCTTACTTCTTCTTCGAATTTGTATGTAATAGATCCTGAGTTTTCTTTTTTAGGGCCTAAGGAATGGGACATAGCAGTATTTATTGCTCATCTCATTTTAGCAAAAACGGATCCTGAACTCGTAAATAACGCTATCGATAATTATGAAAAGCCAAATGGCTTTGACATGCTACAATTTTGTGGGTTTATAGGAGTAGAAATAATCAGAAGACTGATTGGAATTGCTCAGCTTCCTTTATCTTTAACCCTGGACGAAAAAGAAAAACTATTAGTTGAAGCATCGACGTTGATAAACCGAGGATTTTAAAATATGGTACATCAGTTAAGAAAATCTCTATTCCTCGTATTCATTGTATTCTTCTCCTGCCAAATGAAGGAAGTGGAAATACATGTTCAAAGTCTCGAATTGTCAAGTGAGCTTCTGCTTGAGGTAAAAAGAGCCAATTCTACCGATTCGTTAGAGTCCATGTTAGCAAGCTTTGATGCTGAGACACTACAAGGGGAACTGAATACGGATACCAGGAAAAAAGCCTTTTGGTTGAATATCTACAATGCGTGGTATCAGATAGTAGCAGATCGCTATTCCTATGGGCTGGATTCCGTATTTGTAAAGCCATTAGTTCCCATTGCCGGAGATACCCTTTCATTTGATGAAATGGAACATGCCATTTTAAGAAAAAAACCTGGCTATGATTTAAATGGCTTTGCCGTTGATTCAGTCGATTTCAGAATACATTTCGCTTTAAATTGTGGAGCAAAAAGCTGTCCACCAATAGCATTTTATGATGCCAGGAAACTTGATACTCAACTGGAGGCGGCAACCAAGCTATACTTAACTCTGGAAACGGATGTTGATGATATAAATAAAGAAGTTCGTGTTACCCAGCTAATGGAATGGTTCTCAGTAGACTTCGGGGGCGAAGAGGGAATTATACTCGTATTGAATAACTACCTGGAGAAGGACTTGACGGGATATACCATCAAATATAAAACGTTTGATTGGACTCAGCAGCTGGAAAACTTTTTGCAATAACAAGATAATAGCCTTCTACTATTCTCAGCTATTTTGCGTTACTTTCTTGTTATGAAGAATTGGTTGTTTATTTTTCTAAGTCTTACTCTTTTATTGCCTGAGGATGGCTGGTCTCAAACTTATCCTTTTCGAACCTATTCTATTGAAGATGGATTAAGTGAATCGGTTGTTAATGATCTCATTCAGGATGATGATGGATATTTATGGTTAGCAACCGGGTACGGACTCAATAAGTTTGATGGGATTAGTTTTGAAGCTTTTTTCGAAGAAAGTGGGCTAAATCACAGCCGGGTGCTATCTCTGTTTCAGGCAAGTGATGGCAAAATATGGATTGGTACAGCTTCAGGGGTCAATTATATAGAAGCTGATAGTATTCATACTCCTCAAGGTTTTGAATCTATAGCTAACAGTCAGGTCATAAGCATTTTTGAAGACCAGGAAGGTCATCTATGGTTTGGTACTGATGGAGACGGTGTTTGGCACTACCTGGAAAATGGTCAATACGAGTTATACTCTACATCTCAGGGGTTTATCAGTAACCAGGTTAGAGCTATTACTGAAGATGAAAATGGAGATATTTGGTTCGGTACAAGGAATGGACTTACTACGCTAAGCAATGGTAATTTAAGAACATATACTACTGAAGATGGCTTGCCCGAAAATAGAATTAGAGATATAGAAATAGATAAAAACGGATTCCTTTGGATTGCTACCCGAAATGGCATATCACGATTTGATGGGAGCACCTTTCAAAATTTTGGAACAGCAGAAGGATTGATTGATTCCAGAGTACAAACTCTTTCGGTATCAGATGAAGGAGCGATATGGCTTGGTACAGAGGGAGGTTCAAGCAGATTTTTTGAGGGAAGCTTTAAAAGCTTTACGACTGAACAAGGGCTTTCAAATGACATTATCTATTCCTCCATTGTTGATCGGGAAGGAAATGTTTGGTTCGGTACATTTGGAGGAGGTGTGAGCCTTTTTTTAGGAGATTATTTCGAAAACTATACTACCGAAAACGGGCTCAGCAATAATCTGGTCACTTCCATTGCTGAAGATGAAAATGGAAAACTATGGCTTGCTACTTATGGTGGTGGTTTGATGACAAAACTGGATAATGGTTTTGAGTACCTAACCACTGAAGATGGCCTATTGGACGATAGGATTTACCATTTAAATCTGGATTCAGAGAACAGGTTATGGATTGGGATGAGAGACGGATTGGCCTATCTTAAAAATGGAGAGATAAAAAACTTCTCATCCGCAGAATTTCCCTTTCGAAAAGTAAGAGATGTAATGGAGGCTTCTGATGGAACCTTTTGGATTAGCACGTATGATGAAGGGCTGATAAAAATGGATGACACATCTCATGAGGCAATAACTTTGGAAAGTGGTCTGGCTAGTAATACTGTTCTAAAAAGTATTGAGGATAGTGAAGGCAATATTTGGGTGGCGACCTATGGTGGGGTTTCAAAGATTACCGGAGATGAAATCACCAATTTTTCTATTCAACAAGGGGTGCCAAATAATGGAGTTATGTCCATTATGATAGATAGAGATGGCATTATCTGGATATCTACCTTTGGAGGTATTGCATGGTTTGATGGAGTACAGTTTGTCAGTATCACTGATGATAACGGTTTACCTGACAAGGTAGCCTATTTTATAGCTCAGGATAAAAATGGCCTTTTTTGGATAGGTACAACTGCTGGCATAGCTCAGTTAGATATCAAGAAATTGTACAGTGAAATTGCTGATGAACGTGAACAATCAATTCAGGTAATTACAAGAGAACAGGGGTTGGTTTCAGACGAAATGAACCTTGGAGCTGTTTATGAAGATTCGGAAGGACATTTTTGGTTTGGTAGTGTGGAAGGGGTAAGTCACTTCGATCCAGACATCTACAAAGGGAATCAGGTATCACCAAAAGTACATTTACTAGAGTTTACGGCTTCAGGCAGGCAATATGAGACCTACGGTTTACATCTGGATAATAATAGTAATTTTGTCGAGATAGGTTTTGCAGGACTAAATTTTACGGCTCCAAACCAGGTGATTTATGAGTATAGGATGAGTGACATAGATCCTGATTGGCAGCGAACAACCTCACGAAGTGCAAAATATCCCTCACTACCACCGGGCGAGTATTTTTTTCAGGTTCATGCACGCAATTCTAGTGGGGTATGGAGTGATGAAATGGTCATTATTCGGTTTTCAATTAATCCTCCTTTCTGGATGAGTTGGTGGTTTATCTTAATTATTGCATTCGCGATTGGGGGTATTATTTACCTGTTCTATAGAAATTATCAGATCATGAAAATGGTGGATATTGAAAGAATGAGAGTGCGAATTGCCAGCGATTTGCATGATGATGTAGGAGCCAGTTTGACAGAGATTGCACTACAATCTGATTTCCTTCAGGCTAGTCACGTAGAGAAAGAATTCAAGCAATCACTAACTCAAATCGGAAAGCAGTGTCGTAGGGTAGTTACCAGTTTAGATGATATAGTTTGGTCGATTGATGCGCGAAATGATACACTCGGAGACCTTACCGACAGAATGCAGGATTATATTATCAATGTATTGGAACCCAAAAATTTTCAGGTTAGTTATGATTTTGAGGCATTAAGAATGGAAAATAAATTACCGGTTCCGGTGAAAGAAAACCTTTATCTGATATTCAAAGAAGCGGTGAATAATATCGCTAAGTATTCGAATGGTGATAGGGTAGAAGTAAAAATGGAATCTGAAAATGGTGAATATGAGTTTAAAATTTATGACAATGGTAACTCGGGTAAAGGACTGAAAAAGACTGGTCATGGATTACGTAACATGGAAATGCGAGCTCAAAGAATTGGAGGAAACTTCAACTTTGAAGACAAGGATGGATTTACAGTTATTCTGAAAGGAAAGCTGAATTAAAATAACGGAGAAAAAGATGGCAGTAATAGGGATTGTAGAAGACAACAAAAAAATCAGGGATTTAATCCAGCGATATTTAGATATGCAGGAAGGTTTAGAATGTCCGGTTGCAACAGATACTGTGGAGGAAATGCTGGAGTTTCTTGAAGAACATGAAAACCCGGATGTGCTTCTGATGGATATACAACTTCCAGGCATGTCGGGTATAAAAGGGATGGAAATTATCAAAGCTAAATACCCTGAAATAGATATCATCATGCTCACGGTGTATCACGATTCTCATAAGATTTTTGATTCGCTTAAAGCGGGAGCTTCAGGGTACTTGCTAAAGCATACATCTCTGCCTGAAATAAAGGAATCTATCGAAACGCTGTTGAAGGGTGGTGCTCCAATGTCTCCGCAAATAGCTCGCAAAGTAATTACCCATTTCAATGAGCAAGCTCCGAAAAAGAATGAAGACAGCATGCTGACTTCCAGAGAGCAGGATATTGTAAATGGGCTGGTAGACGGGCTTAGCTAC
The DNA here is from genome assembly GCA_003712055.1 of Balneola sp. Taxonomy (NCBI): domain Bacteria; kingdom Pseudomonadati; phylum Balneolota; class Balneolia; order Balneolales; family Balneolaceae; genus Balneola; species Balneola sp. The sequence continues at coordinate 135,090 of RHLJ01000005.1, forward strand.
AAAATGATTGCTGATAGGTTTGATATTTCAATAGATACAGTACGGGCACATATTCGAAATATCTACAAAAAGCTCCACGTTAACTCAAAGGCAGAAGTAATTGCGAAATCGCTCCGAGGTGAAATTTAACATCATGTCACATCATCATGTTATTTAAACATCAACTCGTTTTTAAGAGGTTAAGTCGTAATCTTGAATCAATGTTCTAAGGATCATATATGAAAGCTTCAAAAACTATATTCGGAATCACTCTTGCATCCCTTTCGCTATTCTTTTCCGGGTGCTATACTCAATTACAAAGTACTGAAGGATTCTCAAGAACTAGTACAACTCCCCAACAGTCAGATTACTACTCATGGGGGGATGAACCAGAGCAAGCTGAAACCGGATACAACTGGAGTGATGAACTACAAACAGCGAAGCCTTATGAAGCTCCTATTGAGGAAGAAGGTGAATTTGAAGATCCTGTTTATGAAGAAGATTTAGAAGCCGCAGGTATCTACTACAAAGACTATGAAGCGGAGCAGTGGTATCAGGATAACTACGCTGATAGAATTTATTGGGAGGGATATGATGATGGTTTTGACGATGGATATGATCAGGCTATTGATGATTACTATTGGGATTCATATCACTGGGGTTATAATAGGTACTATCATCCAATAAGAAGAGGACAATGGAGAGCGGGATGGAGAATGAATACAAGGCTCTACTTTGCATACTATAGTGGATGGAGTTGGGGTAATGGAAGCCTTTTCTATTCCTGGTATCGATACCCACATTTGGGATATTATGATGACTGGTATTACGGCTGGGGAGGCTGGGGTTATCGCTCTAATGTAATCGTATATAACAATCATCATAGAAACTCACGTTATTCAGAATCAAGAATAAGAAGTGCCGGATTATATAGTAAAGGAAATGGTGAATCTGTTGAAGGAGTTCGTACCAGGTCAGGCAGCTCAGGTTCAACTGGTTTAGTAAGTAAGGGTCGAGGTACTGGTACTACTGATATTACTACAAGATCATCAGGAACCACAGCAACCCGCTATACAGGTAGAACCGGAAATAGCACTTCCCAATCTACTAGTACAAGTACAAGTGTTAGGTCAAGACGATCAGGAGAGTCTGGATCAACAGTGACAAGCACCAGTAGAACCACAGGGAGAAGTACTGGAACAGTTCGAAATACTGGTAGAACCCGGTCAGGTAGCTCGGGTACAAGTGTTGGCAGATCCAGGACATCAACAGGTAGCTCAGGAACTGTTAGAAGTACAAGTCGTAGTGGAAGAAGCTCAGGAAACTCAGGCTCTGTACGATCCTCTAGCTCGAGGAATAATTCAAGTTCAGTTTCCAGAGGGAGATCTTCGGTTAGATCAAACAATTCGGGAAATACCTCAGTAAGAAATCGTAGTACTTCAGTTAGAACGAATAGGTCAAGTAGTACCGGCGGAAGTTCACGCTCTACTTCAGTAAGAAGTAACAGCTCCGGAAGTAGCTCATCAAGAGCAGTTCGAAGTAGTTCTTCCAGATCCAGTTCTTCTAGAGGAACTAGTGTAAGAAGTAGTTCGTCTTCACGTTCTTCTTCCGGAACACGATCATCTTCAGGTTCAAGCAGGTCTAAACGAAATAACTAATTAGCCTCCAATACAATTACTATTTATCACCATGAAGAGGGCTTTATCTTATCTCTTATTGGCAGGAGTACTTGCTTCATCGGAAGCCTTAGCACAAGATGGTCAAGATCCGGTGAAGTACTCCAGCCTTTCTCAACAGTTTGTTACTTCAACTATAAACGGTGACGCCAATGCATCAGTACTCCCATCTGTAGCCACTCAAAATGGTTTTGGAAGTTATCTGGATAACCCGGCAAGTATGGCGCTGATAACTATGAGTTACTTCAATACGGGGTTGATATCAAATACTGGTGATCACAGTAGCTCTTATTTGGGAAGTGATCTTGGCTTTGATGACACAAGAACTTCGTTTGGTAATATTGGAATGATCTACTCTGTGCCTGTTACTCAGGGGAGCATGGTGGTAGGGGGTGGATACTCTCTGCGAAATGATTTTAACCGTACGAATATCTTCAATGGAAGAAATACAAACAGCTCAATAACTGATATGTTTAAACAGTCAGGAAGTGATTACAACTCTATCGCTTTCGAATCTTATGCTATTGACTATGCCGATATAGAACAAACATCACTGGAATCTATTTTTCGAATAGGTTTCGCTCCAGGTGAATTTTTAGGCATTCAGCAGGAAGGAGAAATGAGGCAAAGGGGTACAAGCGGTGAGTATACTCTTTTCATGGCTACTGAAATACAAAAAAATCTTTTCATAGGAGCTTCTATTGGAGCTATCTATGGAAATTATTCCTTCGAGAGAAGCTTTTTAGAAATCGACGAAGGTAATATTTACGATGGAGATTTTATTGATGTTGATTCTGAAGGGAATGGAGGCACTGATGTAGCCAGTATTTTGCTTGAAGATGAATTGGATATGGAGATATCTGGTGCAAATTTAAATATTGGGGTTATTTACCAGGTACTTCCAAAAGTAAACTTGGGAGCTAGTTTTTTGCTTCCTACTCGGCTTAACGTTACCGAGGAGTATTCTTCATCCATACTCACCAGACTTGATGATGGAAGAACTCCTTTTGGGGACGATTTTTCTGGTAATTTTAACTACAAAATTAGAAGACCCTGGGAATTAAATCTTGGCTTTGCCTTAGAAGAAATTAATCGGGTTACTATATCAGCTGCAGTTGAGTTGATTGATTATAGAAATACTAGCCTGGATTTAACAAGTAGTGATGATAGTGCATTCAGAACTGCTGAGTTAAGGGAACAAGAGGCTATTTTCGATAGCGTATTTACCAATAGCTACAATTTTGTAGCTAACCTTAGCGGAGGAATTAAGTACAAATCCAGGACAGGTTTTGAACTTAGAGGTGGAGCAGCTTTCCTACCTGGAAAGAGCTCAGATTTTGAAGCTGACAGGCTAATTCTTTCAGGAGGTTTGGGGATTCCTCTTTCGAGAGAACTGTATCTCGATATAACTACACAATATACAGGGTGGGACGACCGTTCAATTTTGTATGAATACTTAGATCCAATCAGTGGTCAAGTGAGAACTGAAAGTATTGATGAGACGATAAGTCAAATCAATGTTATGGTTGGGTTAAAGTATAGGTTTTAGAGTTATTGATAATAATCCCCAAAACCTCCGTAGTTAGTTTTAAGAGAAAGTTTTGTGAAAGAAGCTTTCTCTTTTTACTTGCTAAAAAAAGCCCCTTGAGATAAAGGGGCTTAAAAATTAATGAAGAAGCTATTTTATTCGATATCGCCTTTCTCAGCAGCTTCTTTTAGTTTGTCGTTAGCCCAAATGGCTACTTCAACGCGACGGTTCTGAGCACGACCTTCTACTGTAGTGTTATCAGCAACTGGGTCAGATTCCCCGAAACCTGTAATAGTCATCCTTGTAGCATCAACACCAGTGAATGCCGTGTATTCGGCTACGGCTGTAGCTCTTTTTTCAGACAGCTCAAGGTTATATTCCTCTCTACCAGTATCGTCAGTATAGCCACCAAACATAATGTTAGTGTCTTCATATTTTTGGAGGATTTCAGAAAGCTTAGCGATTTCTTCTTTTGAAGCATCACTTAATTCATAGGAATTAACTTCGAACAAGATTCCTGAATCAAAAGTAACTTTGATTCCTTCACCTACTCGTTCAACTTTAGCACCTTCAAGATCTTCTTCTATCTCTCTGGATTGACGATCCATATAGTTGCCAATTACAGCTCCGGTAGCGCCACCAACTGCTGCACCTGCTATTGCCCCGGTAGTGGTATTGCCTGCCGCTTTTCCAATTAAAGCTCCGGCTAGCGCCCCTGCAGTAGCTCCTATAGCTGTTCCCTTGGCCGTTTTACTTAGCGAATCACATGAAGCTGTCAGCAATCCAGTAATTAGCACGAATAAAAAGATTTTTGACGAAATTGATTTCATAGTCTTAGTTAGTTAATTAATTAAATGGTTCCCTGTTAAACTTATCAACTACGATAAGTTCCACATATTAAAGAATTGTTTCCTAAGAATTAAGTTAGAGTCTTATTAGGCTGCTTCTTCTCTAAGAATTTCCAGAGGAGGTCGTTGATGAATTCCACGGGTATTGAGCATTCCAATGGTAAGAACCAAAAGCACAAGAATAATGGCCTCTGTAATCAGGATTGAAAAGCTGGGTGTGAACTCAATATCAAAATAGAAGAAGCTTAGCAAAGAACTGGCGCCTACGGAAAGGAACAGTCCCAAAAAAGCAGCAATAGTTCCCAATAGTGCATATTCAATAATCTGGATTTTCACTACCTGTCTTTGTTTTGCTCCAAGAGTTCTTAAAAGAACACCTTCACGAATGCGCTGGAATCTGCTTGTAGCGGCTGAACCCGCGAGAACGATCAATCCGGTTATAATGCTAAACAGTCCAATAAACTGTATTACAAAGGTAACCCGGTCGAGGAAATCAGTTATTGTACTTACGATTTGGCCTACATCAATAGCAGATACATTAGGGTAGGCCTGAACAATTTGTTGCTGCAAACTTACTGAAATTTCCCTACTTGTAGTCCTAATCGTAGTAGCAAAGAATTGAGGAGCTGGTTCTAATACACCAGCTGGAAACACAACAAAGAAATTAGGCTGCGGAGTTTGCCAGTTTACAGTCCTGATACTTGCTACATAGCTTTCAATTGGAATGCCTTGCACATCCCAGATTATCGAATCTCCAAGCTCAATAGCCAGGTCATCCATCAATCCTACTTCTACTGATATAGGAACAGGCGCATTAAAGTCGGGTACTCTTGGAATAAACTCTCCCGACTCCAGAGTTTCAGTCTCAACTAATGAATCTCTATAGGTTGAACGGTATTCTCGGGTTAACGCCCATCGCCTGGCTTGACGAGAGGTATCTGCTAGAATTTCTTCTAGCGTATTCCCTTGAATGGATTGCAACCTCATTGTTACAATTGGAACATTCTGCATGATTTCCAGGCCATTATCAGAAATAATAGAATTTACACCTTCATTTTGATCGTACTGAATATCAAATAATGCAAGGTTAGGCAATTCATCTTCACCTTCGAAATCAATCGTGCCTAAAAGCATATCCTGAGTCAGATAAAGGGAGCTGATTAATGTAACTCCTAATCCGAAGGTAAGAAGTAAGGTGCTGGTCTGATTGTTTGGACGGTATAGGTTTGCCAGTCCTTGTCTCCATTCATAACTCCATCCGGAAGGCATAAATTTGCGAGATACTCTCATCACAAGTACTGCAAAACCTCCAAGCAATAACAGGCAGATGGTAAAGCCTCCGGTAAAGAACAAAGCACCAACAAGATCATTAAGCATAAACCATGCATAGCCGGTTATAGAGGAACCAATGATCAAGGAGAGTAGCAGCTTAGTCCCAAAACCTAAAAGTCTGGAAAGATTTACCTCAGACGATCTTAACGTAAAAAGGGGAGAGATTTTACGAACAGCAACTAGTGGTAATAGTGCGAATATCACAGATATAATTACCCCTGTTACCACTCCTGTTAACACAGAACCCCAAGAAATAAACAGCTCTATATCCACTGGAATAAAATCCTGGACCAGAACAGGTAAATAAAGCTGGACAACGGTTCCTAGTACCGCTCCGATCAAAGCTCCAATAAATCCCATAAACATTGCCTGAATCAGGTAAATCATCATGGTTTGATTTGAAGAAGCACCAACGCACCGTAGAACCGCAACGGTGTTAATCTTTTGACGGATGTATACAAAAATAGAGCTTGCAACACCGATACCTCCAAGCAAGAGAGCTATAAATCCTATCAGGTTTAAGAAGTTAGAAAGAAGAGATATTGCCTCACCTACTTCTTCTCGTCGTTCTTCAATATCATCAAACCTGAAATCCATGACATCATTCATCACATCAAGCCGCTTTACTACAGCTTCAGGATCTACACCTTCTTTGTATTTTATATAGGCTTCATATTCGAGGCGACTACCTCTCTCCAATAATCCGGTGTTTTCAACTCCTTCTAAGGGAATAATAACCCGGGGTCCAAAAAAAGAAGCCGCTGTTGATTGCCCGGGAATTTCAACAATAGCACCTGTTATTTCATAAGTTAAAAAACCAACTTTGATAGAATCACCGGGTGCCAATTCAAGTTGGGTTAAAATGGTTTGATCAACTAAAGCTCCATACTCCTCCAGATAGGTGCTCGCTGCATTTGGTGGAACCGTTTCAATTTCTCCATAATAAGGGAATCCATCTTCCATAGCGGTTATTTGGGATAACCTTGTTGCTCCGGTTTTAGGAAACAATGCCATTGATGAAAAGGCAAGGGAATTAGATTGATCGACAGCAATAGAATCTAAATAAGCCTGTAATTCAGGTTGGAATTCAGCATTTCGCTCAACCTCGAGATCAGCCCCAAGAAGTTCTTTAGCTTGTTCGTTGATACTTGAGTTTAAATTTACTCTAAATGAAGTGATGGCAACCTGAGCAGCTACACCAACTATAATGGCAGCCATGTACAGAAATAATTTTCTTCTGTTTGAACGGGAGTCCCGCCAAGCCATCTTAAAAATCCACGACCAACTCATCCAGCCACCACTTCTTTTTCTGAAGTAAGGATGTCTTCGTCAACTTGTCCATTCTTGATCTTGATAATTCGCTGGCATTTGGCCGCTAGTTCGAGATCGTGGGTAACTAGTATTAGGGTAGTCTTTTCCTTTTTATTGAGATCAAATATGAGTTGTTCAATATGCTCACCGGTTTCGGTATCAAGGTTACCGGTGGGTTCATCAGCGAAAAGTATTTTTGGCTCATTTATAAAAGCACGAGCAATTGCTACACGCTGTTGTTCCCCACCTGAAAGTTGAGTAGGGTAGTGGTGAGTTCTGTCACCTAAACCAACTTCCGATAATAGCTCAATAGCTCTTTCACGAACTTTTTTGGTAGCCTCGCCTCTCAGTTCTAGTGGCACCATCACATTTTCAACAGCGGTAAGCGTTGGTACTAATTGAAAGGTCTGGAATACAAAGCCCACATGTTCATTTCGTACTGAAGCTCTTTCATCTTCGGAAAGAGGGTTTAATGAGATTCCTTTAAGTATAACTTCTCCTGATGTGGGACGATCTAATCCAGCACAAAGGCCCAAAAGAGTTGTTTTACCACTACCTGAAGGTCCTACAATAGCACATGAAGTACCTTCGGTTATTTCAAAATTGATATTGTTAACTACGGTTAGTTTTTTTGAACCGCTTTTAAACTCACGAACCAGGTTCTCCACCTGAAGTATATTCGACACGATTTATACTATTTTAATTAATTTGAAACGTTAACCTGCTTACTTTGGATTTTCATTCCAAAACAAGTGGGTAACTACGATAACCCTGGTAATTAGTTTACCAGAAAATGCAATTTAAACTAATACTAGCAAAGCGAGTGCCATGTATCGCATTCTTATCTTTTTTTTACTGATTTCAATTCCGGCTTACGGACAACAAGAGGAGAAAAAAACTATTCTCATTTTTGGGGATAGTATAGCAGCTGGATTTGGGGTAGAACCAAATCAGGCTTTTCCGGCAATTATCCAGGAAAAAATTGACTCCCTAGGATTACCATATGAAGTGATCAATGGAGGGTTAAGCGGAGAAACTTCAGCGGGAGGACTGAGGAGAATAAACTGGGTATTACAGCGAAAAGTAGATGTTATGATTCTTGAGCTGGGTGGTAATGATGGTTTGAGGGGTATTGATTTAACCTCTACAAAAGAAAACCTGCAAAAAATCATTGATAATGCATTAAATAAATATCCGGATATGGAAATACTGATCGCAGGAATGCAGGTTCCACCAAACCTGGGAATTGAGTATACAAACGAGTTTCAAAACCTATACCCTGATTTAGCAGAAAAGAACGATCTAACGTTGATCCCATTAATTCTAGACAAAGTGGGAGGGATCGATAAGTTTATGCAGCCAGACCAAATTCATCCGAATGCTGCTGGCCATAGAGTAGTTGCTGGTACAGTATGGGAGACGTTAGGCCCAGTAATTATGAATTAGAAATTTTAATTGAACGAGCTATATAAAATTTAAAATCACACCGAACTATGAAAAAGATTGTATGCTTATTCTTATTACTATTTTCTATCAACGCTTATGGTCAAGAGCAACTAGATTATGAACCCAAAATACTATTGGTAACCGCACACCCGGATGATGACGTAATTTTTTCTGCAACTGTTTGGAAGACTACACAACTCCTGAACGGAACTGTCGACCTAGCCCTTTTGACAAATGGGGAGGGAGGATATCGATATTCTACACTAGGTAATTATGTGTATGGTTTGGAATTAGATAAAGAAGAGATTGGTAGGGCTCACTTGCCAACAATTCGTAAGAAAGAGTTGATTGCTGGTGGTGATATCATGGGGATACGTAATTATTTCTTCTTCGATCAGCAGGATTTTTATTACACACAGGATGTAGAAGAGACGCTCCAGAAATGGGACACTGAGTTTTCGATTAAAAAACTACATAGCATTATGCAAGAGGAGGACTATGATTTTCTATTCTTAATGCTTCCTTTTGATCAGTTTCATGGGCATCATAAAGCTGCTACGGTATTGGCACTAGAAGCAATGGGGTTACTTCCGGAAGAAAATCGGCCAATTGCTCTACAAGCTTTTGTAAGAAGGGGGCAGGATGATCCTGGTGTTGAGTTCACAGTAATGGAGGGATATCCCATTACAAAAGTAATGGAAGGGGTAACGTTCGAGTTTGACCGCAACCAAACCTTTGGTTTTAATGACAGGATGAACTATAACATTATCGCCAACTGGGTAATTGCTGAACATAAATCCCAGGGAACTATGCAACTGTTATCTCAGAACAGTACAGGTATTATTGAGCAGTACTGGTATGTAGAAATGAACGGCACCAGCGGACTAGAGAAAACCCGCCGGTTTTTTGAAGTAATTAATGCAGTCCAGCCTGATTAATTAATCCCGAATTCTATAGAAATAGAAGCTGTAACTGAAACAGATTGTTCGAAATCCATCATGGAAGCATCTGCAGTTTCAACCATTAAGCTATTAGTGCCACGCAATGTTATAGGTGTGGAGACCATATAGTCTGAATAATTGATTGTAATTACCTCTCCTAAAGGAACTCCTGTTGTACTAGCTATGAGCTGAGCTTTTTGTTTTGCACTTTCAATAGCTTTAATCAGGGCTTTGTCTTTTCCTTGCTGCAATTGGGTACTTGAAAAGCTGCCGTTAAAACTATCAAAGCCATTTTCAATAAGCGTTACTTGGATCTCTTCATAAATATCAAAATTGCCGAATGTGACAGATACCTGTTGATTCGTCATTGAAACTTGAGATCGGTTGTCATTTCTGTATCGCTTATTAATACTAATGGGTTGGAATCTGATATCCTCATCTTTGATTTCAAATTCTTTCAATAGCTCAGCTAACACACGTTCTCGTTTTTTATGTGTATTGAAGGCTTCTTGTGGGCTTTTGCCTTCCGCATTGATGTTGATGTTAAATATGACCAAATCTGCTTCAATATATTCCGTAGCCGTCATATTGATGGAAATTTTTTTCGTCTCATCAGTTTGTTGAGCCATTGTGCTACATCCAATCCCAGTGAATAGTAAAAGTGTTAAAATCAGTTTTTTCATAGCTCCCTATTTATTGTTTGTACAATTGCAAAAACTAATAGAATACAGTTCTATTGTTCTGATAAGATTTCTCTAACGGTAGGGATCATTTCCTTAACCCAAAGGCTATACATCTCTCCGGATGGATGTAATTCATCTTCAGCTATAAGTGATGGATCATCTTTCGCCCATTCCGAAATTGGTGAAATATTTACAAAAGGGATGTCAAAGGTAGAAGCAATTGAATCAGCAATGGCGTCATAAATAAGTAGCTCTTGTCTGATACGTTCTTCTCCTCTGGATTGGCCAAAAGGGGTAACACCGTAATTTGGGATTGATACCACAAATACTTTTTCTTTGTTGCCTCTGGCAAAACCAATTGCCTGCTGAAGAAGTTCTTTGAACTCTTTCCTGTAAATATTTAAATCATATCCTCGGTATTGATTGTTTACTCCGATTAGCAAGGAAACAAGATCATATTCCGAAAGCGGTTCCTCTTCTTCAATTCCTTGCTGCAGTTCAGCAGTTGTCCAACCGGTTCTTGCTATTATGCTTACCTCTTCCACAAATAACCCCGCAACGCGCAGAGAATCAGCCAATTGGTTTGGCCACCTTTCGGGTTCTGGTACTGACTCACCAATGGTATAAGAATCTCCAAGAGCCAGATATCTTACTGGTTTATTTTGATCGTGTGGCTGTTTTTTTTCAGTAGATTGAGTACAACTTCCTAAAAAAAGTATGGATAGTATAAGTGCTGGGAAAATTCTTAGCGAAGACAAGGGGATCGATTTTAAATTATTAGTCGGAGTAGATACTGGAATTTTCTTGAAAATAAAATTCATTCCTAGCCATGTTTTTCAGTAATTTTTTGAATTAAAAAAAACTATGAAAGCGCTTGCATTATCCCGAAAACAAACTTTTCTTAGACAAGATGTGTCATTTCTAAATGATCATTGCAAATGACTAGTTCAGCGGAATATGCGAAAAGCCCAAAAATCAATATCAATATCAATCAAATAGGATCAGACTATGAGTAAAGCGATACGGCTTAGTACAATACATTTACTAATGCTACTTACGGTGTGTTTTTATCCCTTAATGGGATACTCAAACAACTCCTCAATTAATAACACTATTGCCACGGTCTCGGGCCAGGTTACAGATGTTGATGGGGAACCCTTACCTGGAGTTAATGTTGTTGTAAAAGGTACGATTGTTGGTATGCCAACGGATTCAGAAGGACGGTTTGAACTAACAGTAAGACAAGATCTTCCTTTAACACTGCAATTTTCAGCAGTTGGTTTCCAAACACAAGAGTTATTTGTAGATGAATCAAATTCATCCAATATCTCTATTGTAATGCAAGAACAAACGATTTATGGAAATGATGTAGTAGTTTCGGCATCGCGCGTTGAGGAAAGCATTATAGATGCACCGGTAACCATTGAAAAAATGGATATCCTCTCCATAAAGAACGCAGCTTCAGATGACTATTATTCATCAATAAGCAACCTCAAAGGGGTGGATATAACAACGAGCAGTATCAACTTTCAGATTATTAATTCAAGAGGCTTTAATTCAACTGGTAATACCAGGATGGTACAGTTGACGGATGGAATGGATACCCAGGCTCCGGCTTTGAATTTCCCAATAGGTAACCTAAATGGCCCTTCTGAGTTAGATGTTGAAAGTGTCGAATTTATTCCTGGAGCCGCTTCAGCTTTATACGGTCCAAACGCTTTTAATGGGATACTACTAGTAAATAGTAAAAGTCCATTCCAATACCAGGGATTAAGTGTAAAAGTAAAAACCTCAGTAAATCACCTTGATGGCAATGCGGCAGTAGGCGAGCCGGAAAATCTCCAGCCTATGTATAATTTTGCTCTAAGATATGCTAAGGCATTTGATAATAAATTCGCGTTCAAAGTTAATTTCGACTATATGAGTGCCGAAGACTGGAGAGGTGGCGATTACTCTGATAAAAACACTTCGCTTCAAGGAGATTTAGCTGAAAACCCAGCTTATGATGGAATTCACAGATATGGAGATGATGGTTCCTTTAATATTGGATTACTCTCAGCAGACCCTACAACAAGGGCGCTACTTGCAAGCGGCCTTGCGCTTCAAACAGGAGTTCCAGAGGCACTTGCTGATCAGTACATTGGTGCTATTCCTTCACAACCTGTTAACCGTACCGGATATGATGAGCATTATCTGGTTGACTATGGTGCAGAAAATTTAAAAGTAAATACTTCTTTGCATTATCGAATCACTGATAACGCAGAGTTGAGCTACTCATTCAACTACGGTTTTGGAACTTCTATTTACACTGGAGCACAGCGCTACAGTTTAGTTGACTTTAGTGTCGCACAGCATAAAATACAGCTTGAAGGCGATAACTTTATGATTAAGGCTTATGGTACTTTCGAAAATTCGGGAGATTCATATATAGCTGATGCTGTTGGTTACTCAGTGAATGAGGCTTATTCATCAAGTACAACTTGGTTTGGTACATATGGTACTGTATTCGCCGGAGGGTTATTACAGGCGGCTGCAGCTGCTCAGGGTGGGGATCCTACCTATAATGCTGCCACTGTTCAGGCAATTCTTTCAAATCCGGATTTAGTTTCTCAGTTTCATGCTGCGGCACGTGCTACGGCAGATGCAGGCAGGTTTGAGCCCGGAACTGCTGAATTTGATAATGCTGTAGCAGCAGCGCGTGCAGCTACAGTTCCCGATGGTGCTTTATTCGATGATCAGTCCAGATTCTATCATACAGAAGGACAATACGACTTCAAGAACGAAGTAGATTTCTTAGACTTAATTGCAGGTGTAAGCTTCCGTCAATTTCAGTTGCGATCGAACGGTACTATTTTTGATGATGCGGGAGGTGTAGATATCAATGAATTTGGAGGGTATTTACAAGCTTCTAAGTCACTCATGGAAGATAGATTAAAGCTTAGTGGTTCGATCCGATATGATAAGAATGAAAATTTTGACGGGCAGATAAGCCCAAGAATTTCTGCGGTTATAGGTGTCGCTGACAACCAGAATTTCAGAGTTTCATTTCAAACCGGATTTAGAAATCCTACAACCCAAGGGCAATATATTGATCTTGACGTAATTACAACTCGACTCCTTGGTGGCCTGGATCAATTTGCTGATAAATATGCTATTACAGAGAACTCATATACTATTGAGTCTGTAGATGAATTTGTCGGTTCAGTGTTGGGCGGAGCTACTGATACAAGTTTATTAGTTCCTTATGATACTCATAATCAAGTTAAGCCAGAACAAATCAAAGCATTTGAGGTTGGTTATAAAGGTCTTCTAGGAGATAATCTCTTTTTAGACATGGCTTATTACTATAACATTTACGATGATTTTATCGCTCAAGTGCGAGTTAGAAAAGCTTCTGGTCCATTTACTGGAACTGCTGGTGATGCATTGGTTGTTGCTTCTCTTCTTTCAGGAGATGCAAGCAATACATTCCAGATTTATACTAATAATGACCAAAGTGTAACTGCTCATGGTGCAGTACTTGGACTAGAATATAGCTTGCCACAAGGCTATAAGCTTGGAATGAATTATAACTTCAATGAACTCATAGATGGTTTAAGTAGTGAATTCCAAAATGACTATAACACCCCAAAGCACAAAGTAAATGTAAGTTTTGGAAATCGTAAGGTTATGGATAATCTTGGCTTTAATGTTACATACAGATGGCAGGATGCATTCAGATGGGAGTCTTCATTTGCTGAAGTTGATTTGGATGCTGTTTCTTCCATTGATGCTCAGGTTAGCTATAACATTCCTGATTATAACGCTACCATTAAAGTAGGAGGTTCTAACATTGGTAATCAAACCAATATCCTTAGTGGTGGAGGACCTAATGTGAACGGTATTTACTACGTCTCACTAGTTTTTGATCAGCTGTTTAGGTAGTCTTAAATTTCATTTTTTAAAAGCCCCGATTATATCGGGGCTTTTTTTGTTTATAGATCTGGATAGTAAGTTTGTCAGTGAGTAAGATTTGACGCTCTGTGGCACCATATTTGCTTAGCTCTAGTCAAAAGAAATTCAATTAATCTGAAGAATGAGCAAAGAAGAACTGAAAGAAGATATTCAGGAAGAAATCAATGAATCTCAGGATGAAGTATTAAACCAGAGATTGAAAGAAGAGGTGCCTTCAAACAACGATGAGATTGCAGAAGAGCTTGAAGAAATTGATGAGGGAGAGCAGCAAATTGCTGAATTACAAAATGAAGTATCTACACTCAAAGATACACTATTAAGAAAAGCCGCTGAGCTGGAAAATGTAAGAAAAAGAGTTCAAAGAGAGAGAATTGCTCTTTTTGAAGAGGCAAAGGTAGTTGCTCTTGAAGATTTTCTTCCCATATCAGAAGATTTAAAACGAGCATTAGATGCTTCAGAAGGAGAAGAAGTAAATGCAAGCTTTAGAGACGGTGTGAAACTAGTTGCCGCAAAGTTCGAAGAGGTTTTGGTAAAAAATGGAGTAGAAGCTATTGAAAAAACGGGTATTCCATTTGATGTAAATTTGCACGATGCTCTATTGCGTCAGCCAGCTCCTGATAAGAAAACCAAAAGCGATACAGTGCTCCAAGTACTTGAAAACGGGTACCAAATAAATGGCAAAGTTATAAAGCACGCCAAAGTAATTGTAAGTGAGTAACCCAATGAGTAAAAGAGATTATTACGAAATACTAGGTGTAGATAAGGGAGTTGGTGAAGCCGAGCTTAAGAAAGCGTATCGCAAGCAAGCTATGAAGTTTCATCCTGATAGGAACAAAGGCGATGCGAGTGCAGAAACCAAATTTAAGGAAGCAGCCGAGGCCTATGAAGTCTTAAGTGATCCGCAAAAAAGAGCTCAATACGATCGATTTGGACATGCTGGTGTTAATGGACACGGTGGCTTTGGCGGTGGCGGAGTAGAGTTTGATATGGAAGATATCTTCAGCAGGTTTGGAGATATTTTTGGAGGTGGTTTTTTTGGAGATGACATTTTCGGAGGAGGGCGTAGCCGATCCAGAGGTCGCAGACAGCCCGGTACCCCCGGTTCTGATATGAAGATCAGGATGCCACTTTCGTTAGAAGAAATTGCATTTGGAGTTGAGAAAACACTGAAAGTAAAAAAGCAGACAGTTTGTGGTACTTGTTCTGGTACTGGAGCTGCTTCAGAATCTGATTTCGAAACTTGTGGTACCTGTAATGGAATGGGTGAAGTAAGACAGGTTACTCGCACTATGTTAGGTCAGATGGTAAATGTTCAGGCGTGTCCTACTTGCCATGGAGACGGAAGGATTATCAAGAACAAATGTACTACCTGTTCTGGTGAGGGACGAATTAAGGGTGAAGAGACTATTAAAGTAAATATTCCTTCAGGAGTATCGGCTGGAAACTATATCACTTTACGAGGCCAGGGGAATGCAGGCAGAAGGGGCGGACAGGCTGGAGATCTGATAGTGCTTATTGAAGAGGAAGAACATGAGCATTTTATCCGTGAAGGGAATAATATCTATTATGATCTGGCTCTTAGTATTCCTGATGCAGTGTTAGGTACCGAAGTAGAGGTTCCCACCTTAAAAGGAAAAGCCAAGCTCAGAATTGAAGAGGGCACCCAACCAGGTAAACTACTTAGAATGAGAGGAAAAGGAATTGAAGGGTTAAATAATTCTGGTGTAGGAGACCAATATGTACGTGTGAATGTATATATCCCAAGAGAACTTACAAGCCAGGAGAAGAAAACAATTCAGTCCCTAAAAGGTGCTGAAAATTTTGACGCTTCGAATCAAACGAAAGAGGAAAAAGGATTCTTCAGTAAAATGAAGGATGTTTTTGGCTGATGAACAGCAGAACGTTAAACACTCAACTTCGAAGTTCGATATTCAGAATTCAACGTTCAAAGTTCTCTAGGTTACATCTCGGAATTCTTCTTTATTTCTGCGGAACACCACCCTTGCATAAGGGCATAATGGAAGAATTTTTAGATTTTTTTCTCTGGCATAATCAACCGAATGAAAAACCAAAGCCTTTCCCAATCCTTCTCCTTTATGAGATTCATTAACCTCAGTATGATCAAGGATTATCCGATAATCTCCGTTTCGGGTATAGGTCAATTCAGCAATTCGTTCTCCGTTTTCTTCGATGTAGAAAGATCCTTTGGTATTTGATTCTTCGTGCTGTATGTTCATTTCTTCAGGTTTATTTGTAAATAAAGTACACCATTTTGAGTAAGATCGTTTGGCTTGTCACAATTTTAATATTTGTGCCCACAGATTTTGTTTTTGCACAAAGTTCTCGTCCAAAAGCAATAAGATTACAGGAATATAAAAGGATAGATCAGCCAGCAAGGAATGAGGTGTCAGGTATGGTAAAGAGTAGAACCTTTGACGATACCTTTTGGGTACATGGTGATTCCGGTACTAAAGACCGAATCTTTGCAATTGATTTTGAAGGTAGGATAAAGTCTGACGATGATGATTATGAAGGAGCTAAATTACTAGGAGTAGATAATGAGGATTGGGAGGATATAGCTTTTTTTGATGACAGCACCTTAATAGTAGCAGATGTAGGGAATAACTGCCATTGCAGAGAAGACCTTAAGCTCCTCTTGATTAAAGAGCCCGATCCCAATGATCCTGAAGTGAGCGTCCGGGAAAGTTATTGGATTCAGTACCCCAAGCGAACGGGATTATTAGGTCTGTTTATTGAGGATAATTATAATTCCGAAGCTGTTTTTACATTGGATGGGCAAATACATCTGATACAGAAAAATGAAGGTGGTGGAGAAGCTGGGATTTTTGTTTTGGAAAACCCGAGTATTGATTCAGTAAATATTTTAACTAAGGTAGGCTCTTTTCCTTTTAGGGGTCAGGTAACAGCGGCAGATATAAGCGAAGACGAATCCATGCTTGCGGTGTTAACCTATCGTAGTGTGTGGCTCTTTAAGCTTTCTGAAAAAAACTTATTTGAAGGAGATATTTTTTGGGTACCTATTAGGGGAGTAGAACAAGTAGAGTCAATCGCATTTTCCGGAAATAGCTTAATCATTGCTGAAGAAAATGGTGATTTATACGAATTACCAATTTCGGATATCCCGGAATATAAAAATTAGTTTAAAACGTACTGTAATTTAATTGATTCTTGATATCGTTGGTTCTGAAAATTTAAGGTTAATAAACTGAAAATATTTCTTTATCGAAGGAATGGTTTATATATATTGTTACAGTTCCAAATTCAATTTGTAACGAAAAGAGATTACTCTCTTTCGATTAATTCGAGAGATTATAAAATGTCAAGACTTACCCTTCTGCTATATTTATTGATTTCGACTTTATTTATAGGATGCTCATTGTTTGAGAATGAGCAAGAATTAATTGGAGAGTGGGAATCAATAGGACTTCCGGTTACAGCAGCGTACGATCTTTTTTTATATGATGGTACTTTATATGCTGCTACTGGTCATGATGGGTTATACTCTAAGAAAATAACAGACAACTCTACCGATTGGAATTATTTAGGTTTAGAAATAAAAAATGATGAAAGATTTTTTGGTTCAGGTGTTCAGCAGGTAGATGTATATGATGAATTATTAACTGTTCGATATGTTGGGCCACCAATAATTGACGATAGTACAAGAATAGGTGTATTGAGGTCTAATGATTTTGGAGAAAATTGGTTTTCATTAGATAATGGATTGAGACTCTCTATTTTTAACGAAAGTCACTCAATTCGATTATCCCGGTCTCCAAATAATCCAAATATTATATTATCTGCCAGCTTTGGATTGACATTCTATTCTCATGATAATGGGCTTAGATGGAACTACAATGCTTCGGATAGTTCGATAATTGGTGGAACACAACTTTACAGAGGTTACACTTGGCATCCAGAAAAAGAGAATGAGGTTTGGTCGTTTGGAGAGAGTAATTTTTTCCTTCCTTATATTGGTAAGTCGCAAGATTATGGGAAAAATTGGAGTTTTTTTTCTGTACCCGATTTGTTAAATGATCAAGGTATTTATTCATTAATTTTTGACTCTAGTCATCATAATATTTTTTATGTAGGTACTTCTACTGGTTTTTACAAAGCAATAATTGTCAACATAGATAATGAGGTTGAAGAGATTAAATTTGAATCAATCTTTCGTAATCAGGGCGATGGTTATTTTTATCAAATCAAAGAGCGAAAATTAAGACCTGGTAACCTATTTATTTCGTCAGGAAGGTATATTTATATTTTTAATACCACGACTCAAAAGGTAAATCTAATTGAGATACCGTCGAGTTTAAGCTATATATATGATTTAGTAGTGGATGAAGAAAGAGATTTACTATTCGCTTCAGGAGAAGGAGGAATTTACAAAGCTAAATTAAACTCTTAATCAAGGAGAAATCAATGAGAATTAAAGAACAAATAATCTTACTAATCGCACTTTGTACTCATAATTTTTTACATAAAAACAACTAGTATCAGTTCCTAATTATTTATGGGTATACATGAGAAATAGATTATTTTTTTTAACAACAATATCCATTGTATGCTATGCATGTAATGTTACCGAAACTTCAACTGAGAACTGTTTTGATCAATCTTTTAAGAGTATAATTATAGCTTTTGAAAGTGGGTTAAATTCATCTGTTAGAGTTTATAATAATGATCTAAGTGAAATTGAATTTCAAGATGCAGATTTATATAGTTCTCCTTTTCATATATTTAGATCTAATGATTTTTATTACTACACCTATTCAGATTCAGACTCAACAAGTTTATTTGTTAAGCGTTTGGTATCAAATAACGAAAGAATTGGTAGCGTATCTTTAAATAAGGGTTCTTCGCTTCAAAGAATTGATTCTATTAATGAAATATATACTACTTTTTTTTATTCCCCACAGGAACTTATAGTAACAAATGATACTATTATTAATAGAGAAGTTGATTTTGTGACTCATGCAATTTATGAAGATCAGGATAGATACTTTGGTGTTAATAGAGAAGCTGGAGAGTTTAGATTAGTAGAATTTCAAGATCACGACACTTTACAAATTGCAGGAATCAGTAATCTCATCAATAGACATGTTAATGCCCCGAGTTATATTCTAAGTATGGTATATCAATCCCAGGATGAAAGATTGATAATAACCGTTGAAGATATTTCAAATGCTCCAGATACCTATTTAATCGATATTGATTTAAAGAGTGGAGAATCAAAATCATTTAAAGTTGGTGATCATTCAAGATTAATTATTGAAGAAATGTCTAATATAATTTTATTAACTCATCAGCTAACATATAGGTTAAATTCAGAACCAGTTGAATATGTACATTATTATGATACTGCAAATAAGACTATCAAGGTTTTTACGAATTTAGGAGTTTCAGAGAGAGTTACAGGATATTATGTACAAGATATAGTTGTAACAAATTGTAGCGCTTTCGTTGCTACCATCGAAGTTGAAAACGATGGGTTTACTTTAAAAGTAAGACAATATGATTTTCAGGGAATTATGAAAAGAGAGGTTGAAATCAAACAGATTTACCCTGGTCAAGAATATATGAGATCAATATTGATATTAAATTAAATATATAGAGGAGAATTATGAAGAAATCACTATCAATTTTATTATTTACGCTTTTAGGTTTTTCCATTGGAAAAACTCAGCAGATTTCAATCACCGACAAAGTTCATTCATATCTTATAAACGGACAATTATCATCTAATTATAAAGGTATTTATGATGAGCCTAAAAATGTAACTTTTGTCGATTCTGTGTCTTACGCTAAAATACCAAGTCAAGAACTAATCGGGAGAAAAATAGTACAGCTGAATACGCACTTAATAAATGGTCATGAAGTTAAAACAAATGGAAGTATTGTAATCCAAGCAGACATTAATAATGTACCAAAAGATATAACTTATAAAAGACTTGGAAAGTCAGACTTAATAATTGTTGATATAATTTCAACTTCTTTTTCAAGTCTAGAGGATGCGTATTCACATTGGCAGGATCAAAATTGGGTTAAATCAATATCATATGATTATATCGCTAACATAAGCTTACAAAATGATCCTTTTTATCAAAATCAATACTATTTAAAAAATACAGGGCAATTTGGAGGAACTTCTGGTATTGATATTAATTACGAAGCAGCATGGGAGCTTGTAAGTGAGTATAGCGATGATATCCTTGTTGCTGTTATTGATGATGGTTTAGAGCCTCATAATGATTTGGAAGATCAATTTGGAAATAGTAGAATTATAGGAGGATATACTCCTGCGACAAATGGTAATGGAGCACCCGCATTAAATACTGATTATCATGGAGTAGCCGTTGCGGGAATAATTGGTGCTTCAAGGAATAATAATCTCATTAGAGGGATTTCTCCAGATGTTGAATTTCTATCAGTCAACATCTTTGCTCCAAATACCACTGAAAGTGATATTGCAGCAGGAATTATTTGGGCTGTTGATAATGGTGCGAGAGTGATAAATAATTCTTGGGGGGCTAATGTACCAGGTTTTTATTCTATTACAATTGTAAACGCAATCAATTATGCTATAAATAATGATGTGACTGTTGTTTTTTCTTCTGGAAATGATGGATATGTTACCTTTCCCTCAAATGTTGCTGGAGTAATAACTGTCTCTGCTATTGATAATGATGGGAATATCTCAAGCTATGTAGGAAGCGGAAGTGAAATCGATTTTGTTGCACCGTCAGGTGAACCTAACGGTGTAGGTAATGTATATACTTTGGACAGGGAAGGATCATCTGGTGAATCAAATACTGACTATTTAACGGATTTTGGTGGAACTTCTGCTACAGCACCACAAGTCTCTGGAGTAATTGCTTTAATGCTTTCAATTGATCCAAGCCTAACAAGGACTGAAATTTTGAATATTTTGAGTAATACAGCAGAGGATTACGGTTCAACTGGAAAGGATAATATATATGGATATGGGTTAATTAATGCTACAGCAGCTTTGTACCAAGTTGAAAGAGGGTTAGTAGAAAATAAGATTTCAAGTTTTGAATCTCTAAATAGTACTGCATCAGGCTCAAATTTGTCCAGAAGAAGTGTTTACGAATCAAGTACTGGGGCTTACCATAATCTTTTTGAATCAGGAAGTGAAATAGTTTATTTCAAAAGACTACCTTGGATGACGACACAGCCAATAATCATTTCCGAAAATCAAACGACTGAGTATGGAGAAAATTTTAATCCAAATATAACAATTGATACAAACGGAAATCTTCATGCTGTTTGGGAGAGAAAAGCCTATGGATCTGATCAGTGGAAAGTTTATTATTCAAAAAGTACAAATGATGGGGTTACATGGAGTACACCTGTTTCAGTATCACCTGTTGGTTCAGAGCCAATGAATCCCCAGATTGTCGCTTATGACGCTCAATACGATAATGAGATGATGCTCACTTACTATTATTTTGATAGGATAAGAGCAAAAATGTATAATTTTTCAACAGGTACTTGGGAAAATTGGGCGGCTTGGAGTAATAATGGCATATATAACCCAGGGATTGACGCAATACCTGGTACTGATAGTTACACTAAAAAATTTACATCAATAGCTTCAGATAGATACGGTTATACGAAGATGAATATCGTATATGCAGATGAGGCTAATAATCATATTTATTACAGAAAATTAGACGACTTTTCAGATTGGGGCCAATACACTAATATGTCTTCCATAGTCCCGGGTACAGCTGATCACCATTCACCAAGTTTAAGTAACGATCCATCATATACTTCAGGAGCTTCTCCTGCAATACATTTAGCTTGGACAAGAACTACAGGTACTGGAACAGGGCTATATGATAATAAGGTAATTCATAGATGGTCTTCAAGTCAGTGGAGTTGGCCAAGTGTTTATTATACAACGTATTATCAATCACAAACTAAACCTACAATCTCTGGTGTTGGTAGCACAGGTAGTTATGAAGCATATTTAATATGGGAAATTCAGGGAAATGGTGGTATTGCTAGGCAGTACTTTAATGGATCGAGTTGGTCATCTCCGGTAACAATAACAAGTAATGGTAAATATCCTTCGCTTTCAACAGGAGGAAATCAAACTAAGTACATTTATACCGATGAGAATGGACCGTTCTATGATGTCACTTTAAGCAGTCAAACCTTATCCAAGGTTGTAGCTGAAGATCCTAATTTTAGTCCCGATAAGATGGTATATAAGCGAGCTATTTCATTTATGGACTCAACTGGGAGCTTTATACAATTTACTGTTCATAATGTAAAGGAGATTTCTGAACAAGGATTTACTAATGATAAAACACTAAAGCCGATTGATCAACACGAGGTGGATTTGAGTAATTCTAAAGCACTTGGTGCTCTTAATACTAATGAAGTCTTAGCTGAAGGATCCACACTCGAATTTGAGGTTGAAATCACTGGAAATCAGGTGAGGAGCTTATTTATTGATGGGGAAATACCTAAAATTTCTACTTTCAATAATACTGATTTATCAAGAAATGGGGAGCCATTAAGTTCAAGATTAGAGTCTCTTTCAGAAGAATCTGCTCCTTTAAGATACTCAATTTTAATTGGCTCTGGCTTAGCATCAAAAAGTGACTTATATCTACTTGGATTGGAAAACTACAACTTTAAGGAAGGAGTTTTTGCTAGCCTTGGTCATATAAATATGCCCAAAGAAGATTCCTCCACTCTGCCAATTGAGACAGTTTTGGTAGAAAACGGTGAGGATAATATCAATTTGTCTGCATATCCTAATCCATTTAACCCTAGTACCTCTATAAGTTTCACTTTGTCAGAGGCGTCTTTTGTTACATTAAGAGTATTTGATCTGCTTGGAAGAGAGGTCGCAGTTTTGTTAAACAATCAGATGAAAACTGGCAAGCATAATGTTCTATTTGATGCATCTGGTTTAGCCAGCGGTGTATATCTCTATCGTCTAGAGACTTCGGATAAAGTTTTGACCAGTAGATTTACTTTGATTAAATAATTACAATGAATAAGGAAAGAAAGGGCGTTTCTCAAAGGAATGCTCTTTCCTCTTAAGAAGGGGACCTGCCGAATTTCTTCCAATCAGGTTTTCTCTTTTCAAGGAAGGCATTCTTTCCTTCTTCTGCCTCTTCGGTCATATAGGCTAATCTTGTGGCTTCGCCGGCAAATATCTGTTGACCCACTAACCCATCATCAATCAGGTTAAAGGCAAATTTTAGCATTTTGATTGCGGTAGGGCTCTTAGTAAGTATTTCCTGGGCCCATTCGTATGCAGTAGCTTCTAGTTTATCATGGTCTACAACTGCATTAATCATACCCATCTCGTAGGCTTCCTCAGCTGAATAATTTCTTTCCAGAAAGAATACCTCTCTAGCTCTTTTCTGGCCAATCTGTCGAGCAAGAAGTGCCGAACCAAAGCCCCCATCAAAACTAGCTACATTTGCATCAGTCTGTTTGAAAGTGGCATGCTCTCTACTAGCAAGAGTCAAGTCGCAGGTTACGTGCAAACTATGGCCACCACCAACAGCCCATCCAGGCACCACAGCAATCACGACTTTTGGTATAAAACGGATAAGTCGTTGAACCTCCAGGATATTTAATCGAGCGATACCATCTCCCGCTTTATAACCCTTTGAGCTACGAGCTCTTTGATCACCTCCCGAACAGAAGGCCCATTTTCCATCTTTTTGGGAGGGACCCTCACCTGAAAGTAAGACCACACCAATGTCATTATCTTCTTTTGCATCTTCCAGCGCCTCATATAGTTCAAACACGGTTTTTGGGCGGAAGGCATTTCGGACTTCAGGACGATTGAATGCTATTCTGGCAACGCCAGTTAGTTTTTTGTAGGTGATGTCTTCAAATTCCTTAACGGTTATCCAGTTCATGAAGGAGAATGATTAGTAATAAATTGATTGATAATGGTAGCACATTTTTTTGGTTGTTCTAAATGAACACGATGGTTTGCATCTTCAATAATTGCAAGCTCACAGTCTGATATATTCTTTTTCATTGACTGATTTATGCGTAGAAACTTTACATCGTGGGCACCAACAATTAATTGAACAGGTGATATGAGTTCATTCAACCGGTCTTTTATACAAGGCATGGTTCCTGAACCAAAACCAAGCAGCGAGTTAGCCATCCAATAATGGTTTTGTTTTTCTTGGATGTTCATGAGCAAGCGTTTTGATTCCGATTGGAGATTTCCATCAAATATTTTCATGGTTTTCCATTTTTCCAGAAAGCCATGAAAATTACCTTGGATTTGATCTGCTCTAGACGCATCTAATGCCTGCCTTGCTTGCCTCTCAGTCTCTTTTTCAATTCCGAAACTTC
Organism: Balneola sp.; assembly: GCA_003712055.1. Lineage (NCBI taxonomy): Bacteria > Pseudomonadati > Balneolota > Balneolia > Balneolales > Balneolaceae > Balneola > Balneola sp. The sequence continues at coordinate 159,177 of RHLJ01000005.1, forward strand.
CACTTTCCAGAATTAGTCCCTGTATTAAATCTGGACGGCAAAGAGCTAATTGTAAAGCCAAACGTGCACCCATGCTATATCCATAAAGAAAAACAGGAGAGGGTAGTTGTTCGCTAATGAGTTTTGAGAGGTCTGCAACCTGTTCCTTTGTTGAAAAGCGATAATGTAATTCGGCGCCTTCAGTGCTTCCATGACCAAGTAAGTCAATGGTCGTTACGCTAATATCGCTGTCTAAGTGCGATTTTAGTGGATTAAATACTAACCCACTGCCAAGGAATCCATGCAACAAAATAAGACTAGGAGCATTGTCTTTAATTTGGCTGTTCAAATGATAGGATATTCCTCTTACCCGGATATTCATTTTTCTTCAGCAAAATTATTCCAAAGTAATTCCCTTTGAACCATTGATTCTTCTGCATCTGTGATGCATTCCAATACATGGATTCCCGGTTTTTCAATACGCTCTTCAAATGCTGTTATCAACTGCTCTGGTTTGGATATTAGAGCATGATCAACTTTATGTGCTCTACATAAAGCAGCAATTGAAACTTGCTGGGGGGTTTCAAAAAATGGAGTAAATGTTTCCTTTAGATCATGAATAGGCAATATCCTAAAGATGGAGCCACCTGCATTATTCAAAACTATAATTACCAATGGCCGATTAATATGTCTGGCCTCTAACAAGGCATTAGAATCATGTAGAAATGCTATATCACCAATAAATAATACGCCAGTTTTTTTTGCTGATTTACTTATTCCCAAGGATGTTGAAATGATTCCGTCAATCCCTGCAGCTCCACGATTTACAAAAACATCCTTTGCTTCATTATTCGTGAATAAGGAAAAATCTCTAACCGGAAAAGAATTAGAAAGCATCACAAATGCCTTCTTGGGGAGTAACTGTGAAAGGGTGTGAAAGATGTATCCATCGGTAAGAGGGGTAGAGGGATGAATTGAATTTTGCCTGAATTGAGCAAATGACTTTTGGTATCTCCTCCAATTTCTGAGCCAGTGCTTATCGGTGGCTCCGGAAACTTCGGGGATGTCCAGTGTACCCTGAAGGCATATATGTTTCGTAGATGTTAGGCTTTCATCTTCGAGAAAATCATCTCTTAAGAAGCGTATTTGAGGAGTCTCACTATGTCTTGAAAGGTAGTTTATTAAAGCCTTGCTAACCGGTTCTGAACCAAATCTAAGAATCAAATCAGAAGACAATTCCTCGGCTATACTCCCATTTCTCAGAAAACCGTCATACCCTGAAATTACATACTTTGATGATGGCACCTTCGATCCCGGTTCAGCAATAATAGGGGCATCCAGAGTTTTTGCAAGATTCTGAATAGTCTCTATTTCATTAAATGTTGAGGTAGCTCCGGCAATAAGTACTGGTCGCTCAGAAGAAACTAAATCAGACCAGAACTGTTCATCTAAATGCGAGATAACCCCAGTTGCTTTGTAACTTCGGTAGGATTGCCTGGCATGCTTTTCGTTTTCGGCAATTGTTGTATTAAAGAATTCCTCTTCGGGAGTAAGTGGCTTTGAAAAAGGAAAGTTAAGATGCGCTACCCCGCTTTTTGATTTTGAAAGCATAACAGCCTGAGACGCAGCTTTCTGCAATCTAATAATGCTTTTATTGCTTTTTTTGGGTTCTCCGATATCATGAAAAAAGACCGGGTAATCTCCGAAAGCTTTGAGTTGATCGATAGTTTGAGAAGCTCCGATTTCTCTAAGGTGAGGGGGGCGATCCGCACTAAGAACAATCATTGGGTTTTTGGAAAGAGTTGCCTCAATTACTGTAGGATAATAATTTGCCAGAGCCGTTCCGGATGTACATACAAGACAAGCTGGCTTTCCGGAGGCTTTACCTATACCCAGCGCAATAAAAGCAGCAGAGCGTTCATCAATAACAACATGCTTTTGAAAGCCGGGATGGGCAGCAAAAGCAAGAGTAAGTGGGGTAGATCTTGAACCAGGTGAAATAACAACTTCGCGTACACCTTCTTCATAGAGACTACGCACGAATTGTGTACTCCAGTAAAAATTCAGGTTAATGGGGTCACGATCGGGCATGTTCCAGGGTTGAGAGCATGGGTATAAATTTAAGATTCGTTTCGTCCCATTCTTTATCAGGGTCGGAATTCTTAACGATACCACATCCTGCAAAGAACCGCACAGAATCTTTCATAATGAGACCGCTACGGATAGCAACTATAAACTCTCCATTTCCATGAGCATTAATCCACCCAAAAGGGGCGGCATACCAACCTCTCTCAAAATCTTCATATTCTTTTATGAATTCTACCGCTTCATTGCGGGGGAAACCACCTACCGCAGGAGTAGGATGGAGAGTTTTTAACACCTCAGTTCTTGATACCCCTTCCTTTATTTTGGCAGTGATGGGTGTATAAAGGTGTTGTACATTCGAAAGCTTTTTTATTGAAGGCTGGTCAGGATGTTTTACATCATCTGAGTAATAACTCAGATTTTCTTCAATAGCTTCAAGTACAATTTCATGTTCTTCGAGGTCTTTTGGGTTATGCAATAGATCATACTCGAGAACGGCATCTTCCGAAGCAGTTTTACCTCGGGAAGTACTACCAGCCAATCCTTCGGTTAGTACATATTCAGAAGTAAAGGAGGCAAGTCTTTCAGGTGTAGATCCTAAAAAACTGGCATGCTCGTTTTGCCGGATCAAAAAGGAATAACAATCGGGATATTGATTCCTGAGTTTATTAAGAATATGAGTGTCTTTAACCTCGTAGTCGAGAGAGATATCAATCTTTCTGGCTAATACAACCTTGTCAAACTTTCCATTGCTGATATTTGTTTTTGCTATATCCACGGAATTAATCCATGACTCATATTCAGCAGAAGTTTTATCGGGAACTGTAAAATTAGATTTACTTTGTTGTTTACCATTAAGTACATATGCCTCAGCCGAAGTAATAGGCTCTAGCTGGCTAAGTATTCTTTCAATATTGGTATGTACTTCATTAAAGTTCTTGATCTTTGTGCAGATTGTAAGAATTGTGCACTTGCCTTCCTTTATTATAGTCCATTCGGGTAAAGTAAACGAAGAAGATTTGAACCCACTCCAACTTTTCGATTCGTTCTTATCAAAGAAAGAAAAACCACCAAAAAGATGAATCACTGCATTTTGATGATTGATTCCTGAACAATGATGGATCTTATTGATCAGCTCTTTTCCTTTTCGTGAGGCTTCTCTGAATCTATTTTTACCTCGGGTAGTGATTCGGTACAATTCCCCGGAAGCTGCTATTGCAAAATCATCGACTGGTTTTTCCCAATAGTATTGAAATCCGTTTGTTTCAGGAATTTGTTCTATAGCTGCCAGAGGATCAATCTGGGGTATCTGAATGGAAAAAGCTAAATAGTTGAGATTGTTATCATCAAGGGAGGGTAGTTCAGATAGAAAGCGGTTTAATCTGCTTTCAGGAATTTGCTTCTGAAACAGTGCAGACAGTGAACTCTTTTTTTCTGCTACCTGTGGCACTTTATTACCTCGTTTTTCAATTTTCAATATAAATTGAAAATTCACAAGAATAAAGCTTTAGCCTACTAAAAATTGTGAAAAACTATTTAGCGTCGTCAGTCTCGCCGGTCGTAAATGGATTGCGAATTCCAAGACTCTCGAGATCAAAATCGGCTAATTCGAATAAATGGTTCCATGCTGATTCGCTGGTTCCATCTTCTTTAACCCAATTTGGGTGACTTTGCTTGATTAAGCCTACTACTCTTTTTGCATAAGCAATGCGCTCTTCACCTTCTGGCATTCTCGGTATTGCAGCTATCATAAGGTCAAGATTATAGCCGCAGTCAAAGTCTTTTGGTTTTTGTTGTTCTATGAACATGTACTAGTAATTTGAATAAGCTCAAAGATAGGTCGAATAGAAAAAAGTCAAAAGTATAAGAGCTATAATTCTTTTAATCGCTTAATGCTGGTGGTTGATTTATTTCTTAGTTTTGGTCGAATTTTAAATCAATCATTTTATGTATCTAAACTCCATTCTTGAAGCAGTAGGAAATACTCCTCTTGTAAAATTGAATCATGTAAATGGTAATTCTGAAGGGACTATACTTGTTAAAGTTGAATACTTTAATCCAGGAAATAGTATCAAAGATCGTATCGCTATTAAAATGATTGAAGATGCGGAGAAGGCTGGCTTAATCAAGCCAGGAGGTACTATTATTGAAGGTACTTCTGGAAACACAGGGATGGGGCTCGCTCTTACGGCTATAGCGAAAGGGTATAAGTGTATTTTTACTACAACAGATAAACAAAGCCAGTCGAAAGTTGATATTCTTAAGGCAGTAGGAGCGGAAGTAATTGTATGTCCTACAAACGTTGAGCCTGAAGACCCGGAAAGCTACTACTCAGTAGCAAAAAGGCTAAGTACCGAGATACCAAATTCATATTACCCGAACCAATACGATAATAAAAGTAACCTTAAGGCTCATTATGAGACAACAGGGCCCGAAATTTGGGAGCAAACAGAAGGTAAGATTACTCACTACATTGCCGGAATGGGTACAGGAGGGACAATTTCAGGAGTGGGGAAATACTTAAAAGAACAGAATCCCAATGTAAAAGTAATAGGGATTGATTCTGTAGGCTCTGTCTATAAAAAATATTTCGAGACTGGTGAGTTTGACAAGAATGAAATCAAACCCTATATGACTGAAGGTATTGGAGAGGATATTATTCCAGGGACAATTGAATTCGACTTTATCGATGAAGTGCTCCAGGTAAATGATAAAGATTCTGCCCTTACTACCAGAAGACTTGCGAAAGAAGAAGGATTATTTGTTGGATGGTCTTGCGGAGCGGCTGTTGAAGGGGCTTTGAAGTATTTTTCAGAAAACCCTCTGTCAAAAGATGATGTGGCAGTGATTATATTACCGGATAGCGGTACACGTTACATCGGTAAAATTTATAATGATGCCTGGATGCAAGATCAGGGCTTTATTGAATAAAAGGAATATTATGTCGAAAGATAACCCAACAGGAAAGGCCAGCAAGATGGAAATAGAGCTTCCGGAACAGGAAGCCAATGGAACCTATTCCAACCTTGTAATGATTACTCATTCTCCGTCTGAATTTATACTCGATTTTATTGCGGTGATGCCTGGAGTCCCGAAAGCTAAAGTTGCCAAAAGAATGATCCTTACTCCGGATCATGCAAAACGACTTGCTATGGCTTTAAACGACAACATCAAAAGATATGAGGATGAGAACGGGACTATTAATACTCGCGATAAAGTAGAAATACCGATGTATCGCGGTCCTCAACCAGAGGCCTGATTATTTCTTTGCATTTATAAGCAGGAATAAACCAACTATCAGGAAAAAGATATGTGGAAGGATTGCCGCTAATTCTGGAGCCATGCTTCCATGGCTTCCAAAAGGTTCCACTATTTTCATGAAGGCCAGATATAAAAAGCTTATAGTCAAACCCACAGCTATATAAATCCCTTTTCCACCTTTTCTCCTCACTGAAGCCACAGAGAAACCTATAAGGATCACTACAATAATAGATAAGGGGTAAGCAAGCCTGCCATAAAAATGAACCTTAGGAATATTTATTCCCCCGGCTCCACTTCTTTGAATTGATTCAATGTAGCGCTGAGCTTCAGGATAAGTAAGCTGATATACATCAGATGTAGTGCGCGATAAATCTTTAGGAGTAACTGATAACGAGGTGTCCTTCCCAGAAAATTGAGTAACTGTATATCCGGAGTCGGAGTATTCGAAAACTCTTACAGAAACCATTCTCCATTTTTGAATATCCTCCTTCCAGGACATGTTGGTAGCTGTAGTGCTACTTTTCAAACTAAGACTGTCGAAATGAAAAATGCGTACCCGATAAGCAGTTTCCTGAGTTTTGTCAAAGTAATTTACCTGAAGAATGTTATTTGGTGATATCTCTCGGAAAATATCGTTACGGTCAATCCTTTCGTTCTTTTGTTTGATAAATGAATCCTCAAATTCAATTCTCTTCTTATTTGATTCAGGGATTACATAAGCATCTAATACACTAATCGTACCTGCTGATAAAATAGCAAAAGCGAAATAAGGGATTGTGAGTTTATACAAACTTACACCTGCAGCTTTCAGGGCAGTTATTTCGAGGCGCTCAGATAATTGTCCTGTTAAAAAGAGGCAGGCAGAAAACACGGCAACAGGTATTACTAACCGGATCATCTCCGGTATATAGTTCAGGTAATAATCTCCCCAAATCTCTGCCATAGTAGCTCCGCGATCACTAAAATCATCACTATTCTCAGAGAAGTCTATCATTATGAAGATAAAGATCAGTATAAGGAGCACAAACAGAGTGATACTTAGCAACCTTAAAAAAACATATTTGTTGAAGTGCTTAATCACCGTTTAGGAAATAGTTTTGTTGGCCTAAGGTCTGTCATTAAATGAATTATTAAGAGGATACCAACACCTGAGAAAATGACATTAAAACCCCACATCCCCCAGAACGGGGATATAAAAAGTCGGTCGGCTAGTTTTTCTCCTTGAATAATTGATATCCAATATATCGTGAGTATTACCGCACTAATTATTGCAGCATAACCAAAATTACCACGTTTTGTCATAATTCCGATTGGAGCTCCGAGTAGTACAAAAACTATACAAGCAAAAGGAATTGAAAACTTCTTATGTATTTCTACGAGGTATTTATTTACCCTCTTGAGTCTCCAAAGCATATTAGAGTTTATATTCTCTATTTTTGATTTATGATCTTCAAATCTGGAGACACTAGTCCTCAATGCACGATCTCTGAATTCTTTAGTCTTCAATGTGCTTAAAGTGAATAAGTTGGATTGAGGGAGTGCATCCATTGTATCCACTTCGAATGGCAATGTGAACAGGTTTTTATTTTGGTTTTCGGGTTCTTCTGAAACTTTATAAAAAGACTTGTAGCTACTAAATTCAGCAACCTCCACTTCATAATCTCGGATCTCTTTTTTTAAGGTATCTACAACCACCGACATTGCTTGGGCACTCATGGTTCTATCCGAGCGACTTCTTTGTTCCGGGTTAGAGCGAGAGAACTCAAGGTCAGACAGATCAAAAGTAATTCGATACTTTTCAAACTTGGTCAATTCCTGATTTTGACGTCCTTGACCTGCTTTACTTGTCAAAAACCGTATCATTTCTCCATCTTCAAGGATAAGGGAGAGTCCATTTGTTCCCTCACTTTTTAAGAAACCGCGATTGGATTTTATAAAAGCACGATCTCTGGCATTACTTGGCTCCTGAAAAAGTGTAACCCCGTATAAGCTATCCGTTTCGGGGTTAATTTCATCCACCAGAAAAATGTAACCATCTATGCCATTGTAAAAGATGTTGGGTTCTAGCTCAAATCCGGGTTTTTTGAGGCGAATATCAATAAAGAGAGAGCGGGCTTTGTTATTAGCCTCAGGTAAGACATTATTCGAAAACCAGACTAAAAAGATGGATAAGATAATCGAAGCGAGAAGTACCGGGCGAATAATGGCAAGCGGGTTTATCCCAGCAGATCTTAATGCGGTGAGTTCATTTAGCTCCGAAAATTTTCCAAAAGCCATCAACGTAGATACCAATACAGCCATAGGTGCTGCTAAAACTACCATATAAGCCAGATTGGTAAGTATTAATTCGATGATTATTGGAATGGGAATATCTTTACCTATGAGCCTGTCTACATAAAGGATGAGGAATTGCATTAATAACAAAAACATCAAAGTGAAGAAGCAAAACAAAAAAGGCCCAACATGCCTCTTCAGTAAATCCAATTGTATTTTGTTATTTATATAAATCAAATCTGAAATTTATGGATGCCTGAACACTATTTTTTTGCCTCGAACGTAAACTCAACGAACAACTTAACCATTAAGTTTTTAAAGAGAGCATTCAGTTCGAAAGCTTTCAACAAATCTAAATATATGGTATTATCTGGGCTCATTTGCTCAAAATTATCATCTTAGAATAAATGCCTATCGAATAAAGCTACAAAACTTTCAAAACCGAAAATAATCAGCTTCGGTGAGACTTATTTTAAGGCTTTATTTTCTAATCACATATTTGATGCTTTTTGGTGTGCTTGCAGGGGTACGTGTTTCTTATGCCCAGGAAGTGTCAGATTCACTATCAGTAGCCCCTGATAGTACATTAAACGAGATCAAATTCTTTTCGAATTCCCAGGGAGCAAGGATTAGTGCACTTTCTATCAATAAAAGCCGAAGTCTATACGGTAGAACTCCAGGATTTTATCAAACTGATGTTACATGGGACAGCTTGTCTACCTACAGGATTAAGCGAACAATATTTGGGAGGGACTTTTTCTACCCAACAGTTACAGATTTTGAGACATATGCCGACCTAAAAAAAGAGCAACAAAAAGATCAGATCCAATCTATCCTGGTACGAGAGTCTCGAAGCCAGGAGGACGAGGGCCGGGGCTTATTGGATTTTAAGATTAATGTACCGGGAGGAGAGAATTCTGCTTTTACTACCATCTTTGGGACTAATGAAGTAAATCTGAGAGTGAACGGTTCAGCCAATATGAACGTGGGAGCTTCCATCCAAACCTTAGATGACGGAACCTTATCCCCGGATCAGAGAAGGAGGGTGGATCCTACATTTAATCAAAACCTTCAGCTTAATATTCAAGGTACAATTGGAGATAAGCTAACAATTGCTACAGATTGGGATACGGAACGACAATTTGACTTCGAGAACCGACTCAGTATTGTATACCGAGGCTATGAAGATGAGATTATTAAGAGTATTGAGATGGGGAATGTTTCTATGGAAACAGGTAACTCATTAGTTAGTGGGGGAAAAGCTCTTTTTGGTATCAAGGCAGTAAGTGAATTAGGCCCTCTAAAAGTTACTTCTGTTATATCTCAACAAGAAGGGAAGAATAATTCCAAAAAGATAAACGGAGGTTCTCAGGAAACCCAAATAAGTTTAAGCCCGGCTGATTATGAAGATGGCAGGCACTTTTTCCTCGATTTTTTTAATCGAAGCTTGTTTGAGGAATCACTGGCTGATCCACAAAATATTTTACAGCCTTATCAAGTAACGGAGCTCTATGTTTATGTTAGTCGTGCTACCGATCAATCTGCAAGTGACAGAACCGTTCCTGCAATAGCATTACTTGATCTTGGCGTTAACACCTCTGGTGGATTACCAAGTAATGAAGATGATATTTTTGAACAGGCGTTACTAGATGCACTAAGGCCAACCAATAGTGGTGCAACAAACGAAGATTTTGGTGTTACTTCTCAGGAATATGTAGATGCCAGTTTTGAGTTACTTGAAGAGGGTGTAGACTATACATTTAATCGCGCTCTGGGCTTCATAAGTATGAAAAGCTTCATTAACTCCGGTGATGCGATTGCTGTCTCTTATGTTTACAGTAATCCATCGGATGGGCAGCCTGTTCAAGTTGGTGAGTTGACAGCAACAGAGGGGAATAAGCTATATCTCAAGCTATTAAGGCCAGGTGGTATGACCACTCAAGATCGGGCATGGCTATTAACCATGAGAAATATTTATTCATTAGGGGTTACAGGATTTACACCTGAAGGTTTTGAACTTAACATCACGGAAACAAGAGGTAATCAGCCTGTATTTTCATTACCAAATCGTAGCCAGGAATTATTGGAAGATTTGGGGCTTGATAGGGTAGATTCGGAAGGGGCAATCGGAAAGGATAATATCGTAGATTTTATATCTCCAATTCTAAACAGTGAAACCGGGAAGTTAATGTTTCCCTATTTGGAACCGTTTGGAGATAGGGTTTTCAACTTGCTTGATGGCATCGTAACGGATTCAGTACGAGACGCTTTTGCTTTTACTGAACTGTATGATTTAAAACAGACAGATGCCCGTGTGAGCTCTAAGAACGGAAACTATGAAGTTTCTGGTGTTTCAAGTGGTGGAGTATCTGGTAGCTTCATCCTTGATTTTGGGTTAGTAGAGGGTTCTGTCAAGGTGTTTGCAAATAATGTTGAACTGACGGAAGGAAGTGATTATGAAGTAGATTATTCCTTTGGTAGTCTGACAATCTTAAATGATAAATATCTTGCTCCGGGACAAGAAATCGAGATTGAATACGAAAGCAATCAGTTCAGTATTATCGGACAGAAAAATTTCACAGGAATAAGGGCGGAATATACTGTAAGTGATGACATTAGAATCGGGAGTACTTTTTTCCAATTAAGGGAACAACCCCTTTCAGATAAAATCAGAATTGGTAACGAACCTATTAACAACACCATTTTAGGACTCGACGCAAGGGCACAATTTGATACTCCCTGGCTTACACGGTTTATTGATAAGATTCCACTACTTCAAACAAGAACACCCTCCAATTTTTCTTTCACTGGAGAATTTGCACAACTACGACCAGGAGTAGCTCAAACAAACGCAGTTCAGGAAGCTATTGATAATGGTGAGCTTTTTGAGGATGAAGAGAATGGATTGGTATTTATTGATGACTTTGAGGGAGCGGAATACAGTATCAGTTTCGTAAACCCAACCAGATGGAACCTGGCAACGGCACCGGCAGCTATTCCAGGTTACGCAAGCGATGATTCTTATTTCTTTGATCCTGATAATACTCCGCCACAATCTCTGGCTGATCGGAAAGCTCGTTCTGATTTAAGATCTCAATTTTCCTGGTATTCCATTCCCAGGAACCTCACTTCCATTGGAAACGCGACATATAATATTGAATCCAGGCCGATTCGTATTGATGAAGTATTTAGAGGAAGGGAAATTGTTAATGCAAACGATGCCCAACTCACACCGTTAGATGTGTTTTACGATCCTACTAATCGAGGTCCCTACAATTATAACATGGATCTAAAAAACCTTTTAGAGAACGAGCCTGAAAGGACATGGGGAGGGATGACGGCAGTAATTCCTCCCGGGCAGGAAGATCTGGTTCAAAACAATATTGAATTCCTGGAGTTTTGGATTCAACCCGTACTACCTAACGGAGAAGACCCTACTGGGCTAGAGTCATTTTATGAAGGAAAAATGTATCTGGATTTGGGGATTATTTCGGAAGATGTGATCCCGAATGGTCAATTGAATACAGAAGACGGCCTTTCCTCAGTACTTAATAATCTGGTTGAGGATGACCCTGTTGGGCAGGCTCGGTCATATATTTCTCCCTCTCCTCCGTTTCAGCTTAATCAATTTTCAAACTCGAACAGGCAACTTGAGGATGTTGGTTTAGATGGTGCTCCCAACCCGGGTACTTCCGGAGCAAATGGCTTAGATGAAGGCAATTTATTCGCAGATTTCATTGAACAAATAAGAGTGGATTATGGAGATGGTAGCGAAATGTTCCAGGATGTTCAGGCTGACCCCTCCAATGATGATTATGTGTATTACAATCAATCCATAGTACGTGATCTTGAATTGAATGAGCGGTTCTTTAGGATGTTAGGGTATCATGATGGAAATACCCCTGAAAGCTCAACGAATAGTGACAAAACAGCTATTACACTCAAACCTGATACTGAAGGCCTTGTAAGTACCTCGGTTCAGCAATCAAATTCATATTTCCAGTATGAAATCGATTTTAATCCAGCTGATCAAAATCAGCTTCAGATCGGTGTAGATGGTACCTATATCGTTGATAAAGTAGTTGTTGGAAATGCAGACTCGGACACTTCAAATACTCTGGCCTGGTACCTTGTAAGGTTACCACTTACCGATTTTAAGCGGAAGATTGGTAACGTCGATAATTTCCAGAATATCTCTTACATGAGACTTTGGCTTTCAGGCTATCAGCGTCCTTTTACGATGCGCTTCGCAACCTTTGAATTTATTGGTAGCCAGTGGAGAAAAGTAACAGAGCTTACAGAATCACCTGTCAGTGTTGATAACTTCAAAATTTCTACCATAAACATTGAGGAAAATGCCAATCGTGAGCCTTTTCCTTACCGACAACCAGATGGTTCGATTCGTGCACTAAACAGAGGTGCACAAGTTCAGGCTCTTGAGAATGAGCAATCCATTGTACTTAATGTTGAAGGGCTTGGCTCAGGAGAAATCCATATGATCAAGAAAGTATATCCTGGCAAATTGAATCTTCTCAACTATTCAAATATGAGGATGTTTGTACATGGTGAGGGTTTTGATGATGCTGGGGATGCAGAATTGGTAGTGAGGATCGGTAGTGACCTTGAGAACAACTTCTATGAATACCGACAACCGGTTACACCGTCCAGGCCTAGAAACTTCAATTACAATATCAATGATCCGGCAGGTTTGTCAGAAGAGGCTCAGGAAATCTGGAGGTACGATGAGAATAGCATGAACATTCTCATCTCTGCATTCAATGTATTAAAGCAACGAAGGGATGAAAATGGAGAAGATCCAACGGTTTTATACGAAGAGGATGGGTTACTTACTACTCTTATTGGAGATGAAGCAGTAGAAGGAGCAACACTGGCAATAAGAGGTAATCCTTCATTAGACAGGGTAACTGAGATAGGTCTCGGGATTCGTAATCCCTATGATGCCAATGATTCCAATTCTCCGGGAACTCCAAGTTTGGATGCTGAATTTTGGTTAAACGAATTACGGGTATCAGGATTTGACAACGAACTTGGTTGGGCTGCAAATGCTAAATCGACAGTGAAATTAGCTGATTTTGCTACTGTAAATGCAAATCTAAGTCGTCGTACAAATGGTTTTGGTGGGCTTGATTCCCGATTAGGAGACCGATCTATCTCTGATCAATTAGGGTATACCATAAGCACAACAGTTAATTTACATAAGTTGGTACCAGATAGGTATGGGTGGAATTTTCCGGTAAGCATTTCAAATCGACGAAATACTCAAACACCAAAATATCTGCCAGATCAAGGGGATATCCGGTTAACAGATTTTGAGGATGCAGTAAACTCAAGAACAGATATAAGCAGCGGTGAGAAACAGTCTATTATAGACGACAAAATAAGTGATATTCAGACGGTGAGTGAGAACTTCTCATTTAATATGTCGAATATTTCTAAGACAGGTTCGAAAAGTAAACTTGCTCAGTATACCATAGACAATCTCCGCTTAAGCTATGTGTACAATAAGGGGTATTCCAAGAATCCTCAGTTAAGTTTTCAGGATAGATGGGACTATAGGGCTTCTGCTCAGTATAGCCTCCGATTGAGGCAGGTTCGGTTGTTCCGTCCCTTTGCTTTTACAAAGAATGTACCTCTTGCTAAAGCTTTAGCAGGGTTGAGACTTGGCTATATGCCTTCGTCAATAACCACATCCAGTACATTAACTCGTAGATATGATGAATCAAGACGGAGAAATTTAAATGATCCGAATACACTTCAACCGCTGAATCAACAGCATGCATTTACTCAGCAAAACAATTTTTCACTGAATTATAGCCTGACTCCCTCTATACCCATTACTTTTAACTCCAGTACCAGCTTTGACCTTTCAAGTGCAGGTATAAAAGACCGGAACGCTTCTGGAGTAGATAGCAGTAGTTATGATGTGGTTCCAACTTTTGAGGTGCTAAAAGGGATAGTATCAGATTCACTCACCGCCAGACGATCTACTTATTCCGAACGGTACACCGCATCCTGGCGTCCCGATTTCTCAAAGATTGAGGCCATAAACTGGTTGAGCTATAATGCTTCATACGGGGGGGGATATCAATGGAATAATAGCCCAAGAGGATCAAATCTTGGGTCAAGTGTTGCGAACACTTTTCAGTTAGATAATACCGTAAGATTAAATACAGATCGTATTTTCAATAAGCTTGGCTTCTATAATAAAATTCAGGATTCCGATAAATCTGAAACCGCTGAACGGAAATCAGCGAGAGAAGCCCGGAACAGGGAAATTGAAAATAATACTCCGGATAGCCTTCGTACGCCAAGGCCTAGTCCCCAATTGGGTAAAGATTTACGTTATGTAGGTCGAAAAGCATTCCTGGCTATATTCAGTATGAAAGATTTTTCATTTGGATACAAAAGAACCAAAAGTGGAAGTCAACCGGGATATAGTGGGCAATCACAGATCTTCTATACTTTCAACAATACTGGTAGCGATAATTTTTCTCCTCCTTTCGGCTATAGAATTGGATTACAGGAACGCATTCCCCGGTCTCAGTTAATTGGAAATATCGATGGAATTAATGAAATAAGGTTTCCTGCAAATAACCGCTATCAGGATCAGATAACTGCCGGAACAAGAATCTCTCCGTTTCAGAATATGACGATTGATTTAGATTGGACTGCCTCGTTTTCGAATACCAGGACTGAGAATTTAGTAGTTAGTACAGCAGGAGAATTTAACTCTACTACCACTGAGTCAGGAAATTATACTACCTCTGTTTGGGCTTTTGGAGGAGGGTACGAGGACTTGCTAACCAGGCAGATTGAGGCCGCCTATGATGATATTACCGAAGGTAGCACGGTACTAAGAGATTCAACGGGCAACGGAGATGGAAGAGGGGTTCTTAATCGTAATACTCTTCAAGATGATTTTAGAAAAGCCTATTTAGGAGGTGGAAGTGTTGGTAGAGGAGATAAGGGATTTATCGCTTTTCCATTACCTCAGTGGCGGATAAATTGGTCCAGGTTAGAACAATACATCCCGTTTTTGGGTCAATACATGAATACAGCAACCCTGGTTCACTCTTATCGGGGTACTTACCGGGTAGATTGGAGTTTAAATGCAGTGACAGGGTTACAGCCTGGGCAGTCGTTAGGTGATTTTACTGTGTTGGATGAAAGAGGTTTGTATGAACCAACTTCAATTCGTGTGGAACGGAGATTCTCTCCTCTAGCAAAGCTAAATGTGACCTGGAAATCGAACCTTCGGACAGAGTTAGGTTATGATCGTTCAGTGATTTCCGCCTTTGCAATAAACAGTAGTAGGGTAACCGAAACCCTTACGAGTGGTATCGATTTTGCTGTTAACTATACCTTTAGAAACGTGAAGATTTCTTTTCTCCCAGGTATAAAAAACAATATAGATATGAGTATTAGAGGGAGCATAGATAATGATTTGGAGAACAGCTATAAGCTGGATACTGACTTAAGTAATACACTTAGGGATGCAGATCAGCTACCAAGCATAGGTCAGGCTATAAGTGATAGCAGGAAAACAAAAAGAACAACAGAGAGAAAACGAATAAACGGATCTCTAAACCTTGGATATCAAATTTCAAGAACTATTTCTTCGAATTTTGAATATACCTATAGCAGGATTGAAGCTATTGACTTACCCACCAGGACGAATCATGATATCCGATTTAATATCAGAATTGCTATTCGTTCGAGGTAACAGCAGCTTTTGCTTTCCTAAACCTTCCAATCAATAAACCCAGGAAAGTTAAAGCAAGGGTGAGGTAGGAAACCCAATCTCCAAACCGTGCATAAAGGGTAGAAGTTTGAACATTGGGGATGGTAGAAGTAAACCCTGTGCGGATCCAATAATCTGTTTTCTGCTCAATGGTTCCATCTGGTCTAATGATTCCGGAAGTACCATTATTGGCGCTTCTTACTATCCAACGATCAAATTCAATAGCTCTTAAACGAGCATAAGCAAAATGTTGGAGATGTCCACTCGAATTACCCCACCATCCGTCGTTGGTTATGATAGTTATAAAATCTGCTCCATCAGTTACGAATTTTCTAGTCCATGAAGGATATACTGAATCATAGCAGACAAGACCAGGAGTAGAGTAAGTCTCTGCTTCTAACATATCAGGAGTGTTACCTTGTCCAAAACCCGCTTGCCTACCCCAATCTATCCATCCAAACACGTCTATTTTTGAGAAGAAAGGTAAGAATGGAAAACGCTCAACAATGGGAACTAAATTAGCTTTGTCGTACCTTGATTTGAAGCCATTGTTCTCTACATAGAGGGCAGAGTTAAACACATTATAAGGCCTCCCATTAATTAAGCCGCGGTATAAATCAGGTTCTTCATCATAAATGGTATAAAGCCCGGTACCCACTATGAAATCTGTATTCCACGCTCTTGCGGAGTCTGCAATACGCTGACTAGTGTAAGAATTAAAAAAGATGGGCTTATCGATTGCATTTTCAGGCCAAACAATGAGTTCGGTATTCTCGAGACGGGTTTTTTGAGTGATTGAAAAAAGACTATCCAATACTTCTCCTGCTCCACTCATGCCTCCATAATCTTCATAGGAGTCATGATTAGGTTGAATTACCGCCACTCTGGTAACATTTTCATGATTAGAAGGAAGTTCTGATACAGCAAAATAAATTAAGGAGAGGAGGGGAAGAACTAGGAGAGATGCAATTGAACTGTTCAGAAGCAGCTTTGATTTATATTTGATAGTCTGAGTTGCCAAAGCAGCCGTAAAAACAACCCAAAAAGAAATCCCAAGGTGTCCAGTGATAGATATGTATTGGATCATACCTATATGATTAGACCATGCATTTCCGATTGCCAGCCAGGGCCATGCTAAATCCCAATGATGATGCAAAAACTCATAACTAACCCAGGCAGAGGCTTGTAGTAAGGCTACAAGAAATGGAGAGCTAAACTTTCTCGAGAAAAAAAGTGATAAAGCCAGAGGAATAGTCATCAATACACTATTAGCCAAAATAGCTGCAGTGCCAGCTCCAATACTGGCCATCATTAACCAGTACGTAGCTCCTAAATTCCAAATAAGAAACCCTAAATATGTGTAATAAGCAGTTTGTTTATAGGATTCACACTCATCAATCAGTTTGAAGAAAAGGATGAACGCAGGAATAGATAAAAAAGAGAGGTTTACAGGAGGAAAGCTTAGTGCTAATAATATACCTGCAGTTCCAGATAATGCCCATTTATTCGACAGCCATGTATTCATTCTGAGTACCCTTTACCTGAAATAATTACCACAATTTCGCCTTTTATAGAATCACGCGAAGAAAACTCTTCTTTTACTTCGGTTATTGTGCCCCTTACAATTTCTTCAAAAGATTTAGTTAGTTCTCTTGCAACGGCGATTAAACGATCTGGTTCAAAGTATTGCTCCAGTTCGCCAAGTAATTTTATCAACCTGTTGGGGCTTTCATAGATAATGAGTGTTCGTTCTTCCCCGACTAGTTGAGAAAGACGTTTCTGCCGCCCCTTTTTTTGAGGTAAAAACCCTTCAAATACATAACGATCACTTGGTAATCCGCTTGCAACAAGAGCCGTAGTAGCGGCATCAGGCCCTGGAACTACTATTACATCATAGCCTTCTTGTTTAGCAGCCCTTATAGCGAGGAATCCTGGATCTGAAATTCCAGGCATACCTGCATCCGAAATCAAGGCAACACTTTGATTGGCTTCTAAGATATTTAGCACATGCTTAACCTTGGAATGTTCATTATGCTGATGGAATGAGAATGTGGGTTTATTAATCCCAAATCGTTGTAGAAGCTTGCTTGAGGTTCGGGTATCCTCGCAGGCTATGTAGTCAGCTGAATTTAGAGTTTCGATAGCTCGTTGAGAGAAATCTCCTAAGTTTCCAATTGGTGTAGCTACGATATAAAGTGTAGACAAAGCTGAGTTATTAAATGAAGAATCAATGGAGCTAAAAATACGACCAAGCTTAAGGATTCAAAATTCAATTATTCTTTAAAAGCTGTATCATTAAAGCAGAATATTAATACTTAATTATTTCAATGAAATTTAAACCTTCAGGACTGAATCATATCACTATCAGGGTAAACAGAATCAATGCATCCAAAGAGTTTTATGGAGACATATTAGGGCTTGAGCTAATCAAAACAATGGGGCAGAGCATGGCAGTATACGATATAGGCAATGGGGATACCCTTGTTATTGTAGAAGCAGAAACCAGCTATGACCCCACTTCCAGAGACTTTAGAGTAGACCACTTTGGGTTTTATGTCGATTCTCCTGAAGAAGTAAATGAGATAGCTGAGTATTTCAGGGATAAAGAAGTAACGATAATGAGCGGTCCTGCTAACAGAAAAAAAGGGCGTTTTCTTTTTGTGGCCGATCCTGATGGGAATATGATCGAGTTCTTTTATGAAGAAAAAAATTAGTCAGGAAGAGTTATCTAATCTCCGAAAAAAAGAACAGGCTCGCAGAGAAATGGAATATGAGCTACGGAGAGACTTGAAGCTGGGGGGCAAGCAAGAGGATATAAGAGAAAAAAGCTATTCGAATCATAACAGATTAGGAATCGCGGCGATTAATTTCTTCGGTACACTCTTCATCCAATACATCATTTACTTTATAATACTTTTTAAGATCAGGTATTTCTTTAGGTTTTTTTTCGACATACATGTTGAGTATGCTTCTTATGTGTGGTCTTTACAAATATTTTTTTGGATTGCAGCATTTTGGAGTGTGTACTTAAAAAGAAGTATCCTTGATACCATACTGCAAAAGTATACTGATTTTATGACCTAGGTAGTGTACCTCTTATTACTCGATAAATGGTTTCCCTAGAATTCATAGAATTCCTGATGATGTACTTCGAAGTAATCATACCTGTTCCAATCGGTGTTGATTACAATTCCTCCAAGTAGATAAAGTCGGATATCCTCTAAGTCGTTCTGTACTTGTTCTAATATGTCGTGCATTTTCTTATGAATTGCTTCATAAGCCAGTTCTGTTACTTTTTTTAAAGGAACTTCGGCACTTTCAATCTCATTTTTATAACCACTCAAGTGCTGAATTACTCGTGCTTGTTGATAATCCAGAGGGAAATCTGTCGAGGGTGCTTTATTTTCCTTAATAGCATTTAAAGCTGCTACCAGTGAACCACAACAAGTAGAAGAAGCAAATTGGTTTTGACGGTTAACACGCCCTATTTGTCCATCCTCTGAGACTCCAATATGAGGACCATATAAAATCATAGCTGCTCCATGGGTAGGGACGTGGCTAAGAAAGGCCTTTAGTCCAGTGATCCCAGTAAATGGTAATCCCGAAATTCCTCCTAAAATAAAAGGGCCCGGGCCAGCAAAAAGATGGTAGAACTCAGGAAACATGTTATTTACCTCATCACTACAAAGCGAAGTAGCCCATAAACTGGATTTAAGTTCTAGACCCTTATCCATAAAATCCCTGACAATTTGGTCTTCAAGCTGTCGGATAGTTAGAGCATTAGGAAAGTGGTGGGGGATGGTTGTATACATATATGCTTATTAGGCTACTTTTTTGGCGATTGAATATAGAAGATGTTTGATAACATAGGTAAAAAAAACCGAGGGCTACCCAATTCAATAAATGGACTCATTTTTTTTTGTTAATTTTTGGAGCTTTAAAAACTGACTACATCTCTACTCTAAATGGAATCTTTATTATCCAATTTTGCATCCCCCGTAGTTCTCGCTTTTGTACTGGGTATTCTGGCAAAGACGTTTAAAAGTGATCTCGAAATTCCTAAACCCCTTTATCAGGGTATATCCATTTACTTGTTGTTGGCTATTGGTCTAAAGGGTGGAGTTGAGTTAAGTAAAACCCCATTTAGTGAATTTGTCTGGCCTGCAGCAGCAACACTTGCACTTGGAGTACTAACCCCTTTGATTGCTTATGTGGTGCTAAGGTACCTAGGGAAGATGGATTTGATTAATGCCTCTGCGGTAGCAGCTCACTATGGATCAGTATCAGCTGTTACTTTCATTGCTTCTGTTGCATATATGGAGGCACAGGGATTAACTCCCGAGGGTTTCATGCCTACGTTAGTTGCTATACTTGAAGTCCCAGGAATAATAGTGGCGTTAATGATTCCTCAGCTTATGGGCTCGAACAAAGGTTCTTTCAAAAAGGCACTACATGAAGTAGTAACAGGAAGCAGTATCATACTTTTGCTGGGAGGTCTAACAATTGGATTTATTGCCGGCCCTGTAAAGTTTGAATCAGTTCAACCATTTTTCGTTAGCGGTTTTCAAGGTGCGCTAGTTCTTTTCCTGCTTGAATTGGGGATGGTTACTGCTCGTCGCCTTCAGGATTTGAAAAAAGTGGGATTCTTCCTTCTTGGATTTGGAATCATTGTCCCCATATTTTTTGGACTAATGGCCGTTTGGGTTGGACAACTGGCGGGGTTAAGTATTGCAGGCTCTGCAGTCCTGGCTGCAATGGTTTCCAGTGGATCTTATATTGCTGCACCTGCTGCAGTAAGAATTGCTTTACCCAAAGCAAGTCCAACTTTATATCTGACAGCTTCGTTAGGTATTACTTTCCCATTTAACATTGCTCTGGGAATTCCACTATATCTTTATTTGGCTAATTTAATTGGAGGCTGATATGGCACTTACAGAATTATATTTAGTAACGATTATTACAGAGAGAATTTTCAGAGATGACATCATTCAGGAAATAAAATCATTTGGTGCTACAGGATATACATTAACCGATACAACAGGAGAGGGGTCCCGTGGTGTTAGAGCGAGTGATTGGGAAGGAAAGAATGTGAAAATTGAGGTGGTGGTTAATAAAGAAGTAGGAGATAAAATCATAGATGCAGTTGCTGACAAATACTTCGAAAACTACTCCGTGATTGCTTATGTATATCCCGTGAGGGTTGTTAGAGGAGATAAGTACATCTGAACAAGCTTCTCTTCACTGGTCGATTTGCCTCTCAAAAACAACTGAATTATTAAGAATGTGTTGATTTTGGAACCGCTTCTCAAAGCGGTTCCAAACTAAATTCAGTGTTAACATAATGTTAACAAATCATTGAGAAGGAGAAGTGGTACCGCTTTTTAATAGGTTTTAGAGCTATATAGAAGGCTGCTGATCGTCTAATAGATGTTTACTATAGCCAGGTTGCCGAAAAAAGTCCCGAACTTTGTATCGAAAAATCAGGACGGCGATAAATCATCACAAACTAAAAAAACAACGAACTACTAAGAGAGCCGCACTGGTCAAGATTAAACTATTAGAGGAGAAAACTATGAAAAAACTCAACACATACACCTTATTACTATTAAGCACCTTATTTCTTGGAACCCTATCACAGCGTTCCTTAGCACAGGAAAGTGAATTACTCATTACTCATGAGTTAGAAGCTTTCGAAAAGCTGAATGTAACCCTCAAAAATACTGAGGTTATTATAATCATCAGCTCGCGTAATCAGGTAATTGTTCAAGGTGACTCACTCACACAAGAACAGTTTTCATACAACCAGGATAATGGAGAATTGGTTTTAAGCTCAAATACAAACCTTGCTCCAACTCGTATTGTTATCGAAACGGAAGCATTAACTTCACTCACAACAAACGATACCGGAAAAATTTATCTCATTGGTAAAGAAAGACAAAAACTAGGCATTGCAAATTCAACCCTGCTTACCCTTAATAATCCTAATAACGAGGACTGATATTAGATAACTCTAAAAACTGAAAGGTTGAGCCATAAATTCAGTATCTTTACCGCTCACTCGTGAGTACCGATAAGACTGGAATAATTGATCCGTTTTCAAAAATGGTAAAACCTTTCAGGTTTAGAGTAACTACTCCTCATTAAAGGAGTCTGAATCAAGCAGTCGAGCTTGCCTCTTGTCACCGCTCACCTAATCATAAACCCGGCGAGAGGATCACCTAAGGTGATATTCAACTTGGGGAAATCATTATAATATGTCCACCTTTAAAGAATTAGGCTTACAAGAAGATGTTCTTGAAGCCATAAAACTGTTGGGTTTTGAAACTCCAACAAAAGTCCAACAATTAGCTATTCCTTCGATCCTGAACTCGGAAAGAGACTTAATAGCGTTGGCCCAAACAGGAACTGGAAAGACAGGTGCTTTTGGTCTTCCATCTATTCAGATGGTTGATTCGGGATTAAAGAAAGTTCAGGTACTGGTTCTTTCTCCCACAAGAGAGCTGGCTATTCAGATAGCCAAAGACCTAAAGACATTTGCCAAAAAGAGAAAAGGCGTAACCACCGTGGCAGTATATGGTGGGGCAAACATATCTACTCAGATTAAAGCACTAAAAAACGGGTGTCAGGTTGTTGTTGGTACTCCTGGCCGTACTTTGGATCTGATCAAAAGAAATCAGCTTGACGTATCAGAGATCAAAACCCTGGTACTGGATGAAGCGGATGAAATGTTGAATATGGGTTTCCAGGAAGAGCTAGATGCCATTCTTGAAAACACACCTTCCAATAAAAGAACCTTTCTTTTCTCAGCAACTATGCCGAAGCCTATTGCTAAAATGGCAAAAAAATACATGTCTGATCCGGAAGAAATAGAAGTTGGTGAACGTAATTCCGGGGCTAAGAATGTAGAGCACCATTTTTACATGGTACATGCTAAAGACCGCTTTGAAGCTCTTAAGCGAACGGTGGATATGAATCCTAAGATCTATGGGATCATCTTTTGCAGAACCAGATATGAAACCGCTGAAATATCGTCTAAACTAACCAGGGATGGCTATGACGTAGACTTCTTAAATGGTGATTTGTCTCAGGCTCAAAGAGACGATGTAATGAATCGGTTTCGAACGAAAGAACTTCAATTACTTGTGGCTACTGATGTAGCGGCACGAGGCTTAGATGTAGATAACCTTACTCATGTAATCAATTTCAATTTACCTGATGATTTAGAGGTCTATGTACATCGAAGCGGAAGAACTGGTAGAGCTGGAAATTCAGGTATTTCCATTGCGATCGTTCATACCCGTGAGATGCGTAGAATTCGAAGCCTTGAGAAAATGATAGGTAAGAGTTTTACTAAAAAAGATATGCCAAGTGGTGAGGAAATTTGTGCAATCAGGATGCTGGACTTGATAGACAAAGTGAAAGAAACGGAAGTGAATGAGGAACAAATACAGAAGTTTCTTCCTGAAGCAGTGGAAAAACTATCTGATCTAAGCCGAGAAGATCTTATTAAGCATTTTCTATCTGTAGAATTCAACCAATTCCTTGATTATTATCAGAATTCACGAGATTTGAATACTGCTCCTGGAAAAGAAAGAACAGGAGAAAGAAATAGAGGAAGAGGCTCCGATTTTGATAGATACTTCATTAACCTTGGCAAAAGAGATGGATTAAATCCTGTTCGGTTAATGGGATTAGTTAATGAAACTCTAAAAGGTACCAAACCAGATTTTGGTAAGATTGATGTACAACTAAACTTTTCCTTTTTTGAAGTTGAAAAGGGATTTCAAAAAAACTTGATCAACAGTGTTAAAGGGGTTTCATTTGAAGGGAGGGATGTAGTAATTGAGACAAGTGATAAAGATCCCGGAAAGAAGGTTGGAAAACGTTCTTTCAAAAAGAATAAAGGAAAAGGTAAAAGAAGAAGGTAATGCATACTTATGATATCGTGATTTTAACGGAATCAAGATATCTGCATCCAAAGCAGGAAACCGAGTACGTTCAAAATATCTTGCTTGAAGATGGACTCCTGCAAAAAGCCTTTGAGGATTTAGGCTTAAAAGTACTTCGGGTTGATTGGGCCGATCCGGACTTTGATTGGGAATCTACAAAAGCGGCAATTTTCAGAACTACATGGGATTATTTTGATCGGTTTGATGAGTTCAAAAAGTGGCTGGATGAAGTAGAGCAAAAAACTCAGCTTATAAATTCTATTTCTCAGATTCGTTGGAATATGGATAAATGGTATCTCAAGGATTTAAAAGAGAAAGGAATTCGTGTAGTTGAAACAAAATACATTAAGAGAGGAACCACATCCGAACTAAGAAGTTTGATTGTTGAATGTGGTTGGGAGGAGGTAATCCTCAAACCAACAATTGCAGGTGCGGCACGGCATACTTATCGAATAAACAAGGACAGTTCATCCGAATTTGAAGAAATATTCCGAGAACTTATTGCTAATGAGGATATGATGATTCAACCTTTTCAACACAATATTATGGTGAAAGGTGAGGTCTCTTTCATGGTGATCGGGGGCAAGTACACACATTCATTACTAAAAAAAGGAAAGCAGGGAGATTTTAGGGTACAGGATGATTTTGGCGGTACACTTCATCCATACGAGCCTACTAAAGAAGAAATTGAATTTGCAGAACAAGTTGCCAATGCCTGTGAACCACTTCCTGCTTATGCACGAGTTGATCTGATGTGGGATAATAACAACGAGCTTGCTGTATCAGAAGTGGAATTAATTGAACCGGAGCTTTGGTTCAGACGAAATCGGGAATCGGCTCAACAGCTTGCATCATGGGTAAAAGAAAAGCACAAGATGTGAGTTTGTAATAAGCACCAAGCTCAGTAAAAATCTTTGTCATTCCTACGAAGGCAGGAATCTGAATTTAGCTTTTAAAACAGAGTGTGGTTTTAATCTAATTCCAGATTCCGGCTTTCGCCGCGGAATGACCTAAATAACACTTGCAAAAAGGTTCTTGTCTCAAACTAGTTTTTTTAAAGCTTGAAGCTTTTTTCTTCCCAATTTTTCTCTGCTGAAGGATATAACGTAGCTTCATCTTTATTCCATCGAGGAAGAGTGTTTACCAGTAGTTTATTGTAGAACAATAAGAGCTTGCCATCTAGTATTTTATAGGTTTTAGGATTAGCATCTGCTGTATATCCTTTACCCATTGCATAAGCACACCACCCACCGTAAGCTGGTTCGTATTTAGCAGGATCGGCCTTGAAAGTATCCAGGTTTTCCTGGCTGCTGAAATAGTATATCGCTCCATTATAAGCATGGCTAAGATTTTCATTTCCTTCTTTAGGCTCGTCAGAGGTGAAATAGCTAACTGGATCATAGCCTTTAATAGCTATTCGGTCGTCTCCAACATTCAAATATTTATTCTCTTCAGCTTCCTGTGCAACAGCAAAAGAGCTAAAAAGAAGTATCGAAAAGATGGTTAATAGTTGAGTTTTCATAATAAATCCATATTTAAAGTTTATACATCAATGTTATAACATTGAATTAAAACATGCTCATAGTTTTTGACAATGCCAAGCATAGTTAAACTTAGCTCATCGAAAAATGGAAATAATCACAAAAGATAAACTTTTGCTAATTGCCCGGACAGATAGAAGGAGCTAGCGCAAGGCTTTGGGCCGCCAAATCAGAAACGGAGTCATGCCTTAGGATCATACGGTCGATAGCGTGTCCATTTGATCGACCTGATACTAATAGCGTATATGTTCCGGAACTTGAAAAAGTAGCATAAATCTGGTGAGGATCATTATCGGAAGTATTTGCATCCCAATGCCAGCTTCTCAGGGTGTTCATATATACTTTGAACCAACCATTAGATCCTGCTCCTTCCGGGTTAGGAGTTTGTCCAGATCCATAAGGGTAAACTCTTGAGGTTCCATTCTTGACTGCATAAAACTCATCGGCGTCCGAGAGTTTTAGCCAATTATCATTGTGCTCAGTATTGTTATTTCCAACTCCGATACGAGACCTCCAATTGAACCGATAAGTTCCTGGATTTTCAATATGGATCGTATAAGTGATGGTTCCAATCCCGGGGTTCCCAAAGTTATCAGAGCCATTCCATTGAATGTACCCCGATCCTGAATATCCATCTATTTCTGTATTAAGGAGCCATCCGGCTGGTAAGCTGTCTTTTTCCATCTCAATAATGGCAATACCATCTATTTCAAGGAAATCGCCTTCCGAACATGCTCTTGTGATTTCCTCAATCGGAGAATCAGAAGAGCAGGAAATGGTTAATAAGATTAAGAGTAGGGTGAGCGAGTATCTCATATTCAGACAACTAAAGATTGAAATGATCGAGAAAGTATCGCTTCAATCTTGTAGTTGCCAGTAAGAGAAAACTTATCATTTCTAAAGCTTGGTAGGGTTTGGAGCATCCCCATATACTTCTTGAGGATCAAAGACTTTTTCAGTCTCTTCGAAGTGTAAAGCACCTTCTTTTTCAAAGAAATCGTCTCCTGTTGGAACACTTCTGTAGAAGCATGAACGATATCCAACGTGGCAACTTGCTCCATTTCCCTGTACTTCTACTCGTAACCAGACACAGTCCTGATCATCATCAATACGCATTTCTTTGATGATTTGAGTAAGCCCCGAGGTAGCTCCTTTATGCCAAAGTGTCTCTCTGCTTCTACTGTAATACACAGCTTCACCCAGCTCAATGGTTTTCTTAAGAGCTTCTTCGTTCATGTATCCATGCATAAGAAGTTCTCCTGATGCATAATCAGTGGTTACCACAGGAATAAGCCCATCTTCCTGGAATTTGGGAGCAAGATCATTTTCTTCTTCAACCTGGTAAACTGTGATTCTTTTCTTAAATGTGATTTCTGACATTTTCAATAAATAAAGGTCATTCTGAGCTTAAGCGAAGAATCTTGTCGGATATTCGACCAGATCCTTCGGAAGTATCCTCAGGATGACATGTTTAATTTTTCAATTTCTTTTGTTCTTCCTTTTTTGGAACCGGATCGTGTCCGTGCCCACCCCAGGGATGACAGCGACCAATTCTTTTAAGTCCCAGCCATGTTCCTTTTAAAGGTCCCCATTCGTTTACAGCTTCAATCATATACTGTGAACAGGTAGGGGAATACCTGCAGCTACTTCCCAACCACGGGGAGATAGCTAATTGATAAAATCGTACTATTCCTGTGATGATTTTGCTCGCTATTGTAGCTAATAACTCCATCAATCAAGGTTAAAGGTCGTACCATCCTTTCCGTCCATTAGTTGAACACCCAACTCCTTCAAATCATCCCTGATTTTATCTGAAAGAGCAAAATCTTTATTCACTCGGGCTTCTTTCCTAATCTCAATCAATAAATCAACAAGTCCCGTTGTTAACTGCTGGTTTCCA
This sequence comes from Balneola sp., assembly GCA_003712055.1. Taxonomy (NCBI): domain Bacteria; kingdom Pseudomonadati; phylum Balneolota; class Balneolia; order Balneolales; family Balneolaceae; genus Balneola; species Balneola sp. The sequence continues at coordinate 185,928 of RHLJ01000005.1, forward strand.
CTTCCTTCCTCACCAGGCCAAATTCCAAGCACTTCTTCGATAATGGTATGCAACAATATCTTTAACTCTCCCAGATTGGAAGGAACAGACCCATCGTTGATTCTTTTTCGGATATCTTTCAAGTGTTCAAAAAGTACGGCAATAGCTTGAGCTGTATTGAAATCATCATTCATAACCTCTTCAAATGCAGATTTGAATGCAGCGATATTAAAGGCGTCAGCGTTTCCCGGTTCTGCTTTGGTAATAGTAGAAATCATGGAATGAAGATTCTTCAGTCCAGTTTCTGCAGCTTCCAATGCGTCTTCAGAGAAATCGGTAGTACTTCGATAGTGACTTTGTAGCAGAAAGAATCGAATTACGTCCGGAGACCATGATCGATTGAGAAGTGTATGACTTCCGGTAAAAAACTCATCCAGATTAATGGCATTACCTAATGATTTACCCATTTTTTGTCCTTCAAGGGTAACCATATTGTTATGCAGCCAATACTTAACAAATTGGGTTTCATTTGCACATTCTGATTGAGCTATCTCACATTCATGATGAGGGAATTGGTTCTCCAATCCACCACCATGGATGTCAAAACTGTTGCCAAGGTATTTGTTACTCATTACTGAGCACTCAATATGCCATCCGGGGTAACCAACTCCCCAAGGGGAATGCCATTTCATGAGATGATTATCATCTGCTTTCTTCCAAAGTGCGAAGTCGGCGGCGTTCTTTTTATCAGATGCAGTTTCTACTCTCGTTCCTGATGCGGCTTCTTCTACTTTTCTTCCGCTGAGCTTTCCATAATCAGGATCTGAATTGACATCGAAATACACATTCCCATTTACATCATAAGCGTGTCCCTTCTCAAGGAGTGTCTCAATCATAGATATTTGTTCGGGGATATGCCCGGTAGCTCTTGGAGAAATATCTGGCCGCAGGACATTGAGTTTATCCATGTCTCTGAAATAGGTATAGGTGTATTTTTCAGCAACCTGCATTGGATCAACTTGTTCAAGGCGCGCTCTTTTAGCCAGTTTGTCTTCTCCTTCATCGCCATCTCCAACCAGGTGCCCTACATCTGTAATATTTTGAACATATCTCACATTGTAGCCGAGGTATCTTAGATATCTCACAACTATATCAAATGACACATAGCTTTTTGCATGTCCAAGATGTGCATCACCATACACGGTAGGCCCACAAACATACATCCCTACAAAAGGAGGGTTGATTGGCTGGAACTCTTCTTTAGTTCTGGAAAGGGTGTTGTAAACAAATAATTTCGACGGATCCTGATCTGCCACTAAAAACGGGTTTTAAATTCAGCTAAAAGAGATGAGAAAATACGGGTTAGATTCAAAAATTGTGCGCATTATTTCTAGTCAAGAACGAACTCTGAGGTTGCATATTCGTCCATATCATTAGATCGGACTGCATAGGTGAACCCTTTGTACACTGAATATGCTCCATATTCACCGTTCTTATTTAACGCAAGGAAGCCAACCTGCAAATTGGCATGATCTTCATGTTTTTCTATGATTCGTTCTGCTGCTGCTTTACAAGCTTCATTAGGACTCATTCCATTTCTCATCATCTCAACAATAATGACGCTACCAGCCGTTCGGATAATTGCCTCACCCAATCCGGTAGCACATGCTGCTCCTACTTCATTATCAACAAAAAGACCTGCTCCAATGATAGGGGAGTCCCCAACTCTGCCATGCATTTTATAACGTAAGCCGCTGGTAGTACAGGCTCCTGCCAGATTTCCTTCTTCATCAAGAGCGAGTGAAGAGATGGTATCGTGATTTTCGATATTAATAACTGGCTTATACTCAGATGTTTTAAGCCATTCTTCCCAGGCTTTCTTTGTCTTTTCAGTGAGTAGATCTTTTTTCTCGAAACCCTGTTCAAGTGCGAATTGATAGGCACCTTCACCTGCCAACATCACATGAGGAGTTTCTTCCATGACCTTTCTGGCAACTGAAATCGGGTTTTCGATGTGTTGTAAAAAGGCAACGGAACCACATTCGTTTTTGTGATTCATAATGCAGGCATCGAGAGTAACAAAACCATCTCGATCCGGACTTCCTCCAATACCAACAGTTGTTCCTCTGGGATCTGATTCTACAACTCTTACTCCTTGCTCTACGGCATCAAGAGCGGAACCATTTTCGGAAAGAATCTCCCAGGAAACTTTATTCGCAACCACGCCATGATCCCAGGTAGAAATCACTATAGGTTTAGTTTGAGGTTTCGACCCAGAAAGAAGAGGGGATACCACTGTTGAAGTGCCTGCAAGGGCAGTTAGCTTAAGAAAATCTCGTCTAGTTCCCATAAATATTTGTTTTACTCAAAAGATGGGAATTAGAAGTAAGAACTCAAAGCTGAGTATCTGTTTTGATAAAGTCGATGAACTTCTGCTGAACGTCTTGCTTTTTGAACGCACCTCTAAATTCCGAAGTAATAGTACTACTACTGTGATCTTTAATACCGCGGGTAGATACACAAAGGTGTTTACTATCAATAAATACAGCAACATCTTCGGTTTCCATAGCTTCAGAAAGTGCATCTGCAATTTGAAGCGTCAGTCGTTCCTGTACTTGAGGTCTCCGTGAGAAATAATCAACAAGGCGATTGATCTTAGAAAGCCCAATCACCTTCCCTTTGGAAATATATGCGACATGAGCCTTACCAATAAAAGGCAGGAAGTGGTGTTCACAGAAAGAAGTAACCTGGATATTCTTTTCGATTACCATATCAGAGTAATCGTAGCCATTGCTAAATGTTCTGGCTTCAGGTCTGTTAGCTGGATTAAGCCCTTCAAAAATTTCTTTTACATACATTTTTGCAACGCGGTAGGGAGTACCTCTCAGACTGTCATCGGTTAAATCCAGTCCTAGCGTTTCCATTATCTTTGCAAAATGCTCCTGAATAATTTCAATCTTTTCCGAGTCGGAAAGATCGAAAGCATCTTCTCTCAATGGGGTAAGTTCTCGGGAACCCACATGGGCTTCGCCTATTTCTTCAGCCGTAAGTTGATCTAAATTCAATTTTTCCAATATTGAGGTATTTTCTTTCATGGAGAAACGGGATAATCTGTTCAGAGATTGAACCGAACCCCAAAAATAAGAGTTCCTGCAATCAATTAATAGTAAACAAATACATGAAGACCAATGATTAAGCATATTGTAATGTGGAAGCTTAAAGACAATGCTAATGGCAACTCGAAGGATGAGAACGCGCTCAAATTCAAAGAAATGCTTGAGTTATTGCCTTTAAAAATTGATGCCATAAAGTCGATGGAGGTTGGTATTGGGTATATGGAGAGTGGAGGTCCGTTTTTTGATATGGTTCTAACCACAAGTCATACCTCTAGAGAAGCATTACAGGAATACGCCGTACATCCAGAACATCAAAAAGTGGTAGAATTCGGTAAAATGATTGTTGAAGAGCGAAGAGTTGTCGATTATGAAATCAATTAGGAGTTATGGAAGACTTTGAACCTGTAGAGTTGCCTATTGATGGGATTTTAGATCTACATTTCTTTCAACCTAAGGAAGTGAAGGACTTAGTTCCTGATTATATTGAGGCATGTGTTGAAAAAGAGATTTTTTCCCTGAGAATTATTCATGGAAAAGGGAAAGGGGTTCTAAGAAGAACGGTTCATTCTGTATTAGAAAAGAATGAACATGTTTTATCTTTTCGTCTGGCAGATGGTTCCAGCAGTTGGGGTGCTACCCTTGTAGAATTAAAAAAATAAATGAAAATGACTGAAAAGCTGCAAAAGCACCTTGAATCCTATATTCATCGAGTAGAACGGATAATTGCAAAAAGAGAACGGGTCAGTAATCTGTACTCCCGAATAAGACTTGTCTACTTTATAATCGCTTTGCTTGGGATTTATTTCACCTATGGTACCATGCCTGTATGGGCATATTTATTAAGTATTATCGGTTGGATTGGTGGCTTTCTGGTGCTACTCGACAGACATAGAAGTGTGTATCAATCCCAGGAGAAGTTTGAGCACCTGAAAAAAATTAAACAGGAACACATTGCAAGAATGAATCTGGATTGGGATTCAATCGGTTACCACCCAATTAGCTATGATTCAAAGCAACATTTCTTTGCAAATGATTTTGATCTTCTGGGCAAACACTCGCTCTCTCATTTAATAGATACATCCATTCATCAGGGAGGCACAAGAAAACTAATTGAATTACTTCTCTCCACAAGCCCTGTTAAAGAAAGCATAATCTATCAGCAAGAACTAATTAAACAGCTTGCTCATAGAAGTGGTTTTAGAGATAAGCTTCGAGTGATTGGCTTGTTTACAGAGTTGCACGGTTCAGAAAAAGACTGGACGACCGATGAGATGCTGGCATGGCTTCGATTACCAAAAAGAACAGAGCTAATATTTCCTCTTAAACTTCTTTGGATTCTCTTTGGGGTGAATATGATATGTGCTACGCTTTTTGTGATTGGATTAATAAACCCCTTGCCTCTCTTAGTTGGGGTTATTGTCTATTTAACCAGTTTTAAATTCAACGACCACAAGATTAAAAGCCTCCTCGACTCTGCCTACCAAATCGAGATCATGCTGAACCGATTAAAGGGAATGTTAATGCATGTAGAGGAATATAAAGTACCCGGGGGTAGTGAATTAGCAGATCTACTTAGTGTATTTCAGGAAGAGAAGGAGAAGCCATCTGGTTACATAAAAAAAACTCAGAAAATGATGACCAGGGCATCCCTAAAAAAAAATGAAGTGCTATGGATAGTAGTGAACACTATTCTTCCCTGGGATTATCATTACGCATGGAAAGTTGAAGAACTGAAAGAAGAACTTGAGCCTCGTCTTTCCAAATGGCTGAATGCATTTTATGACTTGGAAGCATTTAGTTCCCTCTCTAATTTTGCTATACTCAATCCGGAGTATACCTGGCCTGAGTTCGAAACAGATTCAGAAATCCTTTTTGAATCAGTGGAGATGGGACATCCTTTAATTCCGCCATCAACAAGAGTCGATAATAATTTCAAAGTTGAAAAAGGGAAGGAGCTCTTTTTGATAACAGGTTCTAATATGGCCGGAAAAAGCACCTTCCTTAGAACAGTAGGCATAAACCTGATACTGGCATATTCGGGAGCTCCTGTATGCGCACGTTCTCTAAATACAGATTTCTTCAGGGTATTTTCTAGTATTAATATTACCGACTCACTCGATGATGGTCTTTCCCATTTTTATGCAGAAGTGAAAAGGCTTCGGGATTTGTTGGACCAGCTTCAAAAAGAAAATGAAGCTCCATTATTCTTTTTTGTGGATGAGATCTATCGAGGTACAAACAACAGAGAAAGGTTTGCAGGTAGTGCTGCTTTTCTAAAAGAGGTAGCAGGCAAGAATGGGATAGGCTTAGTTTCATCGCATGATTTAGAACTTGCCGAACTTGATAAGGAGATTTCTCAGTTAAGCAACTGGCACTTTGTAGAAAAGATTGAGCAAGGAAAGATGAGCTTCGAGTACAAGCTAAAGCCAGGGCCTTGTCCAAGCACTAATGCATTGCATATAATGCGAATAGAAGGATTGCCAACGTAAATAGTTAATAGTTATTGGTTAATGGTGATAACGAATAACCATTAACCAATAACTATTAACCAAAGACTACTCCTCTTCCAATTCAAATACTCTTACATAATCAATCTCAAAGGTAGCTGGGAAATTATCGTCATTTACTTCCGGGCCACCAAAGTTGCCACCCACGGCCATATTTAGAATGAAGAAATGGGAGTTGTCAAAAGGCCATTCATCGTTAGTAGCATTAGTAGCTTTGAGAAATCGGAAGATGACATTGTTTCGATCATTCACATAGAACTTGATGTCATCCTCAGTCCACTCGATACCGAATACATTAAACTCTTCTTCGATATTTGGAAGTGAGACATCTCCTGAACCCTGGGCGGTTCCGTCTACGTGATTAAAAGCTCCTGTATGTACAGTGGCAAAGAAACTGTTGGGGACTTTACTTACATATTCCATGATGTCAATTTCACCACACTCAGGCCAGCTTACCCCGTTTCTACATCCATCGCCCAACATCCAGATAGCTGGCCATAAACCAGGACCTACTAAATCGGGCATTTTCGCTCGTATTTCCATGCGGTGACCAGGCCCAAATGCAGGGATGCTTTTTAGCCTCGTTGAGGTATAATCTCCTACGCTTTGGCCTTCACTTACCTTTTGGGCTATAATTTTCATAGTCCCGTCGCTAATCACCAGATTATTAGTAGAAACAGTATAATCTTGAAGCTCCTGGTTTCCCCAGCCTGAAGCGCCAAGATCAGGATCCCAGTTATCCCGGCTCCAGGTAGTACCATCAAATTCATCACTCCAAACCAGTCCATCTAAACCTGTATCATCATCATCGGAAGAGGAACTGCTTTTACAGCTAATAGTTAAAACTGAAATGAATGCAAGTAGAAAGAATCCTTTAAGGTATCTCATAGAATTTTTTGTTAGTTCAACTGCCACACACGAACGTAATCGATCTGCATTGTGGATGGAAATATAGAGTCATCAACTCCTTTAACTCCTCCTAAATTCCCTCCAACAGCAATATTTAACAGAAAGTAGAAGGGTTCATCAAATGGCCAATTATCATTATTCGAAAGTTTTGGTCGGTTAAACGTGAGTAATATATTTTCTATTTCATCTACATAGAAATGGAGTACATCCTCTTCCCAAAGAATTCCATAATTATGAAACTCCTCTTCAATAGTTGGGAGGGGTACAAAATCTGAACTTATCTGCGTCCCATCCATATGATTGTTAGCGTTGGTATGGATGGTTGCCAATACTGAATCAGGTCGGTAGCTCACATATTCCATAATGTCAATTTCACCGGAACCTGGCCATCCTTTCCCTTCTCTAAATGGCTCACCTAACATCCATATGGCAGGCCATAACCCATTTCCTTTTAGATCGGGCATTTTAGCTCTGATTTCCAATCGTCCGTATTTGAAAGATCTCCTGCTATTCAAGCGGGCGGAAGTGTAATCACCCACATTTTGCCCTTCACCAATTTTCTCAGCGATGATATGAAGCTTTCCATCTTCTAAAATGGCATTTCCTGATTCTTTAGGTTGATAATCCTGCCATTCATTATTACCCCATCCCCAGTCACCTTCCTCAAAAATCCACTCTTGCTCATCAACTTCAGTTCCGTCAAATTCATCGCTCCACACCAATTCGGCGTTTTCCCATTTAGAGAAATCATAGGGTTGTTCAGGCTGACAACTGGCTAAGAACAGTCCCAAGAGTAAGTAGGTGAATAGTTTATTCATGAGAGTGAGTTGATTGGACTAAAAAGTTACAGGCTTATAAATCGAAATGCCAAACTATCTATTCTTTGATACTCATTTGCGATTCCGTTCCAAAAGCTTTTGGGACGGAAGAAGCAATCTCAGTATTGTTGCCGTAATCATGAGACCGCTTAGTTCCTCGCAGATGTTCCTCTTATTCATGCTGTTCTGATGTCTTTCGGAAGTATCCTCAGGATGACTTAAAAAAGGTGAAGCTGAATTTCTTCAATTCAATGTTCTTTTTCTAGAATAAACGCTCAGATTTTTTAAAAAATAGTAAAGAGCTTTTATTACAGATTCGTTACAGAACTTAGGTTCGAATTTCTTTTATTGTTGAAAATTAATTTCGAGGTATGAAAGAATATAGGCTGTGTGCTTTTGATGATTTGGGTGACAGATTGCCGGCTCATAAATTGGTAAATGGATTAGATCTGGTTGTAATCCGATATGATGAACAAGTATCCGTGCTTTACGGCAGGTGTTTGCATCGCGGTGCTTTACTAGGTGACGGACATATAGAAGGTGATAACCTGATTTGTGGTGTTCATGGATGGGATTATCGCTTTGATACCGGGGTAAGCGAATACAAAAACGACGACATCCTTCATAAGTTTAATGCCTGGGTAGAAGGAGGTACTGTTTGGGTGGATGAAGACGAAATCAACGAATACCTGGAAGATTATCCCCAACCATTCAATCGTAATAGTTATCTGGGTGCCTATGCAGATACGCATCCCGAAGAAACCGAGCCCTATACATTGCTCATCAAAGAGTTGGCTCAAAACGGATTGAAAAATTATGGGCACCACGGACCATCTGAGGCCATGGGTGTTGATCGTAATACACTTCCAAAATGGGAAGATATCCAGTTTCTACCGGCACAATTAGCAAGTCGTCCCCTTTTAGATGAGGATGAAGTAAGTACAAAAGTCACCATTGGGCCTAAAGCGAAGAAGCCACTCGTTCTCGATATCCCAGTATTTGTTTCGGATATGAGTTTTGGAGCACTTTCGAGAGAAGCTAAAATTGCACTTTCAAAAGGAGCAGAATTAGCAGGGACTGGAATTTGTAGCGGAGAAGGAGGAATGCTTCCTGCCGAGCAGGAAAATAATTCACGATACCTCTATGAGCTTGCTTCAGGCAGATTTGGGTTTTCATGGGAGAAGGTTCAAAAAGCCCAGGCATTCCATTTTAAAGGTGGACAAGGTGCTAAAACTGGGACAGGTGGTCATCTGCCCGGAAATAAAGTAACTAAAGAAATAGCTGAAGTCCGTGGATTGCAAGAAGGAGAAACAGCCATTTCTCCCGCAGCTTTCCCAAACCTGTTTACTGCAGCCGACTTCAAAGCATTTGCTGATGAGGTTCGGGAAAAAACCGGAGGTATACCCATTGGTTTTAAGATTGCGGCAAGTCATGTCGAAGCTGATATCGATTTCGCATTAGAAGTTGGTGTGGACTATATCATTCTGGACGGGAGAGGAGGAGGAACCGGCTCTGCACCCACGGTACTTCGCAATAATATCAATGTACCCACCATTCCGGCCCTGGCTAGAGCCAGAAAGCACTTAGATAACGTGGGAGCTTCGGATATAACCCTCATCATTACCGGGGGACTTAGGGTAGCGGAAGATTTTTCTAAAGCCATGATGCTTGGTGCTGATGCAATTGCGGTTTCAAACTCGGCATTACAGGCAATTGGTTGCCTGGGGATGCGTGCCTGTAATACCAATAACTGCCCGGTTGGGATTGCAACACAGAAGGAGGGGCTAAGGAAAAGAATCATTATTGATTCTTCTGCACAGCAACTGGCAAACTTCTTCCATGCCAGTACCGAGCTCGTTAAAGTAGTTGCCCGGTCTTGTGGTCATGATGATGTGTCCAAGTTTAATCATAATGATCTGAGTACGTTTAACTACGATATCCATCGGTTAACGGGTATTAACTATGCAGGAGTAAAACCGGTTATATAGCATGGAGCGAGTCATTTCAACCATACTGGTCATTGTATTGATCTACATCTTGATCGGGATTTTATTCTCTATACTTTTTATCTGGAAAGGATTATCAAAAGTAGATCATGGAGTTGAGGGGAGTGGTAAGCTTTTTAAGGTATTGATCTTCCCCGGACTGGTAGCCTTTTGGCCGTTATTTGCTGCTAAATGGAGAAAAGCATGAAAGCATCTCTTCGTAAATCTCACCTCCTAATCTGGATGGTACTTACTGTTGTAGTATTAACCCTGACGGTACGGGCATTTTTATGGGCGTAAATTATACTTCCGTGTTATGGAATAAGCAGAAGAAAGGATACGATAAGATTCTATGGCTAGGTATTCTTCTGATGCTGGTCTGTTTTATAGCTTTTCAGCTACTTTTCCATCCCCAAATTACCATCGAAACCCTGCTGATTAGAGCAACTGCGGTTACTGCTTTTGTGTTGCTGCACATTATCTTAGCAATTGGTCCTTTGGCGAGGTTAAACACCAAATTTCTGCCTTTATTGTATAACCGTAGGCATTTGGGGGTATCCATGTTCTTTATCGCATTGATCCATGGGGCATTCTCCATTATTCACTTTCATGCCCTGGGTGATGTGAATGCCATTGTGAGTGTATTTACCTCAAACCAGCATTATCAGTCGATCAGTGAGTTTCCATTTCAGGTTCTGGGTTTTCTGGCACTCGTGATTTTATTCATTATGGCAGCTACCAGCCATGATTTCTGGTTGCATAACCTGTCTCCTAAAATCTGGAAGACCCTGCATATGGCAGTGTACATCGCTTATGGAATGTTAGTACTACATGTGGCATTAGGAGCACTTCAATACGAAAGTCATCCTGTGTACTGGGTGCTGTTAGTCGGAGGATTTGCAGGGATCGCAGGTCTTCATTTAGCAGCAGGAATTAAAGAAAAAAAACGGCTTTCGGCCGATAAAGATAAACTGGAAAAGGAAGGCTTCTATGAAGTTGGCCCTGTTTCAGAAATCTCCGAAAAGTGTGCTAAGACTTTATTCATTGATGGTCAAAACATAGCCATCTTTAAATATGATGGAAAAGTATCGGCAGTTCATAATGTATGTAAACATCAGATGGGGTCGTTAGGAGAAGGAAAGATTGTGGATGGATGTATAACCTGTCCATGGCATGGCTATCAATATTTACCTGAAAACGGACAATCTCCGCCACCATTCACTGAGATTCTTCACACCTATGAAGTAAAAGTGAATAACAGTATGGTTTGGGTGAACCCTACTCCAAAACCAGAAGGGACTTTTGTAGAACCAGCAATCGTGGAGGGAGCATGAGCGAACAAGAGTTTTATATAGGTTGGCAGGAGGATATGCCTCCATCGAACAAGAAGTTTCTAAAACGAATCATAACTGCTCTGTTTTTACTGATTCCTATTCTCGTATTTATGATGGTGATTTCTCAACGGCCATTTAATGATCATCATTTTGAGTTTGGGACACTCAGTGAGCTTACAGGGGTATATGTAAGTGATCCAGTTCCCATGCTAATGGTGGAAGACGGAGTACCTGAAGGCTTTTCCAAAAATGTATTATTGGTAGGTTTTGGGAAGTTTGGAGCTGGGGGAATCATAGATGCAATTGAAGAAGAACAAGGTTCCTTGGAATACAAGGAAGTCACTTTATCTGGTACACTTATTTATGGAGATGGGGTTACAATGATGGAGCTTACCAATCTTGAAGAAAGCTTTGTCTCCTCTAAGGAATCTGAAATTCCAATAATGTTAGATGAGCCGGTTTTAAGAGAATTTTCCTGGTACGGCGAGATTTTAGATCCCAAGTGTTATTTCGGAGTGATGAAGCCAGGGGAAGGAAAAATTCACAAAAGCTGTGCGATACGTTGTATTAGTGGAGGAATACCTCCTGTAATGAGGGTACTTCATCACAATGCTTCAGACTATCAGTACTACATAGTGAAGGGAGTAAATGGGGAAGACATTAATCAAGAAGTATTACCCTATGTGGCGGAGACCATTCAATTCGATGGATTTATATCTATACAAAATGGATGGAATGTCATTTATCTTGATATGGATTCAGTCACAACTCAGAGATATAATAAGCTGTCACTATATAAAGAATTAAAATCCTTAGATGCGGAAGCATATGAGTTATATTCAAACTGATCAACGCATCCATTACCTCTCCCAGATTCTTGCAAAAGCCGGGCGGACTTTTATACCTAAAAAGGAGGACGATAGCCACACCAACCTGTACTTTAATGCCGAAAAAAACTGGATTGAGGGTAGGTGGATAGAGACTTCAAACGGGAATATTAAGCTGGTACTACGAATCACTGATTTTTGCATGCTTTGGGTAGATGAAAAAGAAGAAACGATTCATACAGTTTCTTCCGTAAAGAAATTAGAGCAGGAAGTCATCAGTCAGCTATCAAAAATACCACACCAGTATGGGCTAGATACCGCCAGTTTTTCGGATCCCATGCATTTCGAGATTCCCGACTATAGTTTTAAAGGCTTTGAGTATCAAATGATTAACCGACATAATCTGGATGAATGGATGCAATGGCGCAGCCTCGGGAATAAAGCTTGTGAAAGAGTACTAGGGATGTTAAAAGTAGATGGGGATATTCGAATCTGGCCTCATCATTTTGATACCGGAATATTTGTGCAAACCAAAGAAAGAATGGGAATTGGATTTGGGTTGGCTATGCAGGATATAAAAGTGGAATCTCCTTATTTCTACATGTCCGGATATCCGGCAATCGGAAGTCTCGTGTACGAGAACCTTCCGGAAATAGAAAAAGCCGAATGGATAACCTCGGGAGAATACAAAGGGGTTGTATTACCCGTCACCGATTTCGAAGAAACTAGCACGGAGCTTGATAAATACATCGAGAAAGCACTGGGCTGGTTTTTGAAACATTGATATGTCACCCAGAGCGAAGCGAAGGGTCTGCAAAACACTATGTATTGTGGTTAAGATTGTGTGGATTCATCGCTTCGCTCTGAAAGACCTTAAAATCATTCCGAACTTGTTTCGGAATCTTACGGAAAGGCTTTGATTGAATATTTATTTATTAATCGTTTTATGAGCCTCACAAAGATCCTGAAACGAGTTCAGGATGACCAAGAAATTATTAATCAAATAAACCCACTATGAGCGATACCCTAATCTGGCACAAAGTCCTCGACAACAAAGAAGACCTTCCCGAAGGAAGAGTAATGACCGTTACTGCAGGTCATAAAGGAATTTGCCTCACCCATTTTGAACGCACCTATTCGGCTTTAGACAACAAGTGCCCCCATCAGGGAGGGCCTTTAGGAGAAGGAAGTATCGAAAATGGAATGCTCCGTTGCCCATGGCACGGCTGGGATTATCATCCCTGTACAGGAAACTCACCCGGGGGCTTTGATGATGGCGTGGATGCCTATGCAATCAAAGAAGAAGGCGGAGCTATTTATGTAGGCCTTGAGCCAGAGAAACCTCATGAAACTACCATTTCTGATGTAATGGTAGAAACCATGATTAACTGGGGAGTAAACACGGTATTTGGAATGGTAGGGCATTCCAATCTTGGTTTTGCTGATGCCATGCGCCGACAGGAAGAAAAAGGGAATCTTCGGTTCTTTGGAATCCGGCATGAAGGAGCTGCTTCGTTCGCAGCCTCAGCCTATGGAAAGCTGACCGGAAAACCAGCTGGGTGTTTTGCAATTGCCGGACCGGGTTCGACCAATATGTACACCGGTTTATGGGATGCCAAAGTAGACCGCGCTCCCATTCTGGCGCTAACCGGACAGGTAGCCACGCAGGTAGTAGGAACCGGAAATTTCCAGGAACTGGATTTGGTACAGGCTTTTGACTCAGTAGCCGAGTTCAATCATAGAGTAGGAGCAACCAGCAGGCATGCAGAATTGATGTCTTTAGCAGTAAAACATGCAATCCTGAAACGGGACGTCTCACATCTCACCTTTCCTGATGAAGTGCAGGAAACGCCAGCTCCGGCGCATGCCAAAGCAAAAACTCCGGAGAATCGAATCACCCCAATGAACATTGCTCCTCCAAAAGAAAGCTTTGATAAAGCAGTCGGGATGCTCAATGAATCAAAACGCCCGGTTATCATAGTTGGTCATGGAGCTCGTTTCCATATGGATCAGGTCATTAGCTTTGCAGAAAATCTGAAATGCCCGGTGCTTACCACCTTTAAAGGAAAAGGACAGATATCGGATCATCATCCATTAGGCTGTGGAGTATTAGGGCGCAGTGGAACCCCAATCGCATCCTGGTTTATGAATGAATCAGATTTACTGTTAGTAGTAGGCGCTTCCTTCTCCAATCACACAGGAATCACTCCCAAGAAACCAACCATCCAGATTGATTTCGATCCATTAGCACTAAGTAAATTCCACCAGGTAGACGCTGCTGTTTGGGGAGAGATTTCTGTTACTATGGAAATGTTTGAAGAATCAGGCATCACCCTGGACAACAAAAATGACAATATCCAGGAAATCGCTGATCGATGGGAAATCTGGCGAACAGAAAAAACGAAGCGCCTGATTGAAGATCATGGACAAGGAGTAAGCTCCATTGCTGTATTTGATGCCTTAAACCAACATGCCCCAGAAAATGCGGTGATGTGTGTGGATGTGGGTAACAACGCCTATTCCTTTGGCCGCTACTATGAAAGCAAAGACAACACCTTTTTGATGTCCGGGTACCTTGGTTCCATCGGTTTTGCTTTACCTGCTGCTATGGGAGCCTGGACGGCTGTTGGAAAAGACCGTCCGGTAATAGCAGTAGCAGGGGATGGAGGCTTTTGCCAGTATTTAGCCGAAATGACAACCCTGGTTAAATACAATATGCCCATTAAAGTGATTGTGCTAAACAACAACGAACTGGGTAAAATCTCCAAAGAACAACGAGCTGGTGAATTGGATGTGTGGGCGACCAGCCTATCCAATCCCGAATTTGCAGAATATGCCAAAGGCTGTGGAGCTAAAGGAATACTTGTTACCGAGCGAGATCAATTAGATGCTGCCATGCAGGAACTCTTTGCCCACGATGGTCCGGCGCTCCTTGAGATTAAGACGGATGTGAGTTTGATTTAGATAGTTTTGTTACTCTTGTAACAAAAAGTTAAAATCAATTTTTCATTGATTTTTAAGACTACATGCAAGACAAAGTATTTATCCCTAAATATTCTTTCAAAATTAAAGCTTCAATAATTGGAGCTTTTTTGTTTTTTGTGATCACTCTAGCTTTAGGGATAATAGATGAAGGGGCTCATTCCGAAATATGGTTTTGGGTTTCATTAATTTTTTGGTCGCTTCTTTTAGTTTTTGCCCCACTAATGATGTTCAAGCGGATCATATTTGGTGATCAAATTATTTTGGAAAGGTATTTTATTAAACCATGGATTATTCCATATAAAGATGTAGTAGATATTTCTTACCCATATATCAAACTCAAGCGTTTTTATATACCAATAACTGAAATTATAAATAGTGAAGAGCTTATAGAATTAATGTATAAAGAATTTGAAAGAAGAGAGCTTTTAGATCATCTTAGTGATGTAGTTTGGAAGGAAAACGAAAATTCACTCTTCTCATCACTTTTAAGTTTAAGTTTTTCATTGTCGATCCTTACTCTTCTAGAAAATATTTTTTCTATTCAGCTTTCTTCAATTAGTTGGATACTAATTGAAGTGGTTCTTTTCTCACTATTTTTTGCTGCTCTATATAATTTCAAAAAACGTTTCTACAAAAATATTGAAGAGCAAAATGAGGACAATTACTATAGGCGATTAGACAAACTAATAAGTTTTGAAATGTCACTAACTGTGGCTTTTTTTACTTCAATAATTACACTATATATTCCTGCTGAACTCGAAATATTCTTATCCATTTATAGTTCAAAAGTGAATGTTTTTTTAATCTGGTTAACCGCCAGCTTGCTTGTTTTCTCTATTTCATTTGGATATTTCCAGTTAGTAAAGAAAGAGAAGTTTTAGTTTCTGAATCAAATCCGGTAGGTTCCGCAAATCACCAACACAAAAACTCTATGAGATTCGCTCTTTTCAGTTGTTGCTTGATTCTTCTCACAGCTTGCTCTACACCTACTAAAGAACTTCCACCTAACATCATCTATATCTTCACAGATGATTTAGGGTATGGGGATGTTGGAGTTTTTGGAGCGACGGATATCAAGACTCCGAATATAGATCGGATGGCAGAAGAGGGGATAAAGTTCACCGAGTTTTATTCGGTTTCGCCAGTGTGTACTCCTTCGAGGGCAGGGTTGCTTACCGGGCGCTATCCCCAACGGATGGGATTAAACGGAGTGTTTTTCCCTGAAAGTTTTGAGGGTATGCCTCAAGAGGAAATCACGATCGCCGAAATGCTGAAAGAGGAAGGTTATGCTACCGGCTTAGTTGGCAAATGGCACCTGGGGCATATGCAGAAATTCATGCCGCTGGTTCAGGGTTTTGATGAGTATTTTGGCATTCCTTACAGCAACGACATGGAAAGTGTGGTGTATATGAGAGGCAATGATGTAGTCTCTCATTCTGTAGATCAAACCCAGCTCACCAAAACCTACACCGAAGAAGCTATTCAGTATATCGAGGATCATAAAGAGGAACCTTTCTTTTTATATCTGGCTCATAATATGCCACATGTTCCAATCTATGCTTCGGATGAATTCCTTGGGAGCTCTGATCGAGGTTTATATGGAGATGTAATCCAGGAACTGGACTGGAGTGTGGGACAAATCCTGGAAAAACTAGAAACAGAGAACCTGTTGGAAAATACCCTCGTTATTTTCTCCAGTGATAACGGACCATGGTTAGTGATGGAAGATCATGGGGGCAGTTCTGGAGGATTTAGGGAAGGGAAGATGTATTCTTTTGAGGGAGGGATGAGAGTCCCGACCGTAGCCATGTGGAAAGGAAAAATTTCAGCCGGAACGGTGTATGATGATATGGCCACGCAACTGGATTGGTTGCCTACCTTTGCAACTTTGACCGGAGCAGAAGTACCTGCTGATAGAGCGATTGATGGTAAAGATATTTCAGAAGTGCTATTTGGAACCGGAACGAGGGTAGAAGAAGGGTTTTTGTACTTTGAATTCGGTGAGTTAACCGGCTATAGAAAAGGAGAGTGGAAGGTGAAACGACCATTTGCAGGATTTGAAGGGGCTCGATGGAAGAAGTCTTCACCTCCACATGATTCCTTGCTCATCAACTTGAAATCAGATCCTTTTGAGCAGGTGAACTTATTTGAGGAGAATAAAGACTTAGCACGGGCCTTGTTTAAAGAGATGGAAGAGAAGTATGCAGGTTTAGGAGAACTTCCTCCGTCAATTGTAATTCGAACTCCTGCCGATGAAAGTCATTATGAGTATTTGGAGGGGAAGAAATGAAGAACATTGAACATTGAACATTGAAAAATTGAACATTGAGAAATTGATCATTGAACAAATGTTCTTCCTTCTAAACAGCAACCAAATCCCTTATTCTCCGTCCTACAGCCTTGTTTTAACACATGAATATGACAAAGTATTTCTCTCTTTCTCTCATCCTTTTGCTTGGGTTTTCTCTCCAAGTTTATGCGCAGCATTCATTTGAACACATTGCTCCTGAAGAAGCTGGATTTGACCCCAATAAGCTAGACTCACTCGCAATGTATCTGGAAGACGCAGGTTCTTCTTCGATGATGATTTTGGTAGACGGGAAAATTGCTTTTGAATGGGGAGAAACGGATAGACCGCATACCATTCATTCCATCCGTAAAGCCATGCTTAATTCGCTCTATGGAATTAAAGTGAACGAAGGGGTAATCGATACCAATAAAACCATGGCTGATCTTGGGATTGATGATATCTTTGAATTATCAGAGCAGGAGAAAACAGCCCGTATAGCCGACTTGTTAAAATCCAGATCCGGAGTCTATCATAGTTCTGCAGCTACCTCACAAGGGATGCTTCGAGGGAAGCCGGAACGGGATAGTTATAAACCTGGTGAGTATTACTTTTATAACAACTGGGATTTCAATGTACTCGGAGCCATCCTGGAGCAAGAGACCGGAAAAAGCATTTATGAATTGTATTATGAAGAAATAGCCAAACCTCTGGGGATGCATGATTTTAAAGGGCGATATGATACCATCACCATTGATGAAGATTTCGAAGAAGAAGGTTTTCCGACCAGAGATGGTTTCTATCAATATGAACCGGACAAATCTAAATACCCGGCTTATCACTTTCGGATGTCTGCCCGGGACATGGCTTTGTATGGGCAACTATATCTGCAAAATGGAAACTGGGAAGGGGAACAACTGATTCCGGAATCATGGATCCAAACAAGTGTAAAGCCTTATTCTCCTTATAACCCACGCTTTGGACTTGCCTATGGAATGTTATGGTATGTGCTCATGCCTACAGAAACACGTTCCAGCACTTCGTTTTATCATACCGGAACCGGGGTTCACATGATGGGAATTTATCCAGCCTCAAAGTTGGTACTTATCCATCGAGTGGATACCGAAAAAGAAAATGATTTTGGTTCTTCTGAGTTTTACGGGATGATTGATCGAGTGTGGGGAGCAAGGGATTGAAATAATGATCTGTCTGCCCTAGGTTCCAGAAAAAGGATTGCTATGAAAATTATTATAACCGGCGCCACGGGAATGGTAGGAAAAGGCGCCATGCTGGAGTGTTTGGAAAGCCAGGAAGTTGAGGAAGTACTGGTTGTTAGCAGAAGATCGGTGGGGGTGGATCACCCCAAATTGAAAGAGCTTTTAGTAGAAGACTTCTTCAACCTGACTCAAATCAAAGAAGAGCTTACGGGATACGATGCTTGTTTCTTCAGTTTGGGGGTTTCTTCAATGGGTAAAACAGAGGAAGAGTATGCTAAGATCACCTATGAGCTCACTCTGAATTTTGCCAACACACTGCTTCCACTTAACCCGTCAATGACGTTCATCTATGTATCCGGAAAAGGTACGGATGAATCAGAGCAGGGTAGTATGATGTGGGCAAATGTAAAGGGAAGAACGGAAAACGAACTTTCAAGATTAGGATTCAAAGCTTTTTATCGGTTCCGGCCAGGCTATATCCATCCCGAAAAAGGTATTGTATCGCCTATACGAACCTACAGGTTTTTTCATGCGCTCTTTAAGCCTATTTATCCAATGTTGAGAAAGAATACCAAATCATTGACAGATACAACCCGAATAGGTCAGGCGGTTATTCAATTGGTGAAAGGGGGATATGAGAAAGAGATTATCGATCCGGTGGATATTAATAGCCTTGCTGCTCGATAGATGAAATTCACCTTTACTTGATACTTTTGACCGAGCAAAAGTATCCAAAACCCGTCGTAAGAAATGTAGATACCGTTCTCGTTCTACACCGTCGCTGATTATCTCACCAAATCACGATCCTATCAACTACCAAAATAACTCCTACCGCATTTCTTCCGGAGTTGGTTTGGAAATTTTTCCTAGTTCCGCCTTAGAAATTAGAATGGGTACAGTGAATAGAAGTATTTGCGTACCCGAAGGGTGAATAAATCCACACCGGATGAAAAGAGTTAACGATTGAGGCAGATCGTGGACCTTTGGATTTATTCAGCATATACTTTATGAACGCCATTCAAATTTCGTAGCGGAGAGCTTTTGGTTCTGGAGCTTGCACTGAGGAAGCTCAGTGTCGGTACAAAAGAACATATTTCTGGTATCATTGATAAAAACTTCGATATAGTTTCGAGTTAATCCGCGAGCTTACCACTACAGATCCCGGATCAAGTCCGGGATGACTTAAAAAATAAATCTCAAACATTCCCCCCATCCTTTTTTCTTTCTACTTTTAGGAATGAGTGATGAAAGAACCGTACAAGTTGCCCTTATCCAAATGAGCTGTTCCTCCAATCCAGAGGAAAACCTGGAAAAGGTGAAGGACAAAATCAGAGAAGCTGCCAATAAAGGAGCCAGGATCATTTGCTTGCAAGAGCTTTTCCGATCATTGTACTTTTGTGATATCGAAGACTACGACAACTTTAAACTGGCTGAGCCCGTGCCAGGACCTACCACAGAGATGCTCCAGCCTCTTGCTAAAGAACTAGGAGTAGTGATCATTGTATCGCTATTTGAAAAAAGAGCAGAAGGGTTATACCACAATACAACAGCGGTTATCGATGCTGATGGCAGTTACCTGGGTAAGTACCGAAAAATGCATATTCCGGATGACCCTGGGTATTGTGAGAAATTCTACTTCACTCCGGGAGATCTGGGTTATAAAGTTTTCAAGACCAAATATGCTACTATTGGAGTATTAATTTGCTGGGATCAATGGTATCCGGAAGCAGCACGTATAACTGCGCTAAAAGGGGCAGAGATGTTGTTTTATCCAACAGCTATTGGCTGGCATAAAGATCAGGACCTTCAAACCAATGAAGAACAATACGAGGCCTGGCAAACGATTCAGCGCTCCCATTCAGTAGCTAACGGAGTTCCAGTCATTTCAGTAAATCGGGTTGGTATAGAAGGGGAGATGCAATTTTGGGGAGGTTCATTCATAACGAATGCCTTTGGAAAGGTTTTATTTCAGGCTTCATTCAATCAGGAAGAAGTTCATGTTCAGGAATTAGCATTGAATGAATCCAATCAATACAGAACGCACTGGCCTTTTTTAAGAGACCGTCGCATTGATTCTTACCAACCTATCACCCAACGCTTTTTAGACGAAGATGAACTGGATTGATGCTCCGGCCTCAATGATAAAGTCTGATTTCACTGGTTTTCCTAAAGAGAACGGGTATTATTTTCCTGCGGAATGGGAAAAACATGAAGCCACTTGGTTGAGCTGGCTCCATAACCCTGATACATGGCCTGAGAAAATAGAAAAGATATTCCCGGTGTATTGTGAATTCATACGCCTGATCGCAGAAGGGGAAAAAGTGAAAATCAATGTGAACTCAAAGAAAATGGCTAGCGAGGCTTTTCAAATGCTGAGCAAAGCGGGAGTGGATATAACCCAGGTGTATTTCTACCACAATCCAACCGATGATGCCTGGTGCAGAGATCACGGCCCGACTTTTCTGGTCAATAAGGATCCCTCAAAACCTAAGATTATAGTGGATTGGGAATACAACGCCTGGGGAGGTAAATATCCACCGTACAATCTAGACAATAATATTCCTTCACGAATTGCAGTAAAACAAGGGATGGCTTTTGCTCAACCAGGAATTATTATGGAAGGAGGATCCGTAGATTTCAACGGAGCAGGGGCAGTATTAACCACTATTTCCTGTTTACTGAACCCAAATCGGAATCCGACCTTATCGAAAACCGAGATAGAGAACTATCTGATTAATTACTATGGTGTTGAAGAGATAATCTGGCTAGGAGATGGAATTGTTGGAGATGATACCGATGGACATATTGACGATATAACACGCTTTGTGGACGAGAGTACGATCGTTACGGTAGTAGAAGAGAATGAAGAAGATGACAATTACGAACCGTTATTGGTTAATCGTGAATTGGTTAATGGTATTTCTATTAACCAATCACCATTAACCATAATCGAACTTCCAATGCCTTCACCTGTTTATTATGAGGGGCAAAGGTTGCCTGCTTCTTATGCTAATTTTTATATCTCTAACAAATATGTGATTGTTCCGGTATTCGATGATCCCAATGATGAAAGAGCATTATCAATTCTTCAGGATTGTTTCCCTGATCGTAAAACTGTTGGATTAGATGCGACGGATCTTATCTGGGGACTAGGAGCTTTTCATTGCCTAAGTCAGCAGGAGCCAGCAACTACTTAAATTCCATCTCAACTGGATATTGTACTTTTAACACTGAATGTTGCTCGAATTCAGTTTTATATAAGCTGATTAATGAATCAATCTTAAGGTTTTCAGAAGTAGTATTCTCATGGAGATATATTAAGGTCACTGACTTTTCATGATGTTTTACTCCTTCATCATCACTCCAAAATCCATTTCCTAAAATTTCTGTATAGCCAGAAAGTATTTCTTCGACATTTTTCTCTTTAAAAACCTCCCAGTCTTCTAAGGGAATTGGTTCACCTGTGGAAGTAGAAAGGCCGAAGTAGATTTCCGTTTTAACACTGGAAGTAGCTTCAGGATTGGAACAGCACATAACCAGTATTCCTGAAAATATGATTATTGCTTTTATTTTGACTGAGCTCATTTTAATTATTCCTTATTGGGTGATGTTGAAAAACGGTTTTAATATAAAAAGGTACAATCTAAGCAGTATCAACAGAATTAGAACGATCTTCCTTTTTTATTTCTAGATAATAGATATAGACTAGAAGCATCAGAAGAATAGAACTGAAAGAAGAGAATATGTGAACAATCATTTCGAGGAATATATTATCTGGTAGATCAAGGAAATATCCAATGATAATAAAGGGGAGCTCCAATATGAGGGTGGCTAGTAGGATTCGAAAGAACTTAATTTTAGCCTCAGTATAACTGAGATACATTGCTTCTTTAATGGATAGCTTCTCAAAAACAACAATAACAGGAGTAAATATGAAATAAACAGAGACCAATAATCCGGGAATAATAAAGAGAAAGAAACCCATTATTGTTAGTGCATGATAACCGAAATAAACTATTGTAAAACTCTTAAATACATTTTTAAACTTATCAATAATCTCATTACGGTCATTCGGTAGAGAGTAGAAAGCCACTTCAGCAAGCAATAGAGTAAGCAACAAAAGGGCGAATACGAATAAGAAATTTACTATTCCTACTATTATTCCATTAAGCGAAAAAAAAGGGCTAATTGTCCATAATATCTCTTGCAAAAAATGAACTACAAGAAATTGTAAGACAAGTAAAGGCAAAAGGTAGGATATAAAGAGTGTGCGATGCCTGTTAAATAAGTAAAAAACCCTGATGATATCGTAAGTACTATTTTGCTTCATCAAATGATTTATAGATAAATCGTCTTTTAAGATCCGTTGTAAATAAAGAATTTAATTTTAGATGTACTAGTTCAATCTGGTGCTAACCCTGATTGGGATTAAGGAATTTTCTTTTTTGAGTCAGCAGGAACCTTAATAAAAAAAAGCCCTAATTAAATCAGGGCTTTTAAAATGGGTTGAACTAAAATTAGTTTGACTTAGGACCATCCCAGTCCGGGATTCCAAAACCTTCTAAAGAAGCTTTACGAATTGGTTCTACCGCATCATTTACTGCCTGTAATCCAAAGTCTAATCCGGAAATAGTTCGAAGCGGACGTGTTCCTGGTTCCATGTTAATCAGTTTTTCGAAATCTTTAACTACAATCATTGGATCAGTAGCTTCAGGAGTATTCTCAAAGAGGTCAAGTACCTGGTTGGTAAATCCTTCACCAAATTCTTGTACGTGCTGGTAGGCAGCAGCAGCTTCAGGGTTAGATGGAGGGGTCATATTTCCAAAGAAGCTTGTTTTAAATGGACCTGGCTCAACTAAAACTACATCTATGCCAAGAGGAGCAAGTTCATATCTCATAGCTTCACTTAAGCCTTCTAATCCCCATTTACTTGCATTATATACTCCAAACCCAGGGAATGCTGCACGTCCAGCAGTTGAGCTTACCTGAATGATTAATCCTGAGCCCTGAGCTCTCATTCCGGGAAGTACTGCATTAGCAGTTCGAACGGTTCCAGCGATATTAATATCTAACTGTGCTAGCACATCATCTCCGCTAAATGCTTCAATCGGTCCGCCAAATCCTGAGCCAGCATTATTGATTAATACATCAACTCCAGCTGTTTGAGCCAGAGCGGCTTTAATACTTTCGTCTGATAGTACGTCCAGTTCCAGGACATCAATGGTTACGTTGTTTTCTTCAGCAAATGTTTTTAGAGCGGTAGCAGCTTCGGCGTTTTTGCCATCGGTATTTCTCATGGTTGCATACACATGATGACCTTGTTCGGCTAAATATTTAGAAGCGTCAAAGCCAAATCCCGAGCTGGTTCCTGTAATAAGTATTCGTTTCATTGTAATAGTAATAATGGTTGTTTGTTTATTGAATAATGGTGCAGATTGAACTGCTTTTTGATTCAGAAATAATTAAATCAAATCCGAGTCGAATTAAACAAACACCGTGCTAAATAATCGTTAATTCTGATAAGAAGAATCTATCAGGTTGATTAGCTCAGGAATTTGGCCGGTAGAAATTCCAGGTTGTGAATGTATTACCAACCTCTGCTTGGCCAATAATCTCATATCCAAATCGTTGGTAAAAAGCTACGTTTTTGGATACCTCAGTGGATAAAGTAACTCCTCTCGACTCCTCCAACTCTTTTGAAAATTGATGGACATGATTGAGTAATAATTTACCCAGGCCCAATCCTTGAGCTTCTTTTTTAACACCAATCATATTCAAATGAATATGTGGTTCTGCCACATCAAACTGAGAGCAGATAGTGCCAAATTGTTCGTACCTGCCGCGGGCTTCCTCACCAAGTTCCTGCCAGATCTGCTTTTTTGCTAGTTCTATTTCAGGCACATCTACAGATTTGAAAGGAATGGAGACAGTAGCAACTGCTTTGAGATCTTCTTGTTCGAAAACACCAAACATATATTCATTCCGAAGAACGCGATTCAATACAAAAAAATGGATAAGCTTCCTGTATTTCGAATCATAGTCAGTAGTGTCACCCAATACATATTTCATAACCGGGTATTCAAAGAACGCATCACAGAATATGTCTACAACCTGTTCAATATCTTTCCCAGGGATTTGTACTACTCTATTTTTCGAATCATTCATCATAGCATAAACTTATGGCTACCAAAGGTATTGCTATGATTGATTATAGAAATACTATTAAATAATTACACATAGTTTACTGCAAGATTTTTTGGTTATTCGTTAATGGTTATTGGTGAACTCCCTTACCAATAACCATTAACGAGTAACTCTTAAGATCAGTAAGTAATTCATGCATACTAATTCATCCTACTTTATGGAATAAAAACTCAAACTACAGAGAGGCTTCAGGAATTTCACCTTTAAATGGGCCAACAATTTCTGAGGTAATCCATCCGCCATAAAATCCACCAGGCTGAGGACGCACTTTTTCTCCGTCAACATAGCAGTCAAGGTGAGCAGGATAGAACGAGAGGTATCCAGCTATTGCTGAGAAATCCTCAAAGGGATTAGGATAGCTCCAGGCTACTTTTCTTAAAATCCCGGTACCGGCTATCACATCCCAGTATTGGGCAGCTCCTTTCCATTCACAAAGAGAAGCCCCTCCAGATGGTTGCAAAAAATCCATATTTAAAGAATCTGGGGGAAGATAGAAAGTAGGGGGACTGGCAGTTTCTAAAATTCGGATAGCTCTACTGGTTTCTGAAATTATAATTCCTTCTGATTTGACGACAACTGTTCTGGAATCAGCTACAATCTTGGGAGGCCTTGGGTAATCCCAAACAGATTCTTGTCCTGATTCAGGCTCTAATGCAAAAGGAGGTCGTTTTTGACCACGGTATTCCCATTTGTCTCTGTTTGCTTTAATCCAGTTTGGTATTTTAGCCATGAATAATTGTTTGAGATATTTTTTTATGGACAATTACTACTTAAAAATGGTTTCAAGCTTACAAGTTTTGACTTCAAATTTTATGTAAAAAGCGCTACCATAATTAGCTGAATTCATTAAAACTGGTACTTAATCTCTATCCATGGATGTTCATTTTGAGTTAAATGAAGTAACCGCCAAGCTTCCTAAACATCTGCACAAATTTATAGTCCGGCAACCCTATGAGGATTATACTGCGCAAAACCAGGCTGTATGGCGCTATGTGATGCGAATGAATGTAGACTACCTGAGCAAAGTAGCACATGGTTCTTATATCGAGGGACTGGCAAAAACAGGGATCTTTGTTGATGAAATTCCTAGGATGGAAGGAATGAACCGCATTCTTAAGGATATCGGATGGGCGGCTGTATCAGTAGATGGTTTTATCCCGCCCAATGCTTTTATGGAATTCCAAGCCTACAATGTATTGGTGATCGCATCTGAGATGCGAACCATTGATCATATTGAGTACACTCCAGCTCCGGATATTATACATGAAGCAGCAGGGCATGCTCCAATCATAGCCAATCCTGAATATGCAGAATATTTGAGGAGGTTTGGAGAAATTGGTAGTAAGGCGATCTCATCGGCTAAAGATTACGAGATGTACGAAGCCATTCGCTTACTATCTATTCTTAAGGAAGACCCCAACTCATCTCAAGATGAAATAGATAAAGCTCAACAGCAGGTTGAGCATCTACAGGAAAATATGGGTGAACTTTCCGAAATGGCTATGATCAGAAACCTTCATTGGTGGACTGTCGAGTATGGATTAATCGGAGATCTTGAAGATCCAAAGATTTATGGAGCTGGACTGCTGTCCTCAATAGGGGAGAGCAAATGGTGCCTGCAACCAGAGGTTAAAAAGGCGCCTTATTCTTTAGATGCTGTGTATCAGAATTTTGATATCACTAAGCCACAGCCTCAGCTTTTCGTTACTCCTAATTTTGCTTTCTTAAGTCAGGTTTTAGAAGAATTTGCGAATACTATGGCTTTGAGAACAGGAGGATTAAAAGGTGTACTCAAACTCATTGATTCGGGGAGTCTTGGTACCGTTGAACTAAGTACCGGAGTTCAGATTTCCGGCACTTTTACTGAGGTAATAAAAGATCAAAATGGCAACGTCGCCTATTTAAGAACAACAGGCCCAACAGCTCTAGCTAATCGAGACAGAGAACTTATAAAGCATGGAACATTTTACCATACGGATGGTTTTGGGAGTCCTGTAGGAAATCTAAGGGGTATAAACCTACCTATTGAAGATATGTCTCCAAGAGATCTTGAGGCTTATGGTATTTATGAAGGCAAAGAGGTTTCTCTCGAATTCGAAAGCGGCGTGAAAGTTGAAGGGAGGATCGTTACAGGAACCAGGGATATTCGAGGTAAGATCCTATTAATAACCTTCGAAGAATGCACCGTTAGCTTTGAAGATCGAATACTCTTTAAACCTGAATGGGGAGTATATGATATGGTTATTGGGAAAGAAATTGTTTCAGCCTTTGCCGGTCCTGCTGATGTGAACTCTTTCGAAGAGATAGGGAAAGTATCAGAAACGAAGACCCATAAGATTAGCTACTCTGATTCTGAAAAAGTATTGTTTGATTATTACACGACAGTAAGAAAGCTGAGAGAAAATGAAGATATTACTTCAGAAGATCTCAAAGAGATATCTGAGAGAATAAGGGCGGACTTTCCGAAGGACTGGCTACTCCCACTTGAGCTTTATGAATTGGCTTCAAAATATGAGCTGGAAATACAGGATGAACTGTTGTCTTATCTGGATAACTTAAAACAAGATGAGTCACTTAAAAAACTCATTGAGAATGGGTTAGAGATCATTCAAAAAAATGAGCTGCAGGGAGCTTAAGAGTCTGGATCTGGTATTTATCTAATAGTAAGTTCCGGAGTTACTAACAAATGCGATTTTTTTACTATCGGGTGACCAGCTTGGTACATTCATCGTTCCCTGCCCACCATATACATAGGCGATAATTGTTGGCTCTCCACCTTCAATAGGCATCAGTCGAAGCATTACTTCTTTATAAAAAGGGTGTTGAGAAGGCTCAACATCGGTTCCAAAACTGATAAAAGCTATCCATTTTCCGTCAGGTGAGATATGTGGAAACCAATCATTAAACTCTTCATCAAATGTTAATTGAGTTTCATTCGAACCATCAGCATCCATTCTCCAAATCTGCATAGCACCAGTCCGGTCGGAATTAAAATAGATGTATTTTCCATCTGGTGAGTACTCAGAGCCGTCATCTAAACCTGGGGTGTCTGTGAGCTGGATTTCTTCCATGGTATTAATATCAGCAGAGTAGATGTCATATTTCCCATTTCTGAAACCTGTAAAAGCAACTCTGCTATTATCAGGTGATATTCCATGAAGGTATGAAGCTCCTATGCCCGATTTTGTGACTTGTTTGAGACTGTCACTCCCATTACTTGGAAGTATGTATATAGTTGAATTATTGTCGTCGTCGGGATTATGATTGCTTATTCCAAGCAACTTTCCATCAAATGATAACACATGGTCATTATTGTTATTAACGGCGAAACCTGAATTGAGTAGTTCTATTTTTTCCTTTTCAAAGTGATAGGTATATAGATAGCCATTAGAATTATAGATCAGGCTTTCTCCATCAACAGTCCAGTTCGGAGCCTGAATAGAATGTTCAGACTCAAATAAAACCGTTCTATTTCCAGTCTCAATATTAAGGATTTCCATCCTGCTACCCAGGTATTGTTGATATTGAATTAAATCTTCCGGAGCAGGTTTTATAATCCTGACATTTCTAAATTTGGCTTGTTCAATAACATCCGGATTATGTGCACATACATAAATGCCAGCCAGAACTTCATTTTTTAAATTAACCTCAGAAGTTTGGACAACAGAGAAAGGGTTTCCTTTTTTAGCTGTTGAAAATATATAGGTGTCACCAATTCTGGCCAATTGGATTACATTCGCAGAGCTATCCTTCGATACAGTTTCCTCTGTAGGGCCGTTAAATTCTTTTCTGTATTGCAGCGATACTAATCCGTCTCCATGAACGGTACCATTAACCATTGCTGAATGAGAGGAGAGGTTGTTCCTGACTGCCCAGCCAACCTTACGATGTGGATCAACTCCTTCACCAACAAACTCAATTTCTGCTCTAAGTATGAAATCTCCTTGAACAGCTTTCCATAGAAAGTGCATTTCGTCTGTTTCGGCCCACATGTTAAAACCGGATCCTGTAATCATATATTCTTCTGTTTCGTGATTGTACTCAACTGAACCAGCATGTTTTACCTCACCTATATCTATGGAGTTGTCAAATATTCCTAATTGGTAGTCGGGTAGTACATCATCAGGGATTGAACAGAACATGAAAAGGCTGATTACCGGAATCAATAATACCAGGTGTTTGACATTCATAAAGCGAGTAGGTTGGAAGTGTAATAGGCTGAACGAGTATATAGTAAAATGAATTGATTAATCCTACTTATAGAACTTTAAATTGAGTTACAATTGGTAAGAGATGAAGAGAGAAAAGAAAACTTCGACTCCTGACAGAATCAGAAAAATATGCTCATCGTCCTAAGGCCAAGAGGTCCATTTACTACTTTAAAAGGCTCGCCAAATTCAAACCCTCCTAAGTGACCAAAATAGCGGGCTCTGGCTTCCAATTGTTTAAAGTATCTATTTGAAGAAATATAGGTCTCCGGTTCGCTACCGGGTTCAGTTACATTAAACTGGGTGTCAAATGCGAGAATAGCCTTTTTCTTTTGCTCCCAATGCTCAGAAATATCCAGTATAAAATCTGGATCAAATGGGCGGTCCTGCATGTATTGAATGATATGCCCAGGCCTCCATGCAGATTGTTGATTCCCGTTATCATCAATACTTTCAAGCTTACTTAACCCTGAGTAGAATAGAGCATCGATGCATAATTGAGTTGCCTTACTATGGTCAGGATGACGATCATAAGAAGCCCCAATAATACATAGCTTGGGGCGCTTAGCGCGAACTTCACGAATGATCGCTAGTTGATTTTCTTCCGAGTTTTCCAGAATAGAATCACCAAGATTTAGATTAGTGCGATAGGAAATACCCAGTACTTTGGTTGCTTCTTCTACTTCTTTTGCTCTGATTTCTGCCGTACCTCGTGTTCCCATTTCTCCTTTAGTCAAATCCACCAGGCCCACAGAAAGACTTTCTGAAACTAACCTGGAGATCGTACCCCCGGCATTTAGTTCCGCATCATCAGGATGAGCAGCAAAGACGAGTACATCTAGATCCATTCTTTTTTAAAGAAAGTAAGAAGTTTTTGATATGAACCTAAATTTCAAATTTGATAGGCTTTATAAAAACTCTATTAAATTTGGACATATGGTTTACATTTTCTATCCACTTAGGGTGCCGCAGCGTTATTGGTTATTTGTTGATCACGTTACCAATAACAAATAACCATTGGGCAATCATTTATTGTACTTTACAAAAGTTTTTTAATTTTGAACTTTCTGAAACGAAAAGGAATTTGTCTCGTACGGATTTCGCATTGTTCAACATTCTTTCCACTATGAGATTTTTAAATAGCTTTTTCGAAGGGCTTCGGGTAGCTCTTCGGGCCCTCGCCATTAACAAGGTTCGCTCAGTGTTGACCGCTCTTTGTATCATTATTGGAATCACCATGGTTACTGTAGTTGATTCGGTTACAACCGGAATGGATGAGAATTTCGAAAATAGTATGGCTATGCTGGGTCGAAATGTAGTATATGTTGAAAAATGGCCATGGGATTGGGGAGATTTAGAATGGTGGGAGATTGCAGGACGTAAAGAAATGCAATTGGATTATGTTGAATTCCTCGACGAAAATAGTCGCCTGGCTAGTGATGTAGCCGCATCAGCTAATCAAAATGTATCTATCCGCTATAAAGATAAAAATGCTGATCAGGTTGGGATTAATGGGGCTACGGCGAATTATTTAAATATACAGGGATTGAATATTGAACGAGGACGAATGTTCACCGAAGAGGAGGCAAGGTCAGGGGTAAAGGTTGTTATCATAGGTAAATCTCTCCAAGAAGGCTTATTTGAGGAAGAGGATCCGTTGGGGAAAGAAATACGACTTGGAGGTCAACGGTTTACAGTAATTGGAATTCTTGAAAAACAAGGGAGTTTTCTCGGTTTAGGGGATGCTGATAATCGAGCAATTATACCAATTACAGCCTATGGAACTATTTATGGATTGAGGTGGGGGATACAAATTGGAGTGAAGTTTCCGGATGAGCAAAGTGCTATCGACGGAGAATATGAAATTGAAGGGCTTATGCGAAGAGTTCGAAACATTGATGCTGCTGAAGACAATGACTTTGCAATTAATAAACCTCAGGCCTTTGAGGAACAACTCGCTGGCTTCAAAAATGGAGTATATCTTGGAGGTTTTGTTTTGGTAGGGCTTTCTCTTCTGATTGGAGGTATTGGAATCATGAATATCATGTTTGTATCGGTAAGAGAACGAACTAAAGAAATAGGAATTCGAAAAGCAGTGGGTGCTAAATCATGGGAAATACTCACACAATTTTTAATTGAAGCTGTAATGATATGTATGCTTGGAGGGTTGTTTGGTGTAGTTCTAGCTTCTTTTTTTACCGTAATGATTGACCAAGTATTTACGGCCACAATGAATTTAGGAGTAGTACTTTTTGCTTTTGTTCTTTGCTCTTTAGTTGGAATTACTTTTGGTTTTATTCCCGCTTACAAAGCTGCAAAGTCTGATCCTATTGAATCCCTAAGATTTGAATAATGCAGTTCACCGAAACTTTTAAGCAGGCAACCGATTCTTTAAGAGCGAATAAGATACGCTCTTTTCTCACTCTCTTAGCTTTGGTAATTGGAGTATTTTCAGTAATTGTTTCCACTACTGCAGTTGCTGTGCTGGACAATTTCTTCACCAATACAATGAGTATTCTGGGAAGTGATGTAATTACTGTTCAAAAAAATCCCGCAGTTCAAATGGGGCCGAATGATCCCAGTTTAAGGAATAGGAAGAATATCAAATTTGAGGATGCAGAAGATCTTCAGGATCGTGCGCAAATAGCTGAAGGAATATCTCCATTAACTACCTTTAGTTGGACCAAGATAACCTATGGGGATCAAGAGACAGACCCGGATGTTATGATTCGGGGTAGCAATGACGAATTTATCGAAAACAATGCGTTCACCCTTGGAGATGGAAGAAATATAAATGAGGAAGATATTCAATATGCCAGAAATGTAGTTGTGCTTGGAAAAGATGTTCAGGTTGAGCTCTTTGAAAATGAATACCCACTTGGGAAAACGGTGAGAATTGATGGCAAGCCATATTTGGTAATAGGGCTTTTAGATAAAAAGGGTCAAATTTTTGGGTCTTCCTTCGATAATCTTGTAATTATTCCTTATACCACTGGTGTTAAAAATTATGGAGGAGAAAGAGGTATAGGTATCCAGCTACGGGCTCCTGAGATTGCCAAACTAGAGAATACTATTGAAGAAGTTACAGGGATTATGAGGGTTATTCGTGGAGTAAACCCATTAGATGATAATGATTTTGAAATTATTACTAATGATTCGCTTGGTGGTACTTTCGATAACTTTACCGGAGTACTTTTTTGGGCGGGTATTTTCATTGGCATAATTACACTTCTAGGTGCCGGAATCGGAGTAATGAATATAATGTTAGTTTCTGTTACAGAACGAACTCGAGAGATTGGGATCAGAAAATCTGTTGGTGCAACCAGAAAAGCGATTGTAAACCAATTTTTAATGGAAGCAATATTCGTCTGCCAACTCGGTGGGTTAATAGGTTTGATTTTAGGAATAATAGGTGGTAATTATGTTGCAGTACTATTAGACACGGAACCAGTTGTACCTTTGGTTTCAGTCTTAGGTAGTTTCTTTGGTATGACCTTTGTCGGTTTAATATTTGGAGTATATCCTGCCTATAAGGCTTCTAAACTTGACCCAATAGAGAGTTTACGCTACGAATAAGATTTAAAGCGGAACGAAATTTCGATTCTTGTATATTATTTAGGTGCAAGAAATTAGTAGGGCATTACTATGAATGAAGAAATAATTCAAAATTTAAATGAACGCCTTGATCTCGCTATCGAGAAAGGAAGAGATATTCTTTCTGATGAGGAGCTTCAGCTTCGATTGAAAGAACTGAAAGACCAGGCTGAAGAAACAATTCGTGAACGACCGCTTCTAAGTGTTGCAGTGGTTGCGGCGGTAGGATTTATCATTGGGCGCTTGTTACGCTCAGACGATTAACATGGATCAACTAAATACAAGGTTAAAGCAAATTACCGGGGAACTTAAAGAGTATATAGAAACCCGGATTAACCTACTTGTTCTCAATGTAGGAGAACAAGTTACGGGCTGGGTTGGAATTTCTACTCAGAAAATTATTGGATTTACGGTGCTTGGTTGCGGATTATTTTTCGCCGCTATTGCATTGGCTTTTTACCTTGGAGATTTGCTCGAAGACGACGCGCTTGGCTTTTTGGTGGTATCACTTCCTTTATTGCTTATCGGAGTAATTTTTGCGTTTTCAAAACCTTTTGGTATTGCAAAGTCGATTCAGAGGCAATTGATGTCAGGAGTAATTAAGTCGATTGAAGAAGATGAAGAACAAGAAGCACTCCAATTAAGTGAAGGTCAAAGGAAGAAGGAGTTGAAGCAATGAGTAAGTCAAAAGATCCCATTGCGCAAAAAAAGAAAGAACTGAAAGCCAACCTGGTAAGAATACAGAATGATTTAGACCAATCACTTACAAATGTTCGCGATGAGGTTGCCGAAAGTTTTACTCCTAAGGAAATTGTTAAGAAGTATCCGCTCCCTGTAATTGGAGTATCCTTAGTAATAGGTTTCTTACTTGGTTCAGGAGGGGGGAGCCGAAAATCTGGTAAATCGTCTAAGGAAGGAATTGCTCAATCGGTTGGGAATTCTATCAAAAAGAAACTTACTCAAAAAGCGGTAGATGCTGCATTAGACTATGTTGACGAAAAATTTTTAAACCGAAAGGAAGATTAAATTCGTCTTAGAAGCGATTAAATAAGTAAAAGGTTATAAAACCTAATCACAGTAGAAAATTCTGTAACTATTTTTAGTGTCTAACGTGCAAGCACACCGCAATTAAACCAAGATATAAATAGATATGAAACGAATTCTTTCGCTAGCACTTCTAATAACAACAATCACTACGGCAACAACATTAGGGCAATCGGTACAAAAAATAACACTTCAGGATGCAATACAGATTTCTTTGGAGAATAATTATCTCTTAAAGCAAGCTGAAAATAATTTAGCATTAGCTGACGAGAGCATCAGAAGTGAATACGCAGATTTCTTACCATCATTAAATTCCTCTGCAAGTTATTCAAGACAAACGGGGCGGCAATTTGTTCAAGAAACATTAACATTTGATGATGTTACTTCCCAAAGTATAAATGGAAGTGTTTCGACAAACCTTACCATTTTTAATGGTTTCGAGAACATTATCTCTCTTAGACAAAGCCAAATAGCACAAACATCGGCAGAAGATAGGCTCCAAAGAGAAAAAGAAACCGTGATTTTTAATACAGCAACAAGATTTTTGCAGGTTTTATTAGATACGCAGCTCTTAGAAAACGCTCAGGAAAATCTCTCCTATTCTGAACGTCAGCTGGAACAAATTCAAGCCCAGGTAGAAGTAGGTTCTCGACCACAAGTGGACTTATTCAATCAGGAAGCAACCGTGGCTAATAATGAATTAACAGTTACTCAAAACGAAAATACGTTAGTGCTTAGCCGACTAAATTTAATCCGACAGTTACAGATTGATCCTTTAGGTGATTATGAGTTTGTAGTTCCAGAAATCGGAGATGAGCAAGCGTCGAGTGCAAATCCTTCTGCCTATTCTTTAGAAGAACTGATTGATGAAGCTTTGGCAACACGAGCTGATTATCGTACAGCTGAGGCAAATATTAAAAACTTTGAACTACAGTTGCAGTTATCAAAGACAAGGTTAATCCCTACCGTTGGAGCTAACGCTAGTATTTCTTCAGGGTATTCCGATCAGTATTCTTTGTTTGGAGAAAGTGTAAGTTTTAATGATCAATTTTTTGACCAACGAATAAATCGTACATATGGATTATCCTTAAGCATTCCAATATTTCAAAATTGGGATAGGATGTATAATATCGAATCTTCAAAAGTTAATTTAAAAAACGCTGAACTTGGTTTAGATGATACCAGACTTGGTATTATACAGGAAGTTACTCAAGCTTTTACAACCTATTCGGCATACGTGAAAGCATATGAAGCAAGTACCAAGGCTCGTGTTGCATCGGAGAAAGCATTTGAAACAGAACAAGAGCGTTATAATGTTGGTGCTAGTACTCTAGTTGAACTTACTCAGGCACAAGCCAATTTTGTTCAAGCTCAATCAAATTATACAAGAGATTTATACAATCTTGTATTTCAGGAAAAGCTTCTGGATTTCTATTTAGGCAAGCTTAGTGGCGAAACAGTAGAATTTTAACATTAGTTATTGAGGGGTAAATCATGGCTAAAAAGAAAAAATCTTCAAAGAGAACACTTTTTTGGATTCTCGGAATTGTATTTGTTCTCTTTCTAGGAGGCTTCGGGTTAAAACAAGCAGGAGTGCTAGGTAGTGAAGCAAAAGGCACTTCGGTTGAAACAGCACAAGCTAAGCTCAAAACCATCACTCAGGTAGTATCCGCATCTGGTAAAATTCAACCAGAAGTAGAAGTGATTATCCGCCCCGATGTTTCTGGTGAGATTATAGAGCTATCGGTAAAAGAAGGAGACTTTGTTAGAAGAGGTGATCTTTTACTTCGTATTAAACCGGATATCTATCAGGCGAGAATTGATAATTTAAACGCTGCTCTTTTAACTCAGAAGGCGCGCCTTGAGCAAACAAAAGCTACACTAATTCAAGCTGAAGCTGCTCACGAACGTGATAAAGAGTTATTTGATAGAAGTGTAATCTCAGAGATGGACTACATTCAAACTAAATCCAACTGGGATTCTCAGAAAGCTAATCTAAAAGCTGCTGAGTACCAGGTAGAAAGTGCTGAAGCTCAATTACGTCAGGCTCAGGAAGAGCTTGAACAAACAGTTATTCGCGCTCCTCAAGATGGAACTGTTACAGGTTTAGCCGTTGAGAAAGGAGAACGTGTACTGGGGAATTCTCAAATGGCAGGTACCGAAATGATGCGCGTTTCTCTGTTAGACCGTATGGAAGTACTTGTCGAAGTAAATGAAAATGATATCGTCAATGTATCTGTAGCTGATACCGCCCGAATTGAAGTCGACGCATATCCTGAGCGTCAGTTCAATGGTGTAGTAACCGAAATTGCTAATTCAGCAAGGGTCACTGGTGCAGGATCTAACGAACAGGTAACCAACTACCAGGTAAAAGTTAGGATTGTTACTCCGCATAACTTAGAAAGTACAGGTGGCCAGTTAGTAAGAACCGATTATCCTGAAAATCCTGAGGAAGGTTTCGTACCAAACTTTAAGCCGGGTATGTCTGCTACAGTAGATGTTGAAACCGAAATGGCTATTAATGTAGTTTCTATTCCAATTCAGGCGGTAACCATTCGAGATTTTGCTAAAGATGAACCAGGGGAAACAGAAGGTACAGAAGAAGGGGAGGTTTCAGAAGATGAGGCACAAGTTGAAATGGCCTCAGCAACCACTAATACTAATGATGATTTAATCATTCAAAAGGAAGATTTCAGAAAGGTAGTATTCAAAGTTTCTAATGGTGAGGTAACACGTATCCCTGTTGAGACAGGAATTAGTGACAATACCCATATTCAAATTACTACGGGAGTAGAAGCTGGTGATGAGATTGTTATCGGGAGCTACAGAACTCTTTCAAGAAATCTCAAGAACGGGGACAAAGTAGAAGTATCTAACAGTACTTCAGCACCAAGTAACTAAAATTTAGGGCAATTAATAATGAGCGAAAAAGAAGCTGTCATCCAAATTACTGACCTGACACGTACCTACAAAATGGGGGAAACCCTTGTTAGGGCATTAGCAGGTGTCTCATTCAATGTTAAAGAGAACGAATACATTGCGATCATGGGGCCCTCTGGTTCAGGTAAATCAACCTTGATGAATATGATTGGTTGCCTGGATACTCCATCATCAGGTGAGTACATATTGAATGGAAATCAGGTGAGCCAAATGGATGATGCTGAACTAGCCGAAGTCCGTAATCGTGAAATTGGTTTCGTATTCCAGACATTCAATCTTCTTCCGCGAACAAGTTGCCTGGCTAATGTGGAATTACCGCTCATTTATGCAGGAATGAAATCATCGGAAAGAAAAGAAAAAGCTGCAGAAGTACTTGAGAAAGTTGGGCTCGGTGATCGTATGGATCATAAACCCAATGAGCTTTCCGGTGGACAGCGACAGCGTGTGGCTATTGCAAGAGCACTTGTCAATAACCCATCGATTCTTCTTGCTGATGAGCCGACTGGAAATCTGGATTCTAAAACTGGTGATGAAATTATGCTGTTGTTCGAGGAGCTTTATCGTCAGGGTAATACTATTATTCTGGTAACTCACGAAAACGATATTGCCAAATACTCACGAAGAATAGTTCGGCTTCGGGATGGTTTGATTGAAACAGATAAGGTGGTTGAGAATCCCACACTGGCTAATCAGGAATTAGTTTAATTCAATAAAAAAGGCGCTTATAAGCGCCTTTTTTATTTCATCTATCTTCCAAATCCAATCCCAACACCTGCATTAAAGGTGGTATACTCTGATAAAGTAACTTCACCATAAATCCTAAGGATGGCGATTTTAAATTGAAAACCTGCCAAGGCATGGGCATTTGCATCTGAATCCAGAGATGCAGAAACAGGATCTGTATAATCAATCGATCCATTATTGTCTACGTCGTATTCCCCAAGCATATCAATATCAATACTTCCTCCCTGGATACCGAATCCTGCATAAAGTGATATAAGGGGTAGGCTTTTCCCAACCAGGGCATTTACAACATAGGAACTTGTTGTTGTTTCAACAATTTGATCCAGTTCTTTTGAAATATATCCGTTCAAATCTATTTGTGAATATCCGGCCATTATGGAGATATCTAATGGAAATAAACCGGGTAAGTACTGAGAGATACCATGCTTAATTCCGACTCCGAATACAGACATGTCTCCATAATCAGGGATTTCGGTTTCAGGAATAAATCGTATGGTTATATCAGTATTAGCTACCAGACCAACATTCGCCTGAATCATTGCTGCCGGAACATAACTGAAGCCCGAACCTTGAGGAACCTGAATTGGATCATAGGTGCCTGTAATATCAGTAATAGTCTGGCCCGGAGTATCTGTCCCTGCGATGGTACTAGACTCTCCAGGCGAGACAGTAACATTCTGAAGTCCTATAGTATTGGCATCAAACATTTGAGCTGAACTAGGTACAGCAGATAACGCTGTTCTTACTTGAATACTGAAATTCAATGTTTTAGACGGTGCAGCTTTAGTATTCCAACCACTATTTAAGCCGGTACTTATCCCAGTAGCTAACGGTGCAAGATAAGCTGTGGTTAAAGCACGTGTATTTTCTTCCTGAGCCTCAAGGAAAGCATTAATTTCATTAACCTGGGCATGAGTTGGATTTGCAATCAACACTGCTATTAAAAGGATCAATAGCGATGTAAATTTTATTGACATGCGAGAGTACATAGGGAACCTCCGGGTTATCGTTTTAAGATTTGTGCAATATTAGCAATAAAATTCTGAAATAGAATACCCAATTTGAGTGATATAATTATGCTTTATAAAGATTCCAGGATTCTAATGTAGGAATCATAGCGGCTTGCTTCGATTTCTCCACGTTCAAAAGCTTCAACTACACCGCAATCCGGTTCATGCAAATGGGTACAGTTATTAAACTTGCATTGTGTTCTGGGATCCAGCATTTCAGGGAAATACAGAGAGAGTTCCCAGGGCTCAATGTTAAACAATCCAAATTCCCTTATTCCAGGGGTGTCGGCAAGATAAGCGCCATTAGAAAGCCTGATTAGTTTGGCAAAAGTAGTGGTGTGTTTTCCTTTATTAGAATAAGAAGAAACTTCACCCACTTTCTCAGAATAGTTGGGATCGAGTGCATTCAAAAGGCTTGTTTTTCCAACACCTGAGGGACCAATAAATACTGATGTTTTATCGACTAGAGTTTCTCTAAGTAGATGAAGGCAATCTGGATCGTGTGCCACAGTAGTAAAAACCGGGTACCCAAGCTCTTCATAGATGTCCTGGATATCTTCAATCATACTTTCATCCCTTTGGGTAGCCAGATCCAGCTTATTGATGATAATAGCACCTTGTACATCATAAGCCTCACAGGTCACTAAAAAACGATCAATGAAGCCTTCTTTTAATCTGGGTTGTTTAACGGATTGAACCACAAAAGCGATATCTAGATTTGAAACCAGAATATGCTCTCCTCTTCGACCATGGGTGGCTTGCCGGGTTATATAATTTGTTCTCTCATGGATTTCTTCAATAGTACCGGTATCGTCATCATTTATCTTGATGGTTACCCAATCTCCAACTGCAAGAGGATTAGTTACTTCTTTCTCCTCAAGTCTGAATCTACCTGGTAAACGGCTTTCAACAACAGTTTCTCCAGTATCTATTTTGTACCAGCTTCCTGTTGACTGTATGACTCTACCTTTTTGCATGGGCTGAAAATAAGGCAAAGAAAAGCAGGAATTAAATCCTATTCTGCTATATTCAGCAAAAAATCGGGTTTTATGAAACGGATTATTTCTTCAATCATTTTCACTTTATTGCTAACAGGAACAGGGATACTTGCTCAAACAGAGGTAGATGAACTTTGGAAGGAAGTTTCGAGGACGGTAGCAGAAGGGGATTTTGAAGGGTATAGTGCTACTTTTCACACAGATGCCATTCTTGTGAATGGTATTTCAAAAAAAAGCTACCCGATCTCCAATGCATTAAATGGCTGGAAACAAGGTTTTGATGATACAAAAGCTGGAAAAATGACGGCCAGTGTAGAGTTTCGATTTTCAGAAAGATTGATTGGTTCTGTCACAGCTCATGAAACCGGGATTTTTAAATACTCATCTCAACAGGAGGGAGGTGAAGCTCAAACAGTTTACATCCATTTCGAATCCCTTAGCTCCAGAACATCGGGCACTTGGAAAATGATGATGGAATACCAGGTTAAGATAGCTACAGAAGAGGAGTGGGCTGAGTTGGAGTGATCATAGCCTGACTTTTTAAACTATTAATTACAGTTTTATTTATCGCTTAAATAGTTAAGTAATTCCTTAGTAAATCGTCTAGCCCCTAGTTCGTTTAAGTGATCGGAATTCAGAAATAATGAATCCTCATACATTGCTGTGGTTTGATCAAAAACAATATGTTTTTTGCTGTATCTCTCGGCTAAAGCATTAAAGCGTTGCATAGCAGCTGGAGGAATATTTTCCAGGTAATTTATGTGAACCGGATTGCTAACTAATACGATTTCAATATTCTTTGAGACACATAACTCTATAATTAAGTCTAAATAGTTAATAGACGTTTCGGAGATTCCTAATTCAATTCCATCATAGTAATAATGCCGTTCAATGGTAGCTTCCCAATCAGAAATGATATTCGTTTTGTTATTGGTATAGCCTCCTATATAATTGACATGGTTTTTCTTGGGATAAAATGCGGTTTGCTTCCATACAACCTTATAGAATGCTTTGTAGTCTACAGGAATTGTATTCGAAATCTGGTCAAATTCACTTATCGAATAACTTCGTCGGAACATCTCATCAGACCATCTCTCGTTTGAAAATTTCAAGTCATTGAATCCGGAAATGTTGTGAGGGGCAAAGCCTAGAATTAAAGTATCAGGAGTAAACGAATTGAAAATCTTTTTAAGCTTCCAATAGGTCAGAACATAAGGTTCTGCTGTTTGAGAGATATTTATTGAACTATTAAAATACTCCGGGTTTAGGCTTCTTTGAGTATGTGAATCTCCTACGATTAGTACAGAAACATTTTCAACAGGAACAGGCTGATTGCTATGGAGATACCAATTGGCGGCAATATTTATTCCAAAATATAGCACCGGGAATAAAGTAAAGATGGCAAGCTTTCTAAGAAATTTCCGCATGTATTAAAATTGAAAATAAATGAATTCTTGTTCTTTGCCGCCAAACCAAAATATTGCGAGTATTAGCGCATAATACATTCCATATCGTAGAGGCCTTTTCCATGATAAGCCTAAATTAGATATCGCATATTGCCCATCTCTTCCCAGCCATTCTATTAAAATGAAAATCGAAAGTAGTAGAATAATAGTCTTGTACTTTAAATAAGTCCCTAGAATTAGAAAAGAATCAGGATTATGGAACATACTCGAAATGTATTGGATAGCATGTCCAATATTTTCGGCTCTGAAAAAAATCCAAGCAAAAACTGTTAATGCAAATGTTAATAGTATTTGTGTAATCTCCTTTATGTTTGGAAGAAACTTTCCCGATGCAACAGTATCCAGGTAGTTCCGGTTATTATTAGTTAGCATAAGTGGTAAGAAATAAATGGCATTAAGTATACCCCATACAATAAAGGTCCAATTTGCGCCGTGCCAAAATCCACTAACTATAAATATTGCAAAGGTATTTCTGATTTTAAGCAAGGTATTACCCCGGCTACCACCAAGAGGGATATAGAGGTAATCTCTAAACCAGGTTGATAGAGAGATATGCCAACGTCTCCAAAACTCAGCAATATTTCTTGAGAAATATGGGAAGTTAAAGTTCCGCATGATATCAAAACCAAATAGTCGGGAGGTACCTATAGCTATATCTGAGTAACCTGAGAAATCGCCATATATTTGAAAAGTGAAGAATAAGGCACCAAGAAATAGTGTACTTCCAGAATAGTCCGCAGAATTATTGAAAATCTCATTTGCGTAAACCGCACAATTATCTGCAATTACAATCTTTTTGAATAAACCCCAAAGGATCTGGCGCATTCCGTCAACAGCTTTTGAGTAATCAAAGGATCGTTTTTTATAAAACTGAGGCAGTAAATTAGTTGCACGTTCAATAGGTCCAGCAACCAGCTGAGGGAAGAAACTGACAAACGCGGAAAATGCAATAAAATCCTTTGTGGGTTCTAGTTTCTTCTTATAGATATCTATGGTATAACTTAATGTCTGAAAGGTATAGAAACTGATTCCGACTGGTAAAACGACGTTTAATGAATTAGCACTAATCTCCGCTCCGAAAAGGGTAAAAGCTGCTACAAAATTTTCTAGGAAGAAATTGTAGTATTTAAAAAAACCAAGGAAGCCAAGATTTACTCCTATACTAAGCCATAGAAGTAATTTTCTCTTAGGTTGATTGTTTTCATCCTTTAGTTTAAGGCCAATTGTATAATCAACAATAGTACTAATAAGGATAAGTGATAAGAATCTCCAATCCCACCAACCATAGAATAAATAGCTAGCTGCTACGATTAAGAAATTTTGTAGCTTTAGGCGCCTGTTAGTTACGAACCAATACAGTAAAAAAACTGTAGGCAAAAAAAATGCAAAATCGATAGAATTAAAAAGCATTTCTTTTTTAACCTGGGATGTTCTTCGTCTGCATCTATAATTCTTTTATTTGCCCAAGGTAAGAACCTACAATCAATGATTATCCTTGGATTTCTAAAACACTAGAATAGTGATAAAATCGATATAACCACAAGGCAGAACACTAGCTAGAAATAGGAATGACTTTTTAAGGATAAAATTGCTGATGAGACACTTGGTCAAGATCGCTACAGAGTAAGAGAAGAGCACAGGACTCTTTTTCTATCTTTAAATCAGCAATCACTAATCACGGGTTCTTCTTTTTTTGAACGAAGTTTACTCAAGTGATAAGTATGGATAACAACAGCAACAGAACATCCAATAATAAAAGGTGGAGCATTCAATAAGAGCCCATAAATGATATAGACTGCATTTGCAGTTAGAGAGAGTGTGCGCAGAAGAAAGATATTCTTCATTGCCATGGATGTTAAATTTAAGACCAGGGCACCATAACCGATTAAATGAATCATAAGGATTTGCACATGATCTTTTCAGTCCGATCCAGGACGGCCATTTGCGGTGGAGCCTCTCTATCATCAAAACCTAACTTGTAATAAAGTTTGTGAGCTTTAGGCATCGATAAAGTAGTTTGAAGCCAAAGTGTATCAGCTTCATTTTCCATACATCTTGTGATACATCTTTCAATGAGTTTGGTGGCTATTCCCATTTTCCTGTAATCAGGAGATATGAACAGTTTAGCAAACTCAAAAGAATCTTCATCCAGTCTTTTTAAAGCAACACATCCAACTATATCTTCTTTGTATCTGGCGAAAAAAACAAATCCACCTGTCTCTATATAAGCTTTATCAGGATTTGAAAGCGTAAATTTATCTTCTTCCTCCAATTCTCCATCTAATACATCTTTTAGCCAGGGTGTTGCCAAATCAGAAAAATATTTTTTCAGACTCGGTTTATAGTCAACCACTTTAACAGTACCCCAATCCTTATTTTTTGCTGTTTCATTGATAGGAAACTTTATTGAATTCGTATCAATCCTATTTAAGATGTTTATTAAATCAGGATGCCCGTTATCAAAAAGTTCTTTTAAAGCTCTAGTGAACGAAAGCCAAATTGGTTCTAGTTTTTTTAAGAGCTTATTCCCTTTATGGGATAATTGTACAAGTTTAGATCTTTTGTCATCAGGATTAACCTCTAATTTGACCAGCTCTTCTTTTTCAAGTTCTCTCAATACATTTTTTACCGAGATATGGGAGAAATCAATTCGATCTGCAATCTCCATGATTGCTAATGGCTTATTTGCGTTAGCGAGAACATAGAATACAGAAAACCAACTGGCCTTAAATTCAATACCTGCTTCTTTATAAATTTTATCTCCATCCAGATAGAGCTTTTCACTTATTCTTCTAAATCTGGTTGCTCCAGCCAGGTGACCTAGTTCTTTTAAGATATCATTCATGAGTGTATTTTTATGAAAGGACTTTCATAAATTATAAAAGTCCTTTCATAAATACTACAATTTTTTAATCCTAACGAAAAGCTTTGAGTTTATGGAGAGGGGATAAGTGCCAATATGAACAGGCTAACCACAAGGCTTTTCAATCGATAAACTTAGTTCGATCGTTCTTCAAATTCTTTTCTCCCTAGTGTATATAGTTTTAGCTCTTCATTACCATCTGGAAGTTTGATATACGATTGGTGTCGAAAACCGAGCCTATCTA
This sequence comes from Balneola sp., assembly GCA_003712055.1. NCBI lineage: Bacteria > Pseudomonadati > Balneolota > Balneolia > Balneolales > Balneolaceae > Balneola > Balneola sp. The sequence goes on from RHLJ01000005.1 coordinate 229,207, forward strand.
ACACTTTGCAGGATACGGTATTGTTATCTGTAGTAATGGCACTTATTTCTTCTTGTTCAAACCTTTCAAAGGCCACCTTCACCATCATCAATGCACCTTCCGTAGCGTATCCTAGTCCTTCAAATTCTGAAAGGAGTGCATACCCGATATCTAATCCATCAACTCCATTTCTGTCATGTATGCTACAAGTCCCCACAGGATCACCAGACTTCTTTTCGATCATCACATGGTTAATGAAACCTTTCTCCTCTAATACAGGACTCATCCGGGAATTCATGTATTCCCTTGCACGCTCATCGCTTGTGATATTTCTGTCTCCAATATTGAGGTGCCATTTTTCTGTATTCATCAGCCTGAAGAGGAAGTTGGCATCTTCTTCATTAATGAGTCTTAGTTTTAGTCGCTCCGTTTCCATCTAGAAGAATCGAAAATGAGGGCGACTTACATAAGACGAAAATTCCCAGGGTATATTTACAAGGATGATGATGAGTCCAATAGAAAACCAGATGGTCATTGTTTTGAATTTTGCCAGATCATCGGTGTTCCTCTTAGCAGAAGAAGATCCAAAAGTGATTAAGCCAACAGCCAATATCATCATAATGGGATGTTCCATCCCAAAAAAGCGGATGTCACTAATCTTGACAGCGTCCCCGAAGTTTTCAAAAAAATAGCGGATAATTGGGCTGATGGGGTATAGAATAATCCCAATTAGAAATTGAATATGTGTTAAGGTTATCGTCCAATGTCTGAATCGATTATCAACAGTGTCGAACTTTTTCTTAGTAACCCACCCTCTAATCCCTAGAACGATAGAAATGAGTAGACTAATTAATACTAACCAACGGAATATGGAATGACTTGTCAAAAGTACATGATACATGTTGATTGAGTTTTGTTTATGGCATCAATTTACTCTTAATTCATCTTGTATTTCTTTCTATACTCTGAAGGGCTCATTCCTTCTTTATTTTTGAATAATTTTGAAAAATACTGTGGGTATTCAAACCCCAATTCATAGGCTACTTCAGAAATATTTTTATTTGGATTCAATAAAATATTCTTGGCTTCATCTATCAAGTACAATTGTAAATGTTCGGTTGTAGTTTTACCGGTCTCTTTTTTTAGAGTATCGCTAAGGTAGCGTTGGGAAACCGACATCTTTTCTGCTAACTGTTCGATACTTGGGATGCCTTGTTCTTGTAGTTGTCCCGATTCAAAATATGCCTCTAGTTGTCGGTGAAATTGCTCCAGTAAATCATTGGATAGCTCTTTTCGATTCAAAAACTGTCTTTCATAAAAACGATTAGCATATTTCAAAAGGGTACTCAATTGAGAAATAATGAGATCTTTACTGAATTGATCCTGGTTGTTGTGGTATTCTATCTCAATACTCTCTACAATAGATTCCATCTGTCTTTCTTCTCTTGGCGAAAGATGTAAGGCTTCGTTAGCGGAGTAGGAAAAGAATCCATATTTCTTGATTTGATGTACTAGCTCCGTTCCTCGAAGAAAATCTTCATGGAAGTTTATTGAAAAGCCTTTTTGCTCAAAAACTAAGCTTTTGTCCCATTGTAAAACCTGCCTTGGAGCCATGAATACCATAGCTCCATTAGTGAAATCATATTTCGTTCGCCCATAGTTTAAATTCCCTTTCACTATTTTTTTCAAGCTAATCGTATAGCAATCATTTGTGATAGGAGGTGAACTCTCTTTTGGACAGGGTAGAAAACTATCTCCTTTTGTGAACAGGACACTCAGCATAGGATGTTCAGGGCGAGGCAATTGCATATAATCGAAATATGCTGATAGTGTGTTAAAATGCTGCATCATACGGCTCAATTATCCAGATTTTTTTCTACTGATATCAATTGTTGATTGTATGCCTTCACCCTCTCATAGGCATTACTGTCAATGAATAAAATAACCACCATAAGCGCAATGGTTGTGATACTAATGGCACGCCAGCTGGGTTTATCAACAAAAATGAGTAGCAAAGCAGCACCAACAATAATAACCGGAATGATCTTAAATACGATGGTTCGGTATTCTCCTATTATTTTTTCCGTGTTGGCTATTTCGGATTTCACAAAATCAGAGGGATCACTATTGTAAGCAGTTGCAAAGTCTGTAGTTCTGGCTTTATTGGTGAAGAGTAGGCCAAGTCCTATAGCCAAAAGCAAGATACCTGCTACCAGAGTTGGGAATATGAATGCTTTCGCCAGTTCGGTTTTTCCCAATTGCCAAAATCCTATGGTTCCTAGCACAAATAGAATTCCGAAGAAAATGAAAAATTGAGATGAGAAAACTTCGGCTTTAGCCCAATCGATTGCGGTTTTTAATATGTCCATGGTTTAGGTTTTAAGGTTTTTGATTTAAATGTCCCATTTCAAACCAGTCGCTTTTTCTGATACTTCCCACAACCTTTCGGCAACGGCTTTATCCTTTGCATGAGCTTCTAATGTATGTGCTCCAACTGGACCAGTCCAGTTACTTCTACCTGTAGGTCCATAAAAACCGCTTTGATCCAGGTCTTTCTCAGTAGCGCACATCAATTGAGGATAAGCTCCTTTCTCAGCCGATTGCGTTAATGGTGAGAATTTCATCAGACCAAAAATAATTCTCATCATTAAACTGCCACTCGTTGTGATTAATGACGTTCTAGATGAACCTGGGTGACAAGCATATACTTTAACATCCGTTTTACCAGCTTTTTTCAACTTTTCCTGTAATTCATACATACACATAATCTGGGCGAGTTTGCTTTGACTATACGCATTGTTAGGAGCGTAATCTTTATCCCAGTTCATGTCGTCAAACTTGATGGTTTTAAGTCCCATGTCGTACCCCATACTGCCTACTGTTACAATACGGCCTTTAGATTTTTCAATCAGTGGGAATAACATTCCCTGAAGGGTAAAATGACCATAGTGGTTCACACCAAGCTGACTTTCAAAACCATCAATTGTAAGTTTTTGAGTAGGTACCTGGGCGATAGCAGCGTTACAAATCAACGCATCAATATGGGATACGGTTTCAAGTACCTCCGTTGCTGCTTTTTTTACTGAAGCTTGTTCTGCCAAATCCATTTTTATAGCTGATACATGTATTTCATTTCCAAGTTCTTGCTTTAATGCGCTAATTGTATCACTTGATTTTTTTGGGTTACGATTCAGCATAACCACTTGTGCACCTTTTGATATTAATATGCGGGTAGCCTCAAACCCGGTTCCGCTCGTAGTTCCTGTTATGATGTAAGTTTTACCTCTTAAATCTCCTAGTCTTTCAGGAGTCCATCCCTTTTTTCCAAATTCTGTCGTGTTCATCTTTATTCGTTTTAGTTATTGAATAGGATGACTCAAAAGTAGGAGTGGAGCTATTCTATTGTCTTATACCAGATTTCGAATCTTGTATACTTTTTGGGTTTTCATAGCAATTTCAATAATAAAATTTCAATAATAAAAAGGGAGAGAACTCGGTTATGCTTGGAATAGAAATAATTAAGTAAGTCATCCTGAACTTGTTTCAGGATCTTTTGGTAGGGCGTTGACTACTTATTCTCTCGGCAATCGCTTTATAAGCTTCACGAAGATGCCGAAACAAGTTCGGCATGATGGGTTTAACATTTCTTTTAAGTCCAATACCGACCTTGCTGTGATTATCTATCAAATCGATTGTTAGTTTGACTGAACTAGGGGTTTAAAACCTCCATACACCATGCGAGCGGCATCAAAAATTAATCGTTGAGGATTGAGCAGGGGAGTAACTAATTCCGTCATTCTTGGGTCAGCTGGAACTTGTTCATTTGCTGAATCACGAACTTCTTTCGAAGGGAAAACAACCCATCCAAAAACTATGGCTTCGTCTTCTTTTGCATCGACAGCTTCTACGAATGAACGAATACCTTCCAGGGTCAAATCCTCACCTACATATTCGAAGTAGGAGAGTGCACCGTATTCTTTCCAAATTTCAGCTACCTGCCCGGCTACGTTCTTGTATTCATCTAAGTGAACTCTTGGGACTGGAAGGACAAAGCCATCTATGTAATTTTCACTCATGTTTATCTATTTCTTAACGATTTCTGAACTGAGAAGATAAACAAGTTTGAGACTATTGCTCGAATAAAGCGATGGGAGTCAAAGATTTGAACGATCTGCTGAATGTGTCATTCCGCGGCGAAAGCCGGAATCTAGAATTGAGGTTTAAGCAAAAACTAGATTCCTGCCTTCGCAGGAATGACCTAGCATTTCGTTAAGTAGTCTCCACTTTACTTACTTCTTCTTTGCCATTTTTACCCGCAACTGCTTTACGATGGGCATCACTAACCTTGAAGAACTCCTTTACATCATTTATGGCTTCCTTTTCCAGGATGATATCAAGTAAAGAGTCCATTCTCTCTAGATAGTCCACTTCCAGGTTGCCGATTACATCTGCTTCGATTTCGGAAACATCTTTTTCGTTCTTCTTAGGCAGAAGCACTTTTTTGATACCAGCACGCTTGGCAGCTAATACTTTTTCCTTAATTCCACCTACTGGAAGAACAAGGCCTCTTAAGGTGATTTCACCGGTAAGGGCAATGGTACCTTTTACCTTTCTTTGAGTAAAGATGGAGGCAATAGCACTCATTAAGGATACACCGGCACTAGGACCGTCCTTGGGAACTGCTCCAGCTGGAACGTGGATATGTAAATCCCAGTACTTGAAGGCTTCTTCTGGAATACCAATCTCTTCAGCATGTGCCTTTAGATAAGAGATAGCCAGCATGGCGGATTCTTTCATCACATCACCGAGTTGACCAGTAATATTCAGTTTTCCGGAACCTCTTGAAACACTAGCTTCAATGAAAAGGATATCGCCGCCGAATGGAGTCCAGGCGAGACCAGTAGCCACACCAGGAACGGTAGTTCGCTCAGCTACATCACTGAAGAATTTCTGTTTGCCTAGGAAATCTTCAATATCTGGAACATCCACACTGTATTGTTCCAGTTCTCCGGAAGCGACTTTAGCTGCTACCGCGCGACAAACCGCTCCAACCTGTCGATCCAGGTTACGAACGCCAGATTCACGAGTATACTCATCAATGACTTTGTGAATAGCTTCTTCAGAGATGGTAAGCTGACCTTCTTTCAAACCGTTTTCTTTGATCTGTTTTGGGATCAGGTACTTCTTAGCGATTTCAGATTTCTCCTCAAGGGTATAACCACTAATATTGATGATCTCCATTCTGTCTCTAAGCGGGCCAGGAATGGTTTCCAAAGAGTTAGCAGTGGCAATAAAGAGAACCCTTGAAAGATCATATTCCAGCTCCAGGTAGTTATCACTGAACGTATCATTTTGCTCTGGGTCTAAAACCTCAAGCAGGGCAGAAGTAGGATCACCACGGTAATCGGCTCCTACTTTATCGATCTCATCCAGCATAATAACCGGGTTTCCTTTTCCGGCTTTTTTCATAGATCGGATAATTCGGCCGGGAAGGGCGCCGATGTAGGTTCTTCGGTGTCCACGGATTTCAGCTTCATCCCGGATTCCACCCAGGCTGAACCGCTCAAATTCTCTGTTTAAAGCTCTCGCAATGGATTTCCCTAATGATGTCTTCCCAACTCCCGGAGGGCCGTAAAAACACAAAATCGGAGCTTTCATGTCCTGCTTAAGTTTAAGGACCGCCAAATACTCAATAATTCTCTTTTTGACCTTTTCCAGCCCATAATGATCTTCATCTAATACTGTTCGAGCATATTCAAGATCGAGCTTGTCCTCGGAGTACTCTTCCCAGGGTAAATCTAAGATCCATTCTAGGTAACCGTGAATAATTCCATAATTAGGAGAAGCATTTGGAGTCATCTCCAATCGCTGAAGTTCTTTCTCTGCTACTTCCCGGGCGTAGTCAGGAAGCTGTTTCTCTTCAAGTTTTTTTCTAAGCTTATCTACTTCCTGTTGTTCTGCACCTTCTCCCAGTTCTTCCTGGATGGCTTTCATTTGCTGGCGCAGGTAAAACTCTCGCTGCTGGTCGTCAATATCCGATTTAACCTTAGTGCGGATTTTCTCGCTCATATTCAGAACCTGGAGTTCCTGCTCCAGGAATTCCATAATCTTCTCGAGATTCATTGAGAATTTAGGTGTCTCGAGTAAGTCCTGCTTTTCATCCAGGTCCACATTCAGATTGGAGGCAATAAAATTGAGAAGAAAAGTAGGGCTGTTGATATTGCTTAATGCTACTGCTGCCTCCGAAGGGATATTCGGAGACTTGTTGATGATATCGACGGCGGTCTCTTTCACATTTCGGATAGAGGCGCTTAGCTCCAGTCCCTGGATATCCATTTCTTTTGGAAAGGCCTTAACCTTTGCCTTGAAATAAGGTTGATCTTGTGTGAATTCTTCTACTTTAAAAACTGATTTACCCTGGATCACGATGCTTCGTGAGCCATCCGGCATTTTGATTAACTTCAAAATTTGAGCTACCGTACCGATGGTGTACAAGTCTTCATAGTTAGGTTCCTCAACATCCATATCCTTTTGTGTGACCACACCAATCGTTTTATCACCAGCGTATGCTTCTTTTACCAGTGCTAGCGAACGATCTCGTCCGACAGTTATGGGTACAACCACCCCAGGGAAAAGAACGGTATTCTTCAAAGGGAGGATAGGAAGGGACTCTGGTACTTTTGCTTCACTTAAGGCTTGTTCTTCTTCTTCGGAGAGCAAGGGGATGGAAGTCTCGAAGTCTTCGAAACTATCATCGTTTTGATCAAATTCGTCTAAGTAATCTAGTCTTAATTTCATTAAGTCCTTTTTTTGCATTTCGATAGTAAATGGCAAAGACGAAGCCAGAATTAGTAAGCCCAACAAAGAGTCATGAAAATTGATTCTTGTCAGAGATGCAAGGCAAACTGTCAGTCTAGAAATGGAACTGCAAAGCAGCGACAGTAAGACCTGTTATCGTTGGGTTATCACCAAAAGTTCTGGATACAAATTGTGTAGCTATTGATAAATCCCAAAGTTGTGTCTCAATAGCGGTTCCGAAGCTGAAATAATTAGGTAGTTCTGTAGCTAATTGAGTTCCTGCCCGGATAGGAAGGAATTTAAGTGGACGTATTTCAATTCCCGCTGAAGCAACAAGCTTCGTAGAATTGAACGCATTGTTTGTAAAGCCAATACTTAAATCGCCCATCAGTTTTATTCTGTTTATTTCCAATAGAGCCCCGGCATGAAGCGCTGTTGGAAGCAGCACGGAAAAATCACCACGTTCTTGTTGAGCCAGAACAAAAGGATTTTGAGCGCCATATTTGTCAATAAAATCAATAAACTGACCTGGAGCACCGACAAAAGCATCACTTGCAACTCCAGTTGGTAAAGAGGCTACATTTGTTGTATCGCTTGTAATGTTCAGGTCGATCCCATTTTCACTATAGTTTACAAACCCTATATCAGTAATAGATAAGGAGAGACGAAGAGACTTATTTGTTTGCTGATTGTTATTACTTATTGTGGATAAATCATTACCAAGAGTGATTAAGTAAGTAAATCCGATATCCAGACCTATTCCTATACCATATCGATTAAAAATCTCGTCGGATATGTTTTGGGTAAGAGCGGTTTCAGCAGCTACACCATTAAGATATTGATCGGTAGCAATACCAAAATTTCCGGATGCCTGATACTCAAACTCCTGGGTTAGCTGATTGATTCCTCCCGATGTGGAATACACATTGTCCCATTTGGCATTTTGATAGGCCCCACCTAGCACAAGTTTTGGAGCAATGCCAAAATAGAACTCGTCAAGCCTAGGGGTCATATCAGAGAAAAAATTAAAGGATTCGGAATACCCAAGGGAGATCTCATATAGAGATTGATAACGGTGAGTAAGGCTTCGATCCAGGCTTTGAACTCCACCAATATCTTGTAATACATTAGAATACCACCCACGACCTACTTCAAAACTTGAAGATATACGATTTCGAAGAGCGAGGGAAAAAGCACGATCCTCATTTCTCCATTTAAAGCCTAATAGGATTAGGTCTAATCTGGTTTGATGAAGAGAAGTATTCCGGTCACGTATGTAATTATCTTCTAAAATCTCAAGACGATCTGCATCTGAAATAGTATATCTCCCTGGTTCAAAGGCCGAAAGATAATCGGTCAGGTTGCCTGATTGTTGTTCCAGGTCACTAAAGTTTTGAACAGCATTAAAATAGGTTCCGGTAATAAAAAGCCCGACATCTATATTTCTTCTTCTATCCTGGATAAGCAGATTTGCGGGATTGTAAAAGTTAGCTGAATAGTCGGTAAGGTAAGAACTTCCACCACCACCCAGAGCTACGTTTCTGGGTGTAAGTACAGGCTGAGCAATGGCAGATACCAATCCTGCCAGAGCCATTATTATGGCACTTACTGTCCTTTTCACAATCTTAGTTTTCCGTCTATTCGATGATTTGAAGAGGGGCGGCCCTCAACATAAGTTTTTTTTGACCTCTTGATTTAAAAAATACGACAACTTTTGCATCCATTCCTAATCCACTCCTGCTGATTATTTTTCCAGGTCCAAACTTGGCATGGTGTACTTGTGCACCAACCTGGAAGGGGTCTTCTCCATCTTGATAGTCATATTGTATGGTTGTAGTAGCAGAAGAAGTAGTTTTCTTAGTAATGGGTTTGTCCCAATCATATTCTATCTCAGCAAATCCGGTTTTAGTATCCTTGGATGTATTGTCGATTGTGAAACGGTCTTTCTTTTGACTAATTGTGGCGCCTGTCTCTGTTCGTACGATACCAGGGTCTACTTCATCTAAGAACCGGGATCTCAGTTGCTGTTGTTCTTCTCCGAACTTGAACCGGGTTTGGCAATAGCTAAAATAAAGTCTCTGTTCAGCTCTGGTAATGGCTACATAAAAGAGTCGCCTTTCTTCTTCTATGTCTGCGTCAAATCCCTCTCTTGCTCCAACCGGGAAAAGATTCTCTTCCAATCCTACTACAAATACAACAGGGAACTCAAGACCTTTTGATCCATGAACGGTCATTAAAGTTACTGCAGGTTTGTTTTCGTCGAATTTATCTCCATCCGTTATTAAGCTGATTTCCTGGAGAAAAGCACTTAAGGATGGATTAGAAGTTCCTTTTTCGTAATAGGAGATGGCGTTTTGAAATTCTAGTACATTTTCTCTTCGCATCATAGAGTCATGTGAGTTTTCCTCTACCAATGCTTTCATATAGCCACTTTGTTCGAGTACAGCCCTGGTCACCTCAGTAAGGCTCCTACCTTCTTTTAAGTCTTTGCTGAGGCTGTTCATCATGTTTACAAATTCCCGGATTCGAACTTTTGCAGGCTTATATACATCTGTTTGTTCAACCTGTTCAAGCATACTCCAGATAGATACTCTATTCTCCCGGGCGGTATTTCTAAGATCGTTAATGCTCTTGTTGCCAATACCCCTTGAAGGTTCATTAATGATTCGAATAAGGTTTGTCTCATCATTTTTGTTAACCAACAAAGTTAAATAAGCCAATACGTCCTTGATCTCCTTACGCTGATAGAAGGAGAGACCACCAATCAACTGATACGTGATATCATGTCTTCGTAAAGCTTCTTCAAATACCCTGGATTGGTAGTTTGTTCGATAAAGAATAGCGAACTCGTTGTTTTTATAACCATGTCGCATTTTTAGCTCCAGGATATATTGAGCTACACGATTAGCTTCATCTCTGTCATCATAGTTTTTGAGAAGAATAATAGGTTCTCCCAATTCTTTCTCCGTCCAAAGAGTCTTCTCAAGTTGTTTTTTATTCTTCTTAATGATGGAATCAGCACATTGAAGAATAGCTCTTGTGGAGCGGTAATTTTGCTCTAGTGGAACTTGCTTGGCATTGTCATAATCTTCTTGAAAAGAGAGGATGTTCGTTATATCGGCGCCACGGAATGAGTAAATACTTTGGGCGTCATCACCAACTACGCAAATATTCTTGTATTTATCAGCCAGCATTTTAGTCACTTTATACTGGGCATGATTAGTATCCTGATACTCGTCAATCAGGATATACTTGAAACGATCTTGATATTTTTCTAGGATGTCAGGATGTTCTTCGAATAACTCGATAGGTTTAACAAGGAGATCATCGAAATCCATTGCGTTACTTTGCTTTAAGCGTGTTACATAAATAGCATACACCCTGGCTGTGATGTCATCAAGGGTAGAGCTTACAAAGCGTTCCTGATAATTCTCAGGGTTAATTAACTGGTTCTTGGCATCACTGATTTTATTCCGAATGGCTTTGGGTTTGATCTCGCGGGGATCAAAATTCAGTTCTTGCAGAATCTGCTTTATAACTGTTTCAGAATCACTGGTATCATAAATCGTGAAGTCTTTACCGTAGCCTAATTTCTCTGCTTCGAAACGAAGGATTTTAGAAAAGATGGAGTGGAAGGTACCCATCCAGAGTTTTTGGGCTTTATCACCAATGAGATTTTTGATTCTATCCTTCATCTCCCTGGCTGCTTTATTGGTAAAGGTTAGAGCCAGAATCTCATGAGGAGCTGCTTTAAACTGTTGAAGTAGATAAGCGATGCGGTAAGTAAGTACTCTCGTTTTTCCGGATCCTGCTCCCGCTACAATAAGTAGAGGCCCGTTGGAGTGGGTAACAGCCTCGTATTGCTGCTTGTTCAGCCCTTTTAGGAAATCGGGAGAATTGCGAGGTTCTTCAGACTGGAGAGAAAATGTTTTCATTACATTTTTCGATTCTTATGGTCTTATTCAATGATAGCATCTCATTACTGACACACTCCTTAATCCCCTCTTAAGAGGGGAAATCCTTTGACTATTTTGGTACCCAAAAAAAGAGTTCCCCTCCCTGGAGGGGACAGGGGTGGGTTTTCATTCGAAATCCTTCAATTGCTCTTGCAGTTTAGCAAGATTTGCTTCCCCATCTCGCTTTTTGTTTCGCTCGTTTTCAACAACGGCTTCCGGTGCATTATTAACAAAATTCTGATTGCTGAGCTTTCCATTTACACCTTTTAGCCATCCAGTAATTCTGTCAATCTCTTTTTGGATACGTTCCTTTTCCTTGTCAACATCAATCAGTCCGGCAAGAGGTACATATAATTCATTTCCATTAACAATGGCAGAAGAGCATGCTTTAGGTTTTTCGATGCTCTTTGAGATATCAAGAGATTGCATTGATTGAAGCTTTTCCAAAACCCAACGATTCTGCGAAAGAGAAGATGCTAACGAATCATCCTTAGTTTTTACAAGTACTTCAAGCGGTTCTTTAGGAGACACGCCCATTTCAGCTCTGATATTTCTAAGCGAGGAAATCATCTCCTGCATAGTCTGGAAAAGTGTGATGTCATCCTGATTGTCAAAAGCCTCGTTGTATGTAGGCCAATCAGAAATGACCAGTGCTTCTTCAGGCTTCCGGTCCTGGATGTACTGCCATATTTCTTCTGAGATAAACGGCATGAAAGGGTGGAGGAGTTTCATTAATTGCTCGAAGAACCCAAGAGCTACATTCATCTTTTGGGTATCAAAAGAATCACCGTAATTATATGGTTTGGCCAATTCTATATACCAATCACAAAAGTCATCCCAAATTAAAGAGTATACCTTTTTGAGGGCATCATTAAGCTTATAGTTTTGGAAGTCTTCATCAACTCCTTTGATAGTCTGTTGAATTCTGGCCATCATCCAGCGATCAGCAATATTATCAGAATCAATAGAAAGAGTGGGCTCATAGCTTACACCGTCTTCCATATTCATTGTCAAAAAGCGGAAGGCGTTCCAAATCTTATTGGAGAATTTTTTACCCTGATCACAAATGGATGGATCAAATGGTAAATCGTTACCAGCTGGAGTGGAGAACAGCATTCCCATACGAACTCCATCTGCTCCATATTCTGAAATCAATTCAAGTGGATCAGGAGAGTTGCCGAGGCTCTTGCTCATTTTTCGACCAAGCTTATCCCGCACAATTCCTGTATAGTAAACATTTCGGAAGGGTAGATCTCCACGGTATTCGTAGCCTGAAATAATCATACGTGCTACCCAGAAAAACATAATCTCAGGTGCAGTAACCAGATCATTGGTTGGATAATAATAGTCGACTTCTTCTTCAGTATAGAATCCATCAAATACCGAAATTGGCCATAGCCATGACGAAAACCAGGTATCCAGTACATCTTCATCTTGAGAGAGATCCGCACCAGTTAACGAGGCATTTCCTGATTTCTGCTGAGCCAGCTGAATAGCTTCTTCTAAAGTCTTAGCAACAACAAAATCGTCATCACCTTCGCCATAGTAGTAAGCCGGAATACGATGTCCCCACCATAACTGCCTGCTAATACACCAGTCTTTGACATTCTCCATCCAGTGGCGATAGGTGTTTTTAAACTTAGCCGGATGGAATTGGATATTATCATTCATCACATTTTCGAGAGCTGGCTGTGACAACTCTTTCATAGATACCCACCATTGAAGAGAAAGTCTGGGCTCAATTACCACATCGGTTCGCTCTGAGTACCCAACCTTGTTCATGTAATCTTCCACCTGTACAAGATTTCCTGCTTCTTCAAGGTCTTTGGATATCAGTTTACGAACCTCAAAGCGGTCTATTCCTGTATAAAGTTGGCCATCTTCACTGATCGTACCATCTGCATTCATCATATTGATGGTTTCTAGATGGTGTTTCTCACCTAATTCGTAATCATTTACGTCATGTGCTGGGGTAACTTTCAGACAGCCAGTACCAAATTCCGTGTCCACATAATCATCAAGGATGATCGGTACCTCACGATTTACCAATGGTACAATTGCTTTCTTACCATGCAGATGAGTGTAGCGCTCATCTTTTGGGTTGATACAAACAGCGGTATCTCCAAGAATGGTTTCAGGTCGAGTTGTGGCTATGGTTACAAAATCTTCTGTCCCTGAAATCTGGTATCGAACGTAATAAAGTTTGGATTGGACTTCCTTGTGAATTACTTCTTCATCGCTTAAAGCTGTTTGTGCAGCAGGGTCCCAGTTAATCATCCTGGCGCCACGGTAAATTTTACCTTTGTTGAAAAGATCGATAAAGGTATCTATTACGCTTTCCGAGTACTTTTCATCCATAGTGAATGCAGTACGATCCCAATCGCAGCTAGCACCAAGCTTTTTCAATTGCTCGAGAATAATTCCACCATGCTTATGAGTCCATTCCCATGCATGTTTAAGAAATTCATCTCTGGAAAGGTCACTCTTTTTGATACCTTCTTCTCGTAGCTTTCTTACCACTTTTGCTTCAGTAGCTATAGAAGCGTGATCAGTTCCCGGAACCCAAAGTGCATTAAACCCCTGCATGCGAGCTCTTCGGGTAAGTACATCCTGAATGGTATTATTGAGCATATGCCCCATATGCAAAACACCCGTTACATTAGGAGGAGGGATCACAATAGTGAATGGCTCTTTGGAATGATCTACTTCCGAACGGAAATAGTTATGATCCATCCAATAGGAGTACCATTTGTCCTCAACCTGTGTAGGATCATATTTTGATGGAATTTCTTTAATCATGGCCTGTATAGTTTTGCCACGAAAGCACTAAAGCACAAAAGAAAATTTACCTTCGTGTTTTTGAGATTTAGTGGCAGCAAAAATTACTTTACTCGCTTCAACAATACTCCAAAATGTCCGTCACATCCGTGAATATGCGGAAAGGTCTGATATGCCTTACCATCTTCAGCAAGTACTTCTTCCGGTACAAAATCATCAAGTGGTTCAAGCACGAAATTATCGTCCATCTTTTCGAGAAGCTTGTTCACCTGCTCCATATTTTCTTCTGGTTCAATAGAGCATGTACTATAAACCAATCGGCCACCTAGTTTTACCATATTTGCAGCTTCTTCAAGAAGTTGCTCCTGTAATTCCACAGCCTTTTTAAGTCCTTCTTCGTCTCTTCTCCAGCGTAAGTCAGCTCGTTTGCTTAATACACCAGTTCCGGTACAAGGGGCATCCAGTAACACGGCATCAGCGAGCGGGAGAGATAATTCAAGTACATCTCCACGCCTGATTTTGATATTCTCGGCACCAAAACTAAGTGCGCTTTCAGCTAGTTTCTCCAATCGCTCTCCTGAAATATCCACGGCGAGAATATCACTATTCGCTTCAGTTAAATCGGCGATCATAATCGATTTGGTACCAGGTGCGGCACATAGATCATAAATCTTTTCATCTGGTTGGGGATCTAACACAAAAGGGGCCAGTCCTGCAGCAATATCCTGAACCTGGCAAAGTCCTTTCAACAGCAATCCCTTCTCAATGAAAGGTTGTACAGAATCCACTTTATAGAAATTTGGGAGCCACTCACTTTCTTCAAATTCAACACCCATCTTATCCATGCGGAGCTCAAAATTCTCTGGTTTGGTACGAAGCGTGTTCACACGAACATAGTAGTTGGGACGTGTGTTATTGGCCTGCATTAGCTGGAAAGCTTCGCGCTCACCAAAACGCTTACTCCATCGGGCAACCATCCATTCAGGATGTGAGAAAGTAGCAGCAACTAGCTTGGTTCGATCAGGATATGCAGGCTTTGGGAGATTCTCTATATCACGCTGAAGGTTACGCATGATTGCATTTACAAGATCACCCGTTTTTGAGCCTAACTTAAATTTCGCGATTTCTACGGCTTCATTAATAGCCGCATAATCAGGGGTGCTATCCATGAATAACATATCATAGATCCCCAAACGTAGAATATTCTTTAGCTCCGCCTTCATTTCATCTACAGCAATGCTAGAATAATGGTCGATTAAGAAATCCAGGTAGCTTCGGCGACGAAAAATGTTTTGGACGTATTCTCGAACCTGAGCTTTTTCTCTTGTATCCAGTTCATCCGCAATGGAATAATCCAGGTTTCGATTGATATCAAATTCTATAAGTATGTCAATGCTTGCTGAGCGCTCTGAAAATTCGGTTTCCACTGGAGTACTGATTAAAAGTGTAAGGTTCTTGCTATGAAAAAAGGTGATTTTTTGAGTCACCTTTCATCGTGTATATCTATAAAAATGAGCCGATGGATTAGATCGGCTCAAGAACGACAAAGATAGAATTTTAAGAGGGGATTTGCTACTACAAAGTCACAACTTTACTTCTGAATTAAGCTTATACCAATCTATTTTTCTAGAGAAATACATTACAAATCCCAGAATCAGGAATAATCCCAAACTTCCTGTTAATAAAGCCAGGTTTTCCATTTGTATGATTATGAATATGAAGCCATAGAGTACGATTAGTGTTCCAGAGAGCAGAAGTGTAAAACGAGTGTTTTTCAATACAGCTTTTACATATCCAGCTACCAATAAAAGTGTTAGCGAGGAGGAGAGTAGGTAGGCAATATCAAAAGATGTGTATTCAGATATAGAAAGCAGTAGGGTATAGAAAAGGCATAGAGCTAGACCAACAAGGGTATACTGAATAGGATGTATTGCCTTCTTGTTGAAGATTTCAACAAAAAAGAAAACCAAAAAAGTTAGGCCGATGAATAGAATAGCATATTTGATACTTCGCTCACTACGTTGGTAGTTATCAGCTGGGATAAAAAAGTCTACACCGAATGCTGAGGCCTTTATGTCATGTTTTTGATTTGTCCACTGCTGAGGATAGCTTCGGTTTAAATCAATAATGTCCCAGCTTGTTTTAAAACCTTCTTGGCTTATGTGTTTATCATCTGTGTTGGGTAGAAATGTTCCATTAAAGCTTGGAGAAGGCCATGATGAATTCATACTTACCTGGGTAGTTTTACCTACAGGAGTGAAATAAATATGGTCGCTTCCTTTTAAATTAAGATCAAAAGAAAAATCAGCCCCTTTGATTAATTGACCCTTATTCTCGAGTTCTGTTGTGGCATGAATCCCAGTTCTTATTAAACCCTTATCCATAATTTCTGAACCAGCAGAAAACGGTTTGTCTTCGTTTCCCCAGTTTAGAATTACCTGTTTGTCTATTCCTCGTATATCTGAAATACCTACAGTAATAAATGCCTGATAAAGCAAAAGATCGTTCATTGCTATGCCAAGCGAAGAGGGATTAAAATCAGCAAAAAATCCTTTGAAGGTTGTCTGGCTATCATATACAGCTACTTCAAATATTCCACGATTTAAGCGTTGAGGTATTACATGGCTATTAACTTTTAATTCATCTGGGAGGATGTGGATTTGGTTAATCTTTTCTATGAATTCGTATTCATTGGTAGCACTTTTTTGAACCTTTATTATTCGTTTGTATGGAATGGTAAGAATAGGTCCGATTACGGTCTGCTCTTTCCCCCATTTTTCTCCGATTTCTGAAATGGCTTCTGTTTTAATTTCGGTTCGATCAGAAATTAATCCGCGGACCATCGAGGCAGGGATTAACATTAACAAGGTAAGGCAAACTATTAGGGTAATTTTTAAGAATAGTCCATTCTTTTGAGTGAAGCTTTGTTTTAGAGGATTCTCTTGTTCTGACATTTGGGTAAGGGTTAGTTTAGGTGAAATGAAATGAGTTTAACCCTCACCTAAATGTTAGGTTCCTTTATTAAGTGTGAATATTAGTAAACAATCCGTTTCCCTTTAGGGTATTCGAGTTCATAGCTGAGCCTGAGTGTTTTTACTTCTCCAGGAGCAATATCCAGTTTCCAATCAATGATCCCGGTATCCTCATTTAAGTCACCATTACTCAGTTCTTTTGTTGATACTTGGATTTCTTCATTAGTAGAAACCGGAATTTGATCTTCAACAGTTATTGAAACGGGTTCTGATTTTGTATTCCGAACAGTGATTTCATAAGTAAACAGTTCCCTGGTTTTATTTCGGAAGAAATTTTTTGAAGAGAAGTCTTTCAGTTTAGTTCGTTCCAATACAATCCGTTCATCTTTACCTAGTGATACCGATAAAGTATCTCCGGAAGAAGCAGGGTCTAAATAGGTACTTCCAACAAAACCATTATCAAAGTAGATGTTGGCTTCACCAGCGAGCAGGTTTAATTCGTTCCAGTCGGGGATGTTACCGAGCAAGTAGGCATGAGCAGATAGTTTGGGCACCGTACCATAGAGATAATCCGTCTCAATGAATTCATTTTTTATTTCCAGGGTATGGGCTTTACCATCAGAAGGAACAGAATAGGGGACTTCAATTCTATAACTAAAACTGGTTTGACTGGCAGTTTCTACTATATCAATAAAGGTTGGCTCTTCTATTTTTTCCTCTGCGAATCTGTGTTTTGGAAATCCGTCAGTGGTGAATAGACCAGAGCGTTCTTCATTACTTGTGTAACCTCTAACAAACAATTCATCCATACCAACTACCCCAAATTCCAGAGGTATTTCTAAATAAAGACCGTTATTAGAAATATTAATTCGAACGGTGGAGGTTTCATAACCAATGAACATCACTGAGAGCGAATAGAAGCCATTTGGTACTCCAGATATCTCAAACATTCCATTTTGGTCTGTTACATCTCCTATTGCCAATCCTGGTAACATCACACTAGCACCTGCTATTAGTTCACCATCTACATCATACACTTTTCCCTTTATAACTCCCCGTTCGTTCGAGACTCTTCTTAAAACGTTTGCAGTACCACCAGGGATTCCTCTGTAAGAGTTGTATCCGATATAATTTTGATATAACTCGGGTTTGGTAGATCGCGAACTTGGATCCCCAGAATTAATGGTAAACTTGACATCTTCCCAATCAATACCAGTTCGTTGGTAAATATTCGCTTTATAGGTGATTTCTAAAGGTGAGTCGATATCTGAGGATCTTATATCGTAGCTCGGTGTCCATCCGGCATTGGACACCTGATAAGAAAGGGTAAAGTCGATGCTTTGAGGATTATTGGTCTGAACTTCTGCAATCACTTCTTTGAAACTGGTTCTTTCAACTTCCCAGCTATTATTGATCTGGAGATTTACTCTCGAAAGTTCTTCGTGGATGGCTACGATTTCATTTCTTATGGAAATCTGATCTTGAAGTAATTCGGATAAATTTTGCTGATATAGTTTGAGCAACTGCTCAATTTCTGCTGCGGTAAGTTTATTATTCTTTATGATTTCCTGGGTGGAGCCCAACATCGCAATACCTTGATCAATGACCTTTAAGTCGGCATTTTTTTGTTGAATCGAAAGCTCCAATTCTTGTTTTCTTTTTTGAAGGTTTTCAAGGTTTGGGTTTACAGAAGGCTTTTCTGAATAATTATGTCTTGTTGTAATGGAGAGGAGGGTATAAGAGCCATTTCCTCGTAGTTGAACGCTTTGATTAATGAGGGTTTCTGTCAGACCAGAAAAAACAAGCGTATTTTTGCCTACCTGTAAATCTACTTTTCCAAGGCGTTGGATTTGAGCCTGGCTTTTAAATACAGTCACTTCTTCAATTTCTGTAACTACTTGCACAGAGTCGGAGGAAGGATTAGTAGTAGTTGAGAATAGAATTGATAGTAACAGAATGAGCATAACGAGTTGGATTAGTTGAAAAGATGAAGGGGTAACGCTTCACTTTGTAAATCCGTGTAAAAATGCTCAAAATTATTTAGCGTGGATTAATCCACCTCAATGATGTAAACATGGTTTCTTACTGATTCAACCAGGTCAGCCAAAGAAGAATTTGCAGCTTTATTCATCAATTCTAAACTCATTTCTTCAGGTAAAAGCTCAAACAAGTTGATGAGGTAGTTTGCTTTTACTGAGTAGCTGGCGTTTTCAGCTCCAAGGTGCTTTGCATTTACAATCCCGATTAGATTGCCATTCATATCAAAGGTTGGTCCTCCGCTGTTACCGGGTTGAACAGGAGCTGAGATTTGATACGCGGTAATATCTCCCTGGAAGCCTGTTCTTGAACTGATTATCCCTGTGGTTAGCTTCAGTTCATCTCCCATGGTAGCTCGTAAAGGATAGCCCAGAACAAATACTTCATTGCCCACCTGGGAGAGTTCTCTCTTTAGCTGGAAGGGGATAGGCTCTATATCTACATCCCCAACATCGATTTTTATAATTGCCAGGTCGTTTCGTTGATCCGTTACAATTACCTCGGCGGCGTATGGTTGATTAAAATCTCCATTAACACCTTTAACGGTAATACTTTCAGCTCCTTCCACCACATGATGATTTGTAACTACATAGCCCTGTTCAGAAATCGCAAAGCCAGACCCTGAAGAAGATGTAAATGAATTTTGAGTGGGATACATCTTGATGAAGGGCTGGTTTATCTCTGACTCTGTATTAATAAGGCTCATTATGCCATCCGAAAAAGAAATCAGGTACCCGGTGTCGTAGGTTCTGTTATGCTCTAGCCAGGTTGTTTTGAAGGTGTTGATCGCCCCTGTATTTGATAGCTTTGCCTTAAGATTCCCTTCTCGCCATAAAGATCGGTATTCATTAGCGGTACCATTCAAATAGATTAGTGAATAGCCCCCTGTATTATTTTTCAATACCCCAACCTCCATGTTTTTTAAATTGGGCCCAGTACTTTCATAAATACCTTCTATAGGATCAAATCGATTACTCCAGATTTCCTTTAAACTCTTTCGGTCGATTAACGCAGTGTCTTCTGCATAAGTGATTTTTGCTATATGTCCTGTGAAATTCAGACAGGTAAATTGAAGATCGATTTCCTGAACAATTAAGGCATTTCCACCTGCAGCCCGGGCAATGTCGTGGGCATCGTTTTCAAATTTCTGCATGTTGCAGTCTTTTTGAGAATTGGTATTCACTTCAATAGAACCAATGACTTCAATATCACCAAAGATGTCCTTTCCGGCAATGTAAGTGAATACCTCTGTAGTATCACCTAATGCAGGTTTTTCAACATTGATGGTAGTCGTATAGAGCTGAGTACAAGCACTAAAAACCATCAATGACATTACACTAAGAATGAGGAATAGTTTTTTCATCACAAAAGAAACGCTATTTCAAAATGCGCTTCTAAATATGACAAAAAAGAAATCAAGTGGAAACCTGGTTTCGATGTATTGAAAGAGAACGGTCATTTTTTATAACCATGTATCCCCAGAAGATTAACAGTATCCCCAGTAGCTCGGTGACATAAAGCACATAGGTATATCCAAATTTTGTGGCAGTACCCCCAATTCCGGGAAGTATACCTCCAACAGCGATTAGTACATTTCCCCAGAAACGACCTTTGAACTCATTATTTCCAAAGTATTTGAAGGCCGAATAGAACGCACCTCCCACCAAAAAGATAACGGCATAGATATTTACAAAAGGAGTTATAAGACGAATAAAACTCCACTCTAATACATTTCCGTTGAGCTTTTCAGAAACTACACTTGTATCCAGGGGAGAAAGAATGACCAGCACAATGGAGATGATGAGTACTACAATGAGAATTGCAGTGAGTATATCAGCCGTCTTTTTCTTCATCAATAAATAAATGGTTCCTTGTGCAAGCGGAACTCCTCCAAGGAAAGCACCTGCTATATACCAGGTTTTAAAAAGGATCGGGTTCCATCCGAAAATAGTGTGAAGACTTTCTACGGTTGTACCTGCAGAATAAGTAACTACACCTATGGTCCACCACATTAAATAAAGAGCTTCAGGTTTTTGCCTCCAGTGATTGTAAATCACGTAGAAGAAATACACACAAAAGAGCGTGGTTGAAATAGGTATATAAGCTACAAATGGCATCAAAGACGAATAGTTATTTTAAAAGCCTCGAATAAAACGATGATGTATGAAGATTTTATGAAGATGGTTGCAAGCAGAAATAATTAAAGTGGCTGAGTTTTGAAATAAACCATGCATGAAATGATTGCCTCTCTTTCTATATCTGCCTATCTTTATCAGCCTTTGCAGCAGTGCAAGTTTTCGAAAACTAATTACTCAGAAATTTTAAAATAAATCGCAGTTTCGCACATGAATAAAGGAACAGTGGCCCAGGTTATCGGACCTGTAGTTGACGTTGATTTTTCCGAAGGAACAACCCCATCTATTCTTAACGCTCTCACCATTAAAAATCCTACCGACGGCTCTACGCTGTATCTCGAAGTGGCTCAACACTTAGGAGAAGATCGTGTACGTACTATTGCTATGGATTCTACAGATGGTTTAGTAAGAGGCATGGAGGTAATCGATACTGGTCAGGCTATTGCAATGCCTGTTGGAGAGGACATTAGAGGTCGATTATTTAACGTAGTGGGCGAAGCGATTGATGGTATTAAAGATCCTGCAGGAAAAGCTAAGTATCCAATTCACCGAGAAGCTCCTTCTTTTGATGAACTCGCAACTTCAACAGAAATGTTGGAAACCGGTATCAAAGTAGTAGATCTTCTTTGCCCTTATGCAAAAGGGGGAAAGATTGGGTTATTTGGTGGTGCTGGTGTAGGTAAAACTGTACTGATTCAGGAGCTGATTAACAACATCGCGAAGCAGCATGGTGGTCTTTCAGTATTTGCTGGTGTTGGTGAGCGTACTCGTGAAGGAAATGACCTTCTTCGTGAATTTATCGAGTCTGGGGTAATTAACTATGGGGATGAGTTCAAAGAGTCTATGGAAAACGGAGAGTGGGATCTTTCCAAAGTAGACGAAGAGAAATTAAAAGAATCACAGGCTACGCTGGTATTTGGCCAGATGAATGAGCCTCCTGGTGCTCGTGCGCGAGTAGCACTTTCTGGTCTTACTGTTGCTGAATATTTCCGTGATGAAGTATCCAGAGATATCCTCCTTTTCATTGATAACATTTTCCGATTTACACAGGCAGGTTCTGAGGTATCGGCACTATTAGGTCGTATGCCTTCAGCTGTAGGGTATCAGCCAACACTTGCTACTGAGATGGGTGCGATGCAAGAGCGTATTACTTCTACTCAAAAAGGATCTATTACATCGGTTCAGGCTGTATATGTACCTGCTGATGACTTAACTGACCCTGCTCCTGCAACTACGTTTACTCACCTTGATGCAACCACGGTACTTTCTCGTGCACTAACACAGATTGGTATTTACCCTGCGGTAGATCCGCTAGATTCTACTTCCAGAATCGTTGATCCTAAGGTGGTAGGCGAAGAGCACTATAATACTGCTCGAAGAGCTACTATCCTTCTTCAGAATTATAAAGATCTTCAGGATATCATCGCGATTCTTGGTATGGACGAACTTTCTGATGAAGATAAAATGGTTGTAAGTAGAGCTCGTCGTGTACAACGTTTCTTCTCTCAGCCATTCTTCGTTGCTGAGCAGTTCACAGGAGCACCTGGTAAGTATGTGAAAATTGACGATACTGTTAAAGGTGTTAAAATGATTATTGAAGGTGAATTAGACCACCTTCCTGAAAACGCCTTCTACATGGTTGGTAGCATCGACGAAGCCATTGAGAAAGGCGAGAAGATGTTAGCAGAAGCTGCAGAAGAAGCTTAATCGAGGCAGGTAAAGATTCATGAGTACATTTAAAGCTCAAATCCTGACTCCTGAAGGCTCCCTATTTGAAGGAGATGTATCAGGTGTTCAAATGCCTGGAGTAATGGGAAGTTTTGAAGTAAAAGCTAATCACGCTCCTATTGTTTCTGCATTGGATGAAGGAACCGTTCTTGTTCGTAAATCAGATGGTGATACTTCATACAATATCTCTGGTGGATTTGTGGAAGTAGCAAAGAACAAGCTTACCCTTCTTGCTGAATCGGTAGTAGAAGAATAGCACTCCGTACTTTTCTGATAGATTTTTAAAGCCCCAGCATTGTTGGGGCTTTTTTTGTGGAGATAGGTTTGCTATTCTATCTCAAGGGCAGCTGTGTTTTTTCTTATTATGAACAATGAAATAAACAATCCAATAACCGTCAAAAATAATCCTACAAACAGGTCTAAATTGACAAGATGAATATTAGAGCTTACTGGAATAGCGATGGTCTTTTCCATAGCTGCTACTTTACTCTCATGAAATTTTTGAAAAACAGGGTCTGAAGACATCTCTATCATTACTCTCCGGCTTTTGTATCTCACCATTGCGACTGAAGTCCATTCTTCTGCGTTTTCAAGTCCCCATACTTCAGGGGAATTTATTAGTGATGTTCCAATAAATATTGGATAACTACCTCTTTTAATTAAATAAGATGTTACAAAACTAGAATAATCTTCGAGAGCTTCTTCGGAAGAATTGAAAGTTTTTCCATTCACTGCGTTGGGAGTATCACGTAGTTTAATAGCATTAACCATAATTACAGGTTTTCCGTCATCTTCCTTCAAAAATGAAAGCATCTCTTCCCAAGCATCTTCCGGATAATCATCTTTTGAGACTTCAGCGTATTTTTCTATTTCTTGTTCTGTTAATGGGCTTGTGAATAACCCATTCCATGCTAGAAACAGAACATAAATTAAAACTGTACAGAGCCACACAAGCACTAATTTGGTTTTCATATCATTTATTTTGTTGGTTTGAAATTCAACACAAATGAACGATGATCTCGGGTGATTTTATTCTAGAAATAAAGCGAATTGAACAAATTGGAAGGTTAATTGAACTTTATTGAGAAATTGATACTGGCTTTTAATCTATTACTCTGAACCGCTTGCACTAGCTAGGAATATTCGGAGATGTAAATGAAGAAAAGAGGTAATCGATACGATTTTTCAAAGAGCGAAAATAAATCAAAGGAACCTGTAGCAACTAAATAGTACATAGAGTTGGTAATTATGCAGGTAAAGAGGTAGTTACTACCACTCGTTTCTTCCACGGTTACTGTCTTTTAATAACTAATTTTGAGTTTCTTCATCATCCTCGGGATTAAAAATCTCGGATGGTTCGAAAGCATCATATTCCCAATGTGTATCTTTATCAGTAGTTACATAGGTAATAAAAAAAACCTCGCAGGTATGATGCGAGGTTTTTTATACTCTGAATAGGTTTTGAATCAAATGAAGTAGATTCTTGTCATCCTTCGTTGTGATGATTTTTGTTGAAATTTTACGAGTACACTACCAATCAGTAGAATAGAAATCAACAAGTCGGCGGGCGATCTCTTCGCCTTGATCACTTTGCAGGAAATGTCCAGCTTCTTCAAGTCTTACATGTGGTTTTCCTTCTGCTCCCGGTACGTTTTCAACAAAAATCTCTTGTGCTTCGCATGTCCCTAGCGAACCATGATCATTATTACCCCATATAGTTAAAAATGGTTTTGTATAAGAGGTAAGACCCATCCAAGCTTCTTCATTTTGACCGGATACTTCATTGACTAAGGCAGGGAATGTACGAGTACCCGCCATATATTCTCTACTAGGAAAAGGTGCATCATAGGCTGCTTCTACTTCTTCCGAGAGGTCGTACCAGGTTAGTGCTTCAACCACTTCAGATGCGACGTAAGAGGCTCCTTTCATGGAATAGAGCGCCCATGCATCAAAATCAAAAATTGCTCCTGGAAGTAGGTCGCACCCATCGTAGAAAGGTTCTTGTTGCTCGGGTATACTGGTAAAAGGTGATTCCATCTCTAGAATCTCATTTGGATTCTGAATGGGTGTCATTGGAAAGACCCCAGCAGGAATAACTGGTAATGCACCATTTCCTACACTTATTGTAGCAAATAATTCAGGGTTAAGTCCGGCCACTCTTAAGCCAATCAAGCTCCCCCAATCTTGCACGAACAAATTAATATCGCTCAATTCCAATTGCTGTATAAATCGCTCAAGTCGGTCACTGTGTCCCAAATAACTATAATCAAAGATATCAACCGGTTTGTCAGAGCGTCCCATTCCTAAATGGTCCATTGCAATAACTCTATATCCCGAATCCGCCAATACGGGAATCATGTATCGATATAAATAAGACCAGCTGGGTTGACCATGAATCAGCAGTACCACTTCACCATCCGCTGGCCCAGCTTCTGCGTACGCCTGTCGCAATTCGTCTATTTCAACATATTGATAGGCATAAGGCCAATCGGGTAGATCTTGAAAATTCTCCTCTGGAGTTCTTACGAATTGTATTCCTCTAGAAGTAACAAGAGTATCTATAAGGCTATCTACGGGATCAGCGCTATCCACCAGCATGTTACCATCATCACTACAAGCAGATAACAAAAAGAAGGAAAGGATTAACATTGTTGAAGGAAATCGAAAAATCATTGTATTCATTTTTTGGTTTGAAATTCAAAACAAATGAACAATGATTTCGACTGATTTGAAGCTAGAAATAAAGTGAATTGAACAAATTGGAAGGCGAATTGAACATTCGATTCAGAAATTCCTACGGGCTTTTGATTTATTGCTGTGAACCGTTTACATAGAACCGTAGCAAAATTAGGCTCCAAGCTAGTTTATATCAGCTTACTCTATTTTTATAGTTACTTTATTTGTAGTAATAGAGTTACTTCCTACATAGATATCTATCTCACCGGGCTCCACAGCAAATACTCCTTCGTTGTCATAGTATTTGAAATCGTCATAGTTCATGGTGAATACTACCGTTCTTTCTTCACCGGGAGACAAATTTATCTTTTCAAAACGTTTAAGTTGACGAACAGGTCGGGTAATTCTTCCAACCTTATCCCGGATATACAGCTGAACTACTTCGGATGTGGTCCGATCTCCGCTATTAGAAACCTGTATTTCTACAGTAATGTTTTCACCGTCTCCCAGTCTAGAATTGGATATGCTTATCTCTCCATATTCAACTTCACTGTATGAAAGTCCATAGCCGAATGGGAAGAGGGGAGTGAAGCCCAGATCCAGGTAATGGGATTCATTTCCAAGACTACTCTGCCAGGCACCTACAGGGATATCATCTATGCCTACGAAAGAATCAGGGTTTGCAGGTCGTCCGGTATTTTTATGATTATAGAAGTAGGGCAGTTGTCCGGCTGCTTTTGGCCAGCTAACTGGTAACCTACCAGAAGGTTCTGAAATACCTAATAACATCTCTTCCAGGGCAGGGCCTCCCATAGTGCCGGGGTGCCACATCATAAGTACGGCATCTAAATCGGATATATATTCGGTAATGTTAATGGGTCTTCCAGCCATCAATACCAAGACTACCGGTTTATCCAGTTTTGTCAGTTCCGTCAATAATTCCTCTTGAGCTCCTGGCAATTTAATATTTGCTCGTGAGTGTGCTTCTCCGGAAAGAATGGCTTCTTCACCCCCTATGAATACAATAACATCTACATCTTGGGCGGCATCCAACACTGCCTGGAAATTACTCTGATCTTTATCTCGGCTAAAGGACAGGCCTTCAACAAAAACAGCATTTTCCATCGCTTCTCTGGGAGTAATAGAAGGATCGCCTTCCCCGTCAAATGTCCAGGTACCCAGTTGCTCTCTTCCTTTGTCAGCTAATGGTCCGGTTAGTAGAATTTTTTGATCTCGTTTTAGAGGAAGTACGTTCTCATTTTTTAGAAGGACACTACTTTCGACTGCCGCTTCTTTGGCCTTTTCGAGGTGTTCATCTGCGTAAAATTCTCCGGGATGGTTTTGGGGGATGAAGGGCTCAGCAAATAAATTGAGTCTGAATTTGATCCTAAGAATATTGCTTACATAAAAATCTAACTGAGATTCTGGCACCTTTCCTTCCTTTACTAATTCTACCAAGAACTCTTCGTAAGCGGTCGAGGTCATCTCCATATCCAAACCAGCGTTAGCAGCTAATTCAGCTGCATGTTCATAGTCTTCCGCAAAACCATGAGCAATCATTTCGATCACAGAATTCCAGTCAGAGACTACAAATCCATCAAAGCCAAATTCTCCCCTCAGAATGTCCATAAGTATTTTCTTATTTCCAGTTGCAGGGACTCCGTTTACTTCATTAAAAGAGGACATCAAAGTTGCTACATCTTCCGCAATAGCTTCTTCAAAAGGAGGAAGGAAAAGATTATAAAGTTGTTCATCGCTTACTATTGCAGTGTTATAGTCTCTACCCCCAATAGCCGCACCATAAGCAATGAAATGTTTAGCAGTAGCTGCCATTCGGGTAGGATCTGAAAGGTCTTCTCCCTGGAAACCACGCACATAGGCTCCAGCCAGTTGACCAGCTAAATAAGGATCTTCCCCAGGCGATTCAGCTATTCGCCCCCAGCGGCTGTCTTGTGTAATATCCAGCATGGGAGCAAAAGTCCATCTAATACCTACTGAACTAGCTTCTAGTGCAGCTATCCGGCTTCCTTCTTCAACCATATCGGGGTTCCAGCTTGCAGCCTGACCTAATGGAATGGGAAATATGGTTTTAAATCCATGAATGACATCTCTAGCGAAAAGAAGTGGAATGCCATGCTTGCTTTCTTTAACTGCTACTTCCTGCAGTTTCCTCACATGAGAGGTATCCATTACATTCAAAAAAGCTCCGATTTCTCCGTTTCTTACACTATTCAGTAATTCTTCCGGCAGAGCTCCTCTTTCTCTGCTACTCCTTCCCCTTAACGCTAATTGACCAACTTTTTCTTCAATCGTCATCTTGTCTACGATCGATTCTATTAGTGTATCCAGATCATAATAAGCGGTTTGAGCAATTACAGATTCTGGAGTTAAAAAGAGAGAGAGAAGTAATATACAGGGTAGAGGTTTAAAAAAGATTTTTTTCATAGGTCTCATGAGATTGTGGGGGTATCAGATCTGTGGTTAGTTGCTACAGACCAAAACGTTAGCCAGGCTTATAAAAGGGATTTTATAGACTTTAATCAATTTAATTGAGGAAATATATCTTTTTATTTTGAATAAGATTATTGGACAGGAAACAGATTTTAAATATTATCAGATCGATTTTTGGGTATTAAGTAACGGGTATATTAAATGGGTGTATTAGAAAGGGTAGAGAATTTCAATCCGGATGTTCCTAAGGCAGCGTTTAGACTTAAAGGTTTCATATGGTCAATGTGGTTTATTCTTGACTATGCTTTTTCTTTGTCAAAACAGAAAAAGGAAGATGGAACACTTTATAAACGACATGAGAGCTCACGTTTATCAGGTAAAGTGCTCAGATTTCTACATAAAAGCCTAGTAAACCAACTTGTCAAAAATGCTATTGTCACATTTGATGGCACGATGCCCCTTCCTTCAATCGACGGCAAGTATATAGACAGAGAATTCTTTAATCACTGGGGGAGAAAAATAAATATGCCTTTGGTGTTAAAGGGGTACATAAAAGGTGAAGAGGTAATGGATGTTACCACTGTAGAGTCTCTTATAGAAGTGCATGGTCAAAAAGAGGTTAAATTTGTTGACCGAAATTTTGGGAAAAAGAAAAACAACAGGGTTGGGCAAAATGTGGAGCTTTTAACTTCAACCCTGGAAGAATATCTAACAAAGGAAGAGTATAGAGATTGTTACATAAATAACTTTTACGGAATACTCGATGATGATGATTATCTGGAAAGGAGTAGAGGGAAAGACATCGACGAATTTCGAAATCAGATAAGCTCAATTAGCCAGTGGTTTATCTCCCGTAGAAAGAATAGTGGTTCTACACTTCATTGTGCGTTAGGTGATAACATGTTTTTGAATATTCATGGTAAAAAGGAATGGTTGTTTATTGATCCAACGTATTTACCGGTATTTAAGCCAGCATTAGCTAAATATGGAACCTATACGGTATCTGAGCTTGAAGAAGAATTGAATATGGACGCCGATACTTACGAAGAACTTGTCAAAGACTTCCCATATTTGAAGCATATTCCATTCTACAGGTATGAACTAGAGCCGGGAGATGTACTCTATAATCCTTCAGCTTGGTTACATACGGTTAGGAACCATACCGATTATACCGTAGGGTGCGCGGTTCGGTATAACGTAATGCAATGGGACAATAACTCCATCACTTTGTCGATTTGTGGTTTATTGATAGCTGCATTAAAGAATCCCACAAAGTCTTTTTTGGCTCAATTTATTAAAACAACATCCGGAGATGTAAAAGCCAAAAAAGAAGCTATTGATACTATTTTTTCGAAGAACGAAAAAAAGACAAAGGAAAAAGTAAGCACCTAGTACCCGGCTAAAAATCGATTACTTTTTTAAAGCTAATCGTGACCAGGAAACTTTTTTCTTATGCTTTAAGAGACTTGGTTGATTCTCAAGATGAAGTACACACTTTAATCCTAAAGTACCCGCCATTTGGATAGTCTTTTTTCCATCAGTAGGAAATATATGGCTACCTGCGCCTGCAGGGCCATTTCTTAGAGAAAGAGCTAAGACACCATTTTTATTGAGCAGTATACTCACTTCTGAAAGTGCAAGTTCCTGTTCTTTAGGGGTCAGATGATGCCATACTCCTGAGGATAAGATAAAGTCGAACTTAGAAGAACTCTTTTTCAGTCTTTCCAATTTCGGTAACGAATCGTCTATCCAAGTAATATTTGAAGATGGGTATAGGTTCATTCCTGATATTCTAAACTCTTCTAATGGTTCCAAGGCAATAACGGAATGTCCCATCTCCGAAAGCTCATGGGCATCTCGTCCTATTCCTGCTCCTAAATCCAAGATATTCGATCTTTTTTTTGGGATATAAGGAATGAAATCTTTGTGTAGTTCTGTAAAAGAAAGGTTGTGAGTGGCTTTGACAAATTCCCTGGTTACAGAAGCATAACCTTGTGTTCCTTTTACCACCCAATCCTACCACGGTTATTATCTCTCAATAATTCATTTTGAGTTTCTTCTGGATCTTCTGGCATTACAAAGCCCGGAGGCGGTTCAAAAGCATCATAACCCCAATAGGCATCTTTATCGGCTGTTACATACGTAATAAATTCCCCAACAATTGGAAGGGCAGAGCGTGCTCCCTGTCCAATACTATTCGGGTTATCGGTTGGGAAGCGGATTCTTCGATCTTCGCCACCTACCCAGGCACCCATCACAATGTGAGGGGTCATTCCAACAAACCAGTTATCTGCCGAGTTTTGTGTGGTTCCGGTTTTACCTGCAATATCCTGGCGTACACCATATACATTCCTTAATCGTACTCCGGTACCATGGTATCCTTCTCCACCTCGTATAACACCACGCATCATATCTGTCATGATATAAGCTGTTTCTGGACTAATTACTTCCTGTCTGTATTCAGGATAATACTCAACTAAAATATTTCCTTCTTTATCCTCAATCCGGGTAATGGCGATCGGATCTATGTGAACCCCAGAATTTGCGAAAGTAGTGTAGGCGCTTGTGATTTCCAATAAACTCACCTCTGCAGTTCCTAAAGCAATGGAAGGGTAGGCCGGGGTATTGCTCATATCAATCCCCAAATTAGAGGCCATATCCTTAATTTTTCTAGCGGCTGGATCAAGTTCCCATAGCTTATTTGTACCCGGATATCCGGCAATTTCAGGGAGTAATCGCACCGTAATATTGTTTAGACTTCGTGCCAAAGCCTGACGAAGAGGTACCATAATTGGTCCATCTGAAACGGTTTGATCTTTCGGAGCCCATACATTCCCTGACCGATCATAATACTTTGT
The DNA here is from genome assembly GCA_003712055.1 of Balneola sp. NCBI lineage: Bacteria > Pseudomonadati > Balneolota > Balneolia > Balneolales > Balneolaceae > Balneola > Balneola sp. The sequence goes on from RHLJ01000005.1 coordinate 259,575, forward strand.
AGGGTACTTCGAGAATTTATGATATGGCTTAAATCCGTTATCTATAGCAACCGAATACACAAAAGGTTTAAAAGTAGAACCTGCTTGTCGTCGCGATTGGTATACATGATCAAATTGAACATTTCCGTAGTTAGAGCCACCTACCCATGCCAATATATTTCCGTTTGAAGGTTCAATGGCAACGAAGCCAGCTTCTAAGCGGGTTCTGGATTTCATCACTGAATCCACAAACATAGAGTCTGCTTTCAGGCTATCAAATACAACTCGTTCAATCTTAGTATCCCATTTTTGGAAGCCATTCTTGTACTCATCCGTATCTCTCAAAAAGCTATCTTTAAAACCCGGAAACTCTTCCCATAGCTTATCCATATAGATAGTACTTCTTCGGGTTGTCCATTCAGATTCAAAAATATTTTGAAGAGAATCCAATTTGGTGCGCATCGCCTTCTCAGCATAAGACTGGAGTTTAGAATCGATGGTGGTATAAATAACCAACCCATCAGTATAAAGATCATACCCATTCTCCTCAGCCCAACCAGAAACTTTTTGTCGAACATATTCTCCGAAATATCGACTTACCCGTCCTGCTTTTGAAGGTGGCTGATAGTCCAATTGAATAGGTGCAGCCTGGAGTTGTTCTTTCTCAACCTGGGAAATAAACCCTTGTTGATTCATCAAATACAGAACAATGTCTCGCCTTGATTTAGATCTGTCGGGAAATAGTCTTGGATTATAGCGGTAAATCGCATTAACAGAACCAACTAAAGTTGCTGCTTCAGAAAGAGTTAACTCGTGAGCAGATTTATTAAAATGGGTTCGTGAAGCGGCTTCAATACCAAAAGCACTATTGGGGTATTCAACCGTATTCAAGTACATCTCGATGATCTCTCGCTTAGTATAGTTACGCTCAATTTGAACAGCAGTGATCATCTCCCGGAACTTCCTTGAGATCGAAAAAGCGAGACCAATTTCTTTATATAGGTTCCTAGCCAACTGTTGGCTAAGTGTAGAACCACCCTGTGGATCACCTCTAAGCACGTGATAAGGGATTGCCAGTGTTCTTATCATATCCATTCCCCAGTGATCATAGAAGCGATGATCTTCTGTAGCAACTAATGCATCTATGGCATGAGGAGAGATTTGGTCGTAGCGTACCCAGGTTCGGTTTTGGGTGAAGTATTTATCCAGTACAACGCCATCTCTGCTTCTTACTTCAGTAGCTATAGCAGTTTCAGGATTTTCAAGCTGTGCAATAGAAGGAAGTCCCTGAAATAAAAAATATACATATCCACCTACTGCAATACCCCCAATTAAAAGAGTAAGTGCAAAAAAGCCTACTATCTTTTTTCCTATTCCATTTGATGGAGTTCCTTTTTTTAAAGGGGGAGTAGGAGCAGATTTCTTTTGAGCAAGAATTTCTTTTCGGTATTCCGGGTCATTAAAATACCGATGATGATCGATGGGATTGTTATCCGAATTGCTCATGCTTCTATTGAATTTGAGAGAAAAGGTACGAATTCCTGAGTTTCTATGTGCCATTTAACGAGTTCAAATGCCCCATTCTTATATCGCACTAGTGTTCCATCAGAAAAAAACGGTCCGGAATTTATATAGCGTCCGCCGGAAAAAGTTTCCATTCTCGGAATATGATCATGACCGCATAATACGAGATCTATTTCTTTAGCATTTAGGATACTTTCTGCATGATTGTTCAATGGTACAGGATTTCGATAATTTCTCTTTCTGGTTACGTTCGAAAAGATCTTCATAAAAGAAAGGCCAAGAGTTGGGGAGAAGACTTTTTGAAAGATTTTAGTAAAGGTTGGATGCCTCAATACCTTGTGATAGAAAGGTCTGATAAAGTCATCCCTTTTTCCAAACTGACCATCTCCATGCATTAATAATACCTTTAATCCCTCAAGTTCTATAACTCTGTAGTTTCGCTCTACATCAAACCCCCGGTCTTCGAAGTGTCCAAAGGTCCAGTTATCATGATTGCCAGTTATGAAGAGTGCTTTTGCAACCGATCGATTATATTCTTCAAATTTATCCAGTACTTCTTTTCCAATGTTGGGTATATAATTTTGTTTTGGAAATTCCATCCAGTAATCGAATAGATCTCCTAACACATACAATAAGGCTTCATGTTCAATAGCATAATCGATGAGAGTAAGTAAATTTCGTGCTAGTTCTTCTTCTTTGATTGGTGAGAAGGCTCCGATGTGAACGTCAGAGATAAACAAATGCTCTCGTCCCACCATTAACTATTTTTTTCTAGTGATGATGAAGTGAATGAGATCTACGAAATCTTGTATATGACTGGAATATGGAATCTTTTCTAGACCTGAAATTGCTTCATTTGCATAATCATACATAATGGAGCGAGCATAATCCATTCCACCTTTTTCATGAACGAAATTCACAATTTCATCAACGTCGCGGGATTTTTTTGATCTTTTCTTCATTAGAGCCCTAATACGTGAAGCCTCTTTTTTTGAGCTATGTTCTAGTGCCTTAATAAGGGGAAGTGTTACTTTACGTTCCTGGATATCATTCCGGGTGGGCTTTCCTATATCATAAACCCCATAATCAAACAGGTCATCCCTAATTTGAAATGCGATCCCAATACACATTCCAATATCGCTCATTAGTTTATGCATTTGAGGATCATCAGATGCCGATACAGCACCACATTCACAACAAGTTGAAATAAGACTGGCCGTTTTTTCGGAGATTATTTGAAAATATCGTTCCTCAGTCATATTGAAGAGCCCCGCAGTTTTTAACTGTCTCAGCTCTCCTTCACTCATTTTCTGAACAGCTTTAGACTGAACTTTAAGCAACGTATGCTCTTCGTTTTCTAGTGCGATTAATAAACCTTTTGAGAGGAGATAATCACCAAGTAGTACTCCGGCTTTGTTCCTCCAAATCTTATTAATACTTACAAACCCCCTTCTGGAGTTGGCATCATCTACTACATCATCATGTATCAACGTAGCAGTGTGCAGAAGTTCAATCATGGTTGCAGCAATATGACTTCTGGTATTAATTCCTCCGAACAGATTGGCACTCATGAAGACAAGTGTAGGTCGGATCTCTTTTCCTTTTTGTTTAAGTAAATAGGAGATGATCTGATCCAGCAGGAAAACATCGGACCGAATAGTCTTTTTAAAGAACTCTCTAAACTCTTGTAAATCAGAGGAAACCGGAGCGGTAATTTCTGAAAGAGATTTTCTGGAGACCGTCTCAGTATTAATTCTTTGTAGTTCTACACTATCGATCATTAAAAGTGTTCAAATTTTCTTAAACTTGCGTGCCCCGTAAATTAGTTATTATCCAGCATAATATTATAGGGTAATTACTCACTCAACTCTTACTATTTACAACCAAATGATTCAACAATTGTCTGAAATTAAGACCATTGCGGTACTTACAAGTGGTGGAGACTCTCCGGGGATGAATGCAGCTGTGAGAGCAGTTGTACGCACTGCGAAAGCTTATGATGTAAATGTCTATGCTGTTTTTCACGGCTACCAGGGACTCATAGAAGGAGAATTTGAACTTGTAAGTTCCAATTTTGTCTCAAACATTATTCAAAGAGGGGGGACTGTTCTTAAGTCAGCTCGATCCCATGATTTCCGTACTGTTGAAGGGCGACAAAAAGCAGCAGATCAACTCAAGGAAAGAAATATAGATGCTCTCGTAGTTATTGGAGGAGATGGTACTTTTACTGGCGCCAATATCCTAAGTAAAGAACACGGGATAAATGTTGTTGGTATTCCCGGGACAATTGATAATGATATCATTGGGACGGATGAGACTATTGGATACGATACTGCATTAAACACCGCTCTTGAAGCAATTGATAAGATCCGAGATACCGCCGATGCTCATGAGCGTATGTTTCTTGTTGAGGTCATGGGTAGAGACACCGGATTTATAGCGCTTGAAACAGCGATTGCATGTGGAGCCGAACTGGTGTTGTTACCGGAAGAGTTAACGGATATAAAAGAGATTAAATCTCAACTTCAAAATATGCTTAAAGAGCAAAAGAGAAGTAGTTTAATCGTGGTTGCTGAGGGAGACGAAACAGGGGGCGCATTAAAATTATCCGAAAAGATAAAGGACGACTTCAAGCAGTACGATATGAAGGTGTGTATTCTTGGACATATTCAAAGAGGGGGAACTCCTTCAGCGCATGACAGGGTACTGGCAAGCAGATTAGGTGCATCTGCAGTTAAAGTATTGCTCGAAGGGCACAGTGAGGTAATGGTTGGAATTGTAAATAATGCGCTTAAAATTACTCCGATGCGAGTAGCAGTGTCAAAGAAAAAGACCTTGGATTATACTCTCATTGAACTAGCAAAACTACTTAGATAAAAGACATTCATTCATGATTACAGCGGATATTAGAATTGCGCGCTCTTTTTTAAGAGATGAATCGTATATAAAAGCAAGAACGAGAGCAGATATAGGCCTTGAGCAATTAAAAACTAAAACCGGGCCTGGTTCTGAATGGCTCGGTTGGCGTGATATTCTTGCAAATCCAAATGACGCAGAACTCGAAACGATTTCAAATCTTGCGAACCAGATTCGATCAAACGCAGATATTTTTATTGTATGCGGAATTGGAGGTTCGTACCTGGGTGCTAAGGCCGTAATTGATGCACTATCTCCTCATTTCGAAAACAATGGCTCTGAGATTTTGTATGCAGGGCATCATATGGGCGGAAAATATCTTCAGGAACTACTTGCCTACCTCAAAGCTCCTAAAGCTGATGGTTCTGCAAAAAGCATTTATGTTAATGTTATTTCGAAATCAGGCTCTACCCTGGAAACCGCGTTATCGTTCAGGGCAATTCGTGAAGTATTAGAGGAGCTGTATGAGGATACCACACACCGTATTATTTGTACAACCAGTGAGAAAGGAGGAGTGTTAAATCCTCAGATCGACGCAAGAGGATACAAGAAATTCATTATCCCTGATGATGTAGGAGGAAGGTTTTCGGTACTTACACCGGTAGGTTTGCTTCCTATTGCTGTTGCTGGAATAGATATTAAAACTCTTTTTTACGGAGCAGTTTCAGCTTACCAAAAATATGAAGATGATGCTGAGGATATACTTGAGTATGCAGCACTAAGAAATGCACTTCATGAAGATGGAAAAACCATCGATGTTTTCGCATGTTTTGAACCCGAACTATCATCCTTTGGTGGCTGGATTCAACAGTTACTTGGCGAAAGTGAAGGGAAAGAAGGGAAAGGTATATTTCCGGCAGTTGCAAAATATTCAACCGATTTACATAGTCTTGGACAATTTATCCAGCAAGGGAAGAGAAGCGTGATGGAAACCTTCATTATTGTTGAAAAGGGATTTTCTTCAATAGAGGTTACCAGCCTCGAAGGTGATGATGATAAACTGAATTACCTTGCAGGAAAATCCTTTCATGAAATTAATCAAAGTGCCAGAGAAGGTACTACTGAGGCGCACCAGGAGGGGAACGTTCCAATTGTAAATATTACAATCCAAGCTCTCAATGAGCAGAATCTTGGGGAACTTATCTACTTTTTTGAGTTACTGACGGGCGTTTTTGTATATAGTCTTGGAGTTAATCCTTTTAATCAACCAGGGGTTGAAGATTACAAAAAAGCGATGTACCGTTTGCTTGGAAAAGAAAGTTAAAAAAAGTTTTGGGCGATAAAAGCAAAGCAAAATATATAGCAGTAGCAGGGAATATCGGGGCTGGTAAATCATCCCTTACTGGTTTACTTGCAAAGCACTTCAACTGGGAAGCATTCTATGAATCGGTAGAGGATAACCCATATCTGGCCGACTTCTATGAAGACATGTTACGATGGAGTTTCAACCTTCAGATCTATTTCTTATCAAGTAGATTTAGACATCAAAAAGAAATGCTTCAGGAAGAAATAAGTTTGATTCAGGACCGTACCATTTACGAAGACGTAGAAATTTTCGCAAAGAACCTTCATGAGATGAATCTTATGAGTGATCGTGACTTTGAGAACTACGAAGCTTTGTTCAGAGAAATGAGTCATTATCTGCGCCCACCCGATTTATTAATCTATTTAAGAGCTCAGGTTCCTACACTAGTCAGGCAAATTCAACAAAGAGGGAGAGACTATGAGAACACCATTCGGATTGATTATTTAGAAAGGTTAAACCGTCTCTATGAGGATTGGATTGACAGATATCCTTTTGAGAAGCTAATTATTGATACCGATGACCTCGATTTCGTAAATGATCCTGAGGATCTGGGAAAGATAATCGCACTAATAGAGCAGCGCCTTTACGGGCTTTTTAATTGATTGTACAACAATCGTTTTATCCTTATCTTTTGCGGCTGTACGGAGACATGCTATGTTTAAGTTTAAGATCTTTGAAATTCCTGAAGGTAAGAGTGAAAGAAGTATTCAGCTTAATGCTGAAGATATAGATCTGGGTGAAGTTTCACTCAAATCCGGAACTATTAATATCAACTTCTACAGGACTACTCACTTTATACAGGTGCAAATGGCACTTGATGTAACAGTGACGCTAATTTGTGACCGATCTCTTGATGCCTATCCGCACCTGGTAGAAACTGAGTACCAGGTTATTTTTAAGAATGAAAGGGTAGAAGAATCGATTGACGAGCGAACGGCGATAAGGAATATTGATCATGCATCTAAACAAATAAACATAGAACAAGACGTGTTAGACACAATTCTTGTGAATGTCCCTACAAAGAAATTACATCCCCGACTTTTGGATGAACAAGGAAATCCTAAAGAGATGCTTTCTCAAACGTTTGGTGAAAGCTCCGATGAAAATGATGAGGATTACGTTGATCCAAGATGGGAAGCATTAAAAGCATTAAAGAAATAATAAAGTTTAAGGTATAATGGCACACCCAAAACGAAAAACTTCAAAAGCAAGAAGAGACAAAAGAAGATCTCATCATGCAATTGCAGACGTTACTCTTGCAAAATGTTCTAATTGCGGAACACTACACCGATATCATCATGCTTGCCCGGAGTGCGGGTATTACCGAGGAAGACAAGTAATAAGTGTAGCCAACTAATCATTGTTCTATGGTTATCGCAATAGATGCAGCAGGTGGTGATTTTTTTCCAAAACACCCTGTTGAGGGAGCCCTTTCTGCTATAAAAGAAATCGATTCCCTGTCTATTATCTTAGTTGGCCCTAAGGATCAGGTAGAAGCTGAATTGGCTTTGCATGATTACGATTCTTCCAGAGTTTTTGTCCAGGATGCTCCTGAGATCATTGGGATGGAAGAATCACCAGCAAGTGCTGTTAAGAACAAGAGAAACTCATCTATTGCAATAGGCCTTGGCCTTCATAAAGCTGGTAAATGTGATGGTTTTGTAAGTGCTGGTAATACAGGTGCTTTATTAGCTGCTTCTACATTTATTTTAGGAAAGCTGGTAGGCGTATCAAGACCAACTATTGCGTCTTACTACCCAACCTTAAAAGGCTTTAGATTATTGGTTGATGCCGGGGCTAACCTTGAAATTCGCCCTGAGATGGCTTTTCAATTTGCAAAAATGGGTCAGATTTTTTGTGAACAGATTTTAAAAATTGATAATCCGAAGGTTGGCCTTTTAAATGTTGGTGAGGAAGATGAAAAAGGTACAGAAGCCCTCAAAGAAATCAACAAACATCTTCAGTCGCTCGATGGGTTTATTGGAAATGTTGAAGGAAGGGACATTTTTCCAGGAAAGGCAGATGTATATCTATCTGATGGATTAGTAGGGAATATTCTACTAAAATTTGGTGAATCAATCCCTGAAACCATTATGGTGTTGGTTAAATCGGCTGTTCAGCAATTAAATATGGAAGCTGAGCATGTAATGGGTGCACAAAAGATTTTAAAAACAGCGTTGGCACCTTTCAACTACGAAACGGTTGGTGGGATTCCATTTTTGGGAGTTAACGGAGTAAGCCTTGTTGGGCACGGTGGAAGCTCTCCTCTAGCAATAAAAAACATGATTAAAAGTGCCATTAGCTGCATCGAAAATGATGTGAATGGCAAAATTGTCGCATCTCTAAATTGATAAGTTCCATATGGAAGTAAGAAGAGCTAAAATTTCTTCGGTAGGACATTTTCTGCCAGAAGATCGTTTGACTAATTTCGATCTTGAAAAATTAGTTGATACAAACGATGAATGGATTAGAACGAGAACTGGAATTACAGAGCGCAGAATCCTTAAGGATCCAGATAAGGCAACTTCATATATGGGAGAAAAAGCCGCTAAGGAAGCTCTCGAACTTGCTGGTGTATCTCCTGAGGAAGTGGATATTGTGATTGTTGCTACCGTTACTCCGGATTATATGTTTCCTGCCACAGCTTGTTTGGTACAAGAAAAAATTGGAGCAAAAAATGCCTTCGCTTTTGATATTTCAGCAGCGTGTTCTGGGTTTTTATACGCTCTTACAACAGGTGCTTCTTTTATTGAAAGTGGAAATGCAGAAAAAGTGTTAGTAATTGGGGCAGATAAGATGTCTTCAATTCTTGACTGGAGTGATCGAACCACCTGTATTCTTTTTGGTGATGGAGCCGGAGCTGTACTTTTAGAAGCTTCTGATGATGAAACAGGAATCATAGACAATATCCATTACACTGAGGGCGATACCAATTGTGCATTGTATCAACCGGCTGGGGGAAGTTTACTTCCTGCATCACATGAAACCGTTGACCAGAGAATGCATGCCATTAGGCAAGATGGTCGTGCAGTTTTCAAAAAAGCTACCATGGGAATGGCGGATGTGTCTCTTGAGATAATGGAGAAGAACAATTTGACCGCTGAAGATGTGGCATGGTTAGTACCTCATCAGGCTAATTTGAGAATCATTGATGCTACCGCTAATAGAATGGGAGTTTCTTCTGATAAGGTTATGATTAATATAGGTCGGTATGGAAATACCACCGCCGCGACCATTCCTTTATGTTTATATGACTGGAAAGATTCTCTGAATAAAGGGGATAATCTCGTATTAGCTGCTTTTGGTGGAGGCTTCACCTGGGGCGCTACTTATGTAAAATGGAGTATCTAAAATGAGTACGGCGTATCTGTTCCCGGGACAAGGTTCTCAATTTGTTGGCATGGGGAAGGAACATTTTGATTCAAACCCTGATTTTGCTGCGTTAGTAAAAAAGGCAAATGAGGTTCTTGGCTTTGACCTCAGCGCGATTATGTTTGAAGGCCCTGAGGAGACACTTAAACAAACTGAATTTACACAACCAGCCATATTTCTTCATTCAGTAGCTCTTTTCAAGACACTTGATGCTACACCTGATATGGTTGCTGGTCATAGCCTCGGTGAATTCTCTGCATTAGTTGCTTGTGGAGCAGTTCAATTTGAGGATGCACTAAGAATTGTTCGCAGAAGAGGTGAACTCATGCAACAAGCCGGATCACAAAATCCGGGTACTATGGCGGCAATAATTGGGATGGATGATGAACTTGTTGAAGAAATATGCCAGGAAGCCAGCAAGGCTACTGGGAAAGAAGTAATCGCTGCTAATTACAATTGTCCAGGCCAACTCGTTATTTCCGGATATATAGAATCAGTTGAAAAAGCGGTTGAAATTGCTAAAGAAAAAGGTGCAAGGATGGCTATGTTACTTCCGGTTAGCGGCGCTTTCCATTCATCACTAATGCAACCTGCTTTAGATGGCTTGAGAGAGCAATTAGAACAGCTTCAAATAGAAGTGCCATCATGCCCGATTTATAGTAATTATACAGCCAAACCAACATCCGATCCTGAAGAAATAAGATCTAACTTGTTGAATCAGCTTTTGAATCCTGTAAGATGGACTCAAACCCTTACAAATATGATGGAGAATGATGCTACATCATTTGTAGAGGTTGGGCCAGGAAAAGTGTTACAGGGTCTGGTAAAACGAACAAACAGAAAAGCAGAAATTTCAGGACATCAATAAAAACACCTATGGGATTAACACTAGAAGGAAAATCATGTTTAGTAACCGGTGGTAGCCGGGGAATTGGAAAAGCGATAGCGCTTAAATTGGCAAACCTTGGAGCTGATGTTGCTATTACTTATGCGAGATCTGCAGATGCAGCTAATCAGGTAAAAGCTGAAATAGAAACGCTAGGAAGAAATTCAAAAGCTATACAAGCCGATGCTGTTGATTTTGGTCAGGCTGAAGCAGTTATCAATGAACTTGTTTCCGATTGGGGCAAAATTGATGTTCTGGTTAATAATGCCGGAATCACCAAAGATAACCTGATTTTAAGAATGGCTGAAGATCAGTGGGATGATGTAATAACCACGAACCTGAAAAGTATTTTCAACTACTCAAAAGTGGTTGCCCGCCCAATGATGAAGAATAGAGGCGGTTCAATTATCAATATTAGTTCGGTCGTAGGTATAACCGGAAACGCAGGCCAAAGTAATTATTCAGCTTCCAAAGCAGGGATTATTGGCTTCACAAAATCCTACGCCAAAGAATTAGCCTCCAGAAATATACGTGCCAATGTAGTTGCACCAGGCTATATCACTACTGATATGACGGATGCACTAGATGAAAAAGTACTGGATAGTATTAAAGCTGCCACACCCCTTGGACGAGCAGGTAATCCGGATGAGATTGCAGATGCAGTTGCTTTCTTAGCTTCTGACATGAGTAGCTATATAACCGGAGAAACCCTTCGTGTAGATGGCGGTATGGCAATGTAAACTATTGCAGATGCACAAATGAATTTTTATGTTAAACTAGTTTTAACTCAATCTAACTACCAATAAATACAATAGGACGAATTATGTCACAAGATGTCGAATCAAAAGTAACTGCCATTATCGTTGATAAATTAGGCGTTGATGAATCTGAGGTTACTTCAGATGCAAATTTCACTAACGATCTTGGCGCAGACTCTTTAGATACTGTAGAACTTATTATGGAATTCGAAAAAGAGTTTGATTTAAGCATCCCTGATGAAGACGCAGAAAACATCGCTACTGTGGGTGATGCTGTAAGTTATCTTTCAGGTAAACTATCTTAAAGCTTTTCCTTTTTTATGAGCGAACGTAGAGTCGTAATAACAGGCATTGGCGCTCTCACCCCAATTGGTGAGAGCGCTCCTGCTTTTTGGAATGGAATGCTATCGGGCAAAAGTGGAGCCCGACCAGTTGAACATTTCGATACCACCGATTTCCCAACCAAATTTGCAGCACAACTTGAAGGGTATAACCCTAAAGATCATTTTGAGCACAAAGATGCCAGACGTCTTGATCTGGTAGCTCAATATGCTATTGTTGCAACTCGGGAAGCTGTAGAGGACTCGGGCATTGATCTTGAAAAGATTAATAAAGACCGGGTGGCAGTTATTGTTGGAACCGGAATAGGTGGGATGAAGACTTTTTATGACCAATCCATTGCGTTTCATGAAAGAGGCCCAAGAGGAGTATCTCCCTTTTTCATTCCTATGTTAATCCCTGATCTGGTTGCAGGTCAAATCTCAATCCGGTATGGATTCCGTGGCCCAAATTTTTGTGCCGTTTCGGCGTGTGCTACAGGCTCTCATAATATCGGAATAGCCTACGATATGATTAAGTATGGTCAGGCAGATATGGCTGTAACTGGTGGAACAGAAGCTCCGGTTACAAGAATTGGAATCTCTGGCTTCAATGCCATGAAAGCAATGTCAACCAGAAACGATGAGCCGGAAAGAGCCTCAAGACCTTTCGATGTTGATCGAGATGGTTTTGTGCTAGGAGAAGGTGCTGGTATTTTCTTGTTGGAAGAGCTTGAATCTGCAAAAAAACGAGGTGCTCGCATCTACGGAGAACTCGCAGGTTATGGATACTCTGCCGATGCTTACCATATTACGGCTCCGGACCCGGATGGTGGAGGAGTTCAAATCGCCATGAATAATGCTCTTAATGCTGCAGGCATTAATGTTGAGGATGTAGATCACATCAACATGCATGGAACCTCAACACCACTTGGAGATATAGCAGAAACAAACTCGATTAAGAAAGTATTTGGTGCACATTCCAAAACAATCAATCTGAATTCCACTAAATCAATGACCGGCCATACCTTAGGTGCTGCAGGTGCCATTGAATCGGTAGCTGCTTTACTGGCAGTTTACCACGGAACCGTTCCTCCAACCATAAACCTGGACAACCAGGATCCTGAATGCGATTTAAATTACACTGCTAATGAGCCAGTAATAAGGGATATACGATATGCATTAAATAATGCATTCGGATTTGGGGGGCATAACTCAACACTAGTATTCAAGAAGTTCGAAAATTAAATGCGATCCCTTCTCAGATCTTTGTTTACCCGCAAAAGCAAAGTTTCTGCTTTAGAAGATGATCGTATAGTTAGCCTCGAGAAAATTATCGGGCTTAAAGTTGAGGATAGGGCACTATTCCAAAGAGCTCTTCGCCATCGCTCTATGCTTACCCAGGAGCAATACGCAAAATACGATTCTTATGAGCGGTTGGAGTTTCTTGGGGATGCAGTACTGGATTTGATTGCTGCAGAAATCCTATTCAATAAATACCCTAAAAAAGATGAGGGTTTTCTTACAAAGATCAGGGCAAAGTTAGTAAAGGGAGAAACTTTGGCTCAGTTTTCTACCCAACTTGGATTAGAAGACTTAATGGAAATGGGGGAAAGGTCTGGTAATACCAAGATTTCAAAGAGTATTTTAGCCGATGTGTTTGAGTCCATTATCGCCGCTATTTACATCACTAAGGGCTATTCAAATGCCTTCCAGTTTGTTGAGTATGTTTTTGATAAGTTTGTCAATTTTGAGGAAGTCATTCATACCGTTGATAACTACAAAAGTGCCTTGCTCGAATATACTCAAGCTGAACGTCTCCCTTTGCCTCGCTATAAAATGATAAATGAGTCTGGACCTGGGCATAACCGTACTTTTGAGGTTACGGTTTTAATTGGTGAAGAGGAGCTGGGAACAGGGATTGGGAAGAGTAAGAAAAAAGCAGAACAGCTTGCTGCAGAGGCGGCACTTCAGGTTCTAAATCTTACCGAAGAATAAAAAAGCACTACTTGTTTTTTGAGTGATTAAGCGCGATTCTTAGCCGTCATCTTGGCATTGGCTAGAATTTCTTCAGTACCTCATAATATGCTTGTACAGCTCATCAAACCAGAATTCCAAGAACTCATTGAGGCCAAAGATTGGGTTGGGTTGAAAGAGGTACTTGCCGATGTTCCCGCGGCGGATATTGCAGAGCTGTTAGTTGAGCTAGACGGTAGTGTGGCTGTAGTTGTTTTCAGATTGCTAAAAAAACCTGTAGCTGCCGATGTTTTTGCAGAACTCCCATCCGCTAAAGGGGTAGAACTTCTCGAACTTTTCAACCGGCAGCAGCTATCTGATGTAATGGGTAATCTCGAACCTGATGAGCAGGTGGCACTACTGGAAGAATTACCCGGACATCTCACTCAGAGTGTGATGAACTCGATGAATCCTGAGGATCAAAAGCAGATCAAAAAACTGCTGGGATACCCTGAGGATAGTGTGGGTAGGCTAATGACTCCCCGATATGTCAGAGTAAAATCTGATTGGACCATAGAAAGAAGCATGGTTCATATTAGAAAGTATGCGGAAGTAGCCGAAACCTTAAACGTTATTTACGTTGTTGATGACAAAGAGCATTTAATAGATGACCTCAAAATCACTCAGCTCATAGTAGGAAATCCAGAGGATACGATTTCAACTGTAATGGATGATACCTTTATTGCACTAAGCGCCTATGACGACCAGGAAGAGGCGGTAAAGATGTTTGCTAAATATGATAGGGTAGCCGTTCCGGTTGTTGATTCGGATGGAATCCTGGTAGGTATTGTAACGGTCGATGATATTATTGATGTGGCGGAGGAAGAGACCACCGAGGATATGCAGAAGATGGCCGCGATGGATGCTCTTGATGATTACTATTCTCAAACCACAATTTCTTCGATGGTAAAAAAGAGATTAGGTTGGTTAATCATCTTATTTGTGGGGCAGATTGTTACTGCATTGACTATGGGGCAGTACGAAGAGCTTTTGAGTAAAATTGTATTCTTATCATTTTTTGTACCGCTAATTATTGCAAGTGGCGGTAATTCCGGAGCTCAAGCAGCAACTCTGATTATTCGCGCACTAGCAACAGATGACATTAAATTTGATGATTGGAAAAAGGTTTTTGCTCGAGAGTTTCTTTCCGGTCTCATTTTGGGAAGCCTGATTGGAATTTTAGGTTTTGTAACATTAATAAGCTGGGAGCTTATTGCTGGAAATCCATTTGGTGAACAAATGTTATTAACCGCTTTAGTGGTTGCTCTCAGTCTTTTGAGCATTGTACTATTCGGAAATTTCATTGGAGCAATGCTTCCATTTGTTCTTTCGAAACTGGGCTTAGATCCTGCTGTTTCTTCAGCACCTTTTGTTGCAACAATAGTGGATGTAAGCGGAATCATTATTTATTTTTCGATAGCAATCTTATTCCTAGGAAAAATTTTACTCTAATCCCCAATACAACTAATGAAAGCATATCACGATCTGGTAAGAAGCGTACTTGAAAACGGTGTAAGAAAGGAAAACAGAACAGGTACGGATACAATCTCCAATTTTGCAGAATATTATAAAGTAGATTTAGCAGACGGTTTCCCGCTTTTAACTACAAAGAAAGTTTATTTCAGATCGGTGATTTTAGAGCTTTTGTGGTATTTGAGGGGAGAGGATCATATTCGCTGGTTAAGAGACGAAAATGATTGCCACATTTGGGATGCCTGGGCGGATGAAGATGGACATGTTGGACCGATTTACCCAGTGCTTTGGAGAAGATTCCCTTCGTTAGAAAAAGAAACGATTGAACTTGAAGGCCAGGCAGGAAAAATTGAAAAAGACATTTGGGTTCGCAAAGAATTTGATCAGGTACAAAGAGCAATAGATATGCTCAAAACCAATCCCAATAGCAGGAGGATTGTTGTTAGTACCTGGCACCCAGGCTTATTAGGAGAAATGGCGCTACCTCCCTGCCATCTTATGTACATCTTTAATGTTGCTAATGGACGTTTGAATTGCCACTTAACTCAACGTTCCGGGGACATAGCGTTAGGAATTCCATTTAACCTGGCATGCTACTCGGCGCTAACAATGGCAATTGCACAGGAAGTAGGTTTAGAGCCAGGTTTCTTCGCGCATACTATTGTTGATGCTCATATATACGTAAACCACGTAGATGGACTCAAAGAGCAACTAACGAGAACTCCAAGGGCTTTACCAACTTTGAAGATTGCCAATAAGCCGGTGGACGATCTTACGTATGAGGACTTTACCCTGGAGAATTATGATCCGGATCCTGTGATCAGGTTCGAGGTTGCTGTATGATTCTCACTATAGTTGTTGCTCATGATCCAAACCTGGTGATTGGCAATAATGGAGGGTTACCCTGGCGCTACCCCGAAGACCTAAAGCACTTTAAGTCTACAACACTTGGCAATACCATTATTATGGGACGCGGAGTTTTTGAAGAATTAAATGAAATTCCGTTGCCTGGAAGAAGGAACATTGTTCTCTCCAGATCAAAATCCTATGAAGGGGTAGAAACCTACAAGAGTTTAGAAGAAGCACTCAAAAATATTCACGATGAAGAGGTATTTATTATTGGTGGTGGGGTACTCTATAGGCAAACCCTATCTATGGTCAACAAAATGATTGTGACTGAAATAAAAAAAGAGTACGAAGGCGATACGTTCTTTCCAGAGTATAGAAGTGAGATTGGAAGTACCTGGACAGAAGTTTCAAGAGAAGAAACAGATAACCTCTCCTTTGTAGTATATATTAGGTCTACTATTTAAGAATACCGATTAAGAAAGATTAATCTTCCCCTCAATCGCTTTACTTTTACGTGCTTTTCATTATAATGTAAAGTCTAGGTAGATTTTACTAAAGGTATGCAATTAATAGATTTAGGTGCCGAACAGATAACTATCATTGCTGTAGTTCTAGTTGTTACTTTCATAACTACTTACGTTCTAGTAAGAAGATTAAGGAATAACAGGGAAAATGCTTTCTTACTTAACTCTTTGGTTCATGAACAAGATCAGTACATCGTTTTTTTCGACTTTGATTCGAACATAATCTTTGCCAATAATAAATTCCTTGATCTGGTTGGAGAGAAAAAGAAAAGAATATTTGGTAAATCCTTTGCTGATCTCCCTATTGATGAATTCGTCAAAAAAACATTTCTAAAACATAATGATGATATAATTTCAAGGCGGTCATCTTCTATTGTTTATAAATCTACGTTTACAAAAGGAGAGAGAGAAGAGTGGTTCCAGATTCAAAAGCGTACTATTGTTTCCAAGAAAGATGGGAAAGAATTTATTCTTACCGAGGCTACTGATGTATCGGGAAAGAAGTTTGTCGAAGATCGGCTTTACAATACTCAAACTGAATATAAGCAGCTTGTAGAATCTGCCCGGGATATTATCTTCAAAATAGATTTGAAGGGTAATTTCAACTTCGTGAATTCTATTGTAGAACAAATAGTAGGATTTACTGAGTATGAAATTTTATCCAAGAACTTCAATGACCTGGTTGCCGATGTTGATAAAGAAAGAGTGGAAAATTTTTACTACCAACAATATCAGGAGGAGAAGCCAAGTACATACATAGAGTTCAGGGTAAAAACTAAATCTGGTGAGATAAGATGGTTAGGGCAGTCAGCTACATTTATCAAGGACAGTGGGGTGATTGTTGGATTTCAGGCTGTTACAAGAGATATAACTGCTGCCAAAGAAACTGAGGAATACCTTAAGAAGGCCAAAGACATTGCAGAAGAAGCAAGCCGTACTAAGACAGGTTTTATTGCGAGTATGTCTCATGAATTTAGAACCCCACTCAATGCTATTTTGGGATACACTCAGATTTTAGGGCAAAGTGATGCTCTAAGAGATGTTGATAAAATTCACGTACAAACTATATCTAATGCAGGTGAACAGCTTCTGGGAATGGTAACTGATATTTTGGAACTATCTACTCTGGATTCTGATAGAACCAGACTTGATGTTGAATCCATTGCACTTGGGGCATTTTTCAGGGATATAGCAACCAAGATCTCTAAAAAGGCAAAGGAGAAAGGTCTAAAGTTTTCCATCGATGCAGTTGGAGATCTACCTGATGCTATCGAGACAGATCTGGATAAGCTCTCTACTATTATCAAAAATCTGTTAACTAATGCCATCAAGTTCACAAAGAGCGGATCAGTTGGGCTTTTCTACCGGGTTATTCAGGTAGATGGCAAGGATACTCTAAAAATAGAGGTAAAGGACACAGGTATAGGAATATCTGAGGATGCTCTTCGTCACATCTTTGAACCTTTTTGGCAGTTAGATAGCTTGAAAAATAATGGTACTGGTCTTGGACTTACTCTTTGCCAGAGACTGGCTGAATTTATGGGTGGAGATATTGAAGTAAAAAGTAAGCTTGACAAAGGAACTATTGTAACAGTACAAATACCGATCAAGATTCTCGACCAGCAGCAACTCATATCAGCTAAATCAGAGACTTCTCTTTCAATAACTGGCATTACTGTTACCGATAAGAAGAAGATAAGGGTACTAATTGTTGATGATATCGAACCCAATAGAACAATTACACGCTTGGTTTTAAAAGAAGAGGGCTATGAATATAAGGAGGCAGAGAACGGAAAAGAGGCAATTGATCTTTTAGAAAGTTTTGCTCCGGATGTTATCCTAATGGATATAAATATGCCGGTAATGGATGGGTTAGAGGCCATGCTCACAATACGAGCATCTGGAGGAAGGTTTGCTAACATTCCTATTATTGCTGTTACAGCTGGAGGTTTTAAAGGGGATCGAAATGAATTAATGGCTCAGGGATTTTCAGAATACATTCTTAAGCCTTTTAAAACTGATCATCTGCTTTCAACGATAAGTATGCTTCTTGGTAGAAAGACTGAAGTATCTGTCAAAGAACCTAAGGAAAGCTTCGAAGAAGTTAGTCCTGAAAAAATAGCTTCCTTCATTAATGCGATGGAAGAAGAAAAAAGAGAGAAAGTCTTTTCAGCTTTAAAAATGCAGGATTTTGATAGTCTGGTTGATTATATATCAACTCAAGAGTTTAAGTCTG
This sequence comes from Balneola sp., assembly GCA_003712055.1. Taxonomy (NCBI): domain Bacteria; kingdom Pseudomonadati; phylum Balneolota; class Balneolia; order Balneolales; family Balneolaceae; genus Balneola; species Balneola sp. Next base: position 277,731 of record RHLJ01000005.1, read on the forward strand.
AGGTCTCAGGACCTGAATACGAAAAGCTAATCTCGATAGCTCAGGATTACGACTATTTAACTATTACTAAAGTCGTAAAAGTACTCCAGGAGAGTTAAAGTTCTATCTCTTTTAAGTGTACACAATAATGCCTCAACACGGGTTGAGCAAGGGCAACAATATTTTTAGTATCAGCGGCTTTTGAGAACTCAATAGCTTCATCATCCAAAATCCAGATTCGATCATTCAGATATTTATAGGCCTCAGTTTGATCGTTTTCAAAACTGAAGTAATAGGAAGCTGATTCTGAATCAACTTTAATTCCTTTCTTCTTAAGTACTTTTAGAGTCTTTTTAGTCAGGCTCTTCACATCTTCTTTAGTTGGTGATTTTTCAATAAAAGACGTTCTAAATAATGATCGGGTTAAAAAGCGAAAACTTAAATCCGACAAAATAGGATCTTTGGAGTGCTGCCAAACTTTTATGTTTTGAAAGATATCGTAATCATCTAAAGACAAATACTGGTCTATTACGGTTTTTGTGATTCTCTTTTTTGCGGATTGTTCTTCTTTTAAAAAGTACTGGAGATTGGAAGAGCCGAAATCAACCTTTTTTCCATTAGCAAGTAATTCTCGAACTCGTAGGAAGATTTTTCTCAAAAGAGCATCACCACTCAGTACAGTTTTGTGAAGATAAACCTGCATATACATCAATCTACGGGCTATTATATAGTTTTCAACTGCGTATATCCCTTTCTTTTCGATGACAATATTTCCGTTAAACACACGCATCGTCTTAAGTATCCGATTGATCCCCACTGATCCTTCAGAGACTCCGGTAAAAAAGCTATCTCTGCGAAGATAATCGAGTCTATCCAAATCCAGCTGAGATGAAACCAATTGATGTAAGAATTTTTTTGGATACTGATTGGTGAAAATTGCAATTGCTGTATCCAGGGCTCCATCGAATTGTTTGTTGAGCTCTTTCATTATAGCAAGGCTCATCATCTCATGATTAAAATTGTTAATCAGAGAATGTTCGAGAGTATGGGATAGAGGACCATGACCAACGTCATGTAATAAAAGAGCAATTAATGTTCCTTCATATTCCTTATTGCTGATGGTTGTGTCTTTCTCTCTTAAATTATTTAATACTCGCTGCCCTAATTCCAGTGCTCCAAGAGCGTGTGAGAATCTGGAGTGTTCGGCTGCCGGAAATACGAGGTAACCCAATCCAAGTTGTCGGACACGTCTTAGTCGTTGAACATAAGGATGATCTATGAGTCTCAGGATTATTCCTTTTGGCACAGTTATGAAGCCATGGACGGGATCATTGAAGATTTTATAACGTGTACTTTTATCCATCGGCAGGAAGCTTAAACATCAATGGTTCTTTATTATCAATATTCGGCACAGCAGTAGGCCGGTTTCTTTTGATATCGAACCATACCCCTTTAGTTGTTGCAACGGCCAGCAAGTTTTTAGTTTCTGAATCATAAATAGCCTGAAAAGCTTCAACACTTGTATTACCAATCGAAAGGCAGCTGCTCCCTACAAGTAATGTAGCCGGATAATGTATTGGTTTTAAGTATTCCAGAGTACATTTCACAAGGACAAAAGCCTTCCCTTCGGCAAATGAATGTGCAAGTTCCGGTACCTGATTTACAAAATGTATTCTGGCTTCCTCAAAGTAGGTATTAAATACAGCGTTGTTTGCATGATTTAAGGGATCGAGATCTCGGAATCGGGTTTGAATAGTATGCCAGTAATAGAACAGATTGGGGTCGTAGCTAGGTCTCATCATTCTTCAAATTAGGGATTAGAGTAATAGGAATAAAGCTTTCGGAAAAGAATCAGCAGTCGTTCGTAGGTGGTCTTTTTCCTATATTCAGCTCAAAAAAATTCAGTATGAGCAAAACTAAAGCAGCACAATTTTTAGAAGAACTACTTACTACTCCAAGCCCAACCGGATATGAAAAAGCAGGAGTTAAGGTTTGGAAAAATTATGTGGAGGATTTTTCTGACGAGGTTGTAACTGATGATTATGGTTCATGTGCCGCAAAGATAACTATTAGTGGCGATGTAGCTACTGTAATGCTGGAAGCTCATTGTGATGAAATTGGGATGGTCGTCCAGCATATTACTGAACAGGGCTTTGTGTATGTGAGTAAGCTCGGAGGAAGTGATTCTACTATTGCCCGGGCAAAGAAGGTATTTATTCACAACAAAAAGGGAAGAGTAGTAGGGGTAACTGGTAACACAGCAATTCATCTTCAAACAGTAAAAAACGGAGGCGGGAAAGAACCAGCATGGAAAGATATTTATGTAGATATCGGAGTTACCAGTAAGGAAGAGGCATTAAAGCTGGTTCAAATAGGTGATCCAATCACTTACGCTTCAGATTCAGAATTCCTAAATGAAGACATTCTTACAGGTAGAGCACTTGATAATAGAATAGGTGGATATATCATAGCTCGGGCTTTGAAACGTCTTTCAGAGCAAAAAAATAAGCTCAAAGTGAATGTTATTGCCCTTAACTCCATCCAGGAAGAAGTAGGGGGCTTTGGGGCCAGAATGATGACGTATCGTTTTATGCCGGATATGGCTTTGGTTACCGATGTTACTCATGCTACAGACACGCCAGGTATCGATCAAAAAGATCATGGAACGGTGATATTAGGAGAGGGGCCTACCATTCAGCATGGAGGGGCTAATCATCCCAAACTTGTTGAGTTTCTTGAAGAGGTATGCGAGAAAAATGAGATCGAAGTGCAGCATGAGGCTACCAGTGTTCGAACCGGAACAGATACGGATTCTATTTTCTACCAACAAACCGGAGTACCAAGTGCCCTTATTTCTCTTCCGTTACGCTATATGCATTCCCCGGTTGAAGTATGCTCTATGAAAGATGTGGATAGGCTTATTACTGTTATGGTAGAAGCTGTATTAGCTATGAAGCCCGATCAGACATTTACAGTATTTGAATAGAATACTTAGTAAAAATCATCCAGATAAAAAGGAATAGACTGATTATCACAAATGGAATAATCAGAGTTCTTGTCAAAAGAGCTCTTCTGTATTTTCTTTGATAGATAATCCTACTCTTTCTTTGAAAGGTTTTAAGATCGAGTTTAGAATTAGATCGGGTATATCCTGACTTGCCTAGCTCTTTAAAGAAGGTCTTTTTTCTTAATTGACTGTTATTAAATTTTAGAATTTTACCTGCTTGAGTAACGAATCCCATCTTTCCTCCTTTTTTTAAACTCCAAGTAAGTACTTGAAAAAACTCCTAAATGTTACGTTTGGCAAATTAATTAAAACAAAAAAAGAGAGCTCCTTCGAACAGAACTCCCTTTTGTCAGTCGTCTATGTTGTTAAACTAGTTCGCGGGAGGAAGTAGAACTTCATCAATGATATGTACTACACCATTGGTTCCTTCCAGGTCGGCAGTAGTAACTACCGTACTACCATTAATACTAACTACACCATTTTCTACGGTAATGGTTACAGTATCTCCATTTAAAGTTTCAACAGTTTGAGTTGCCTGTAGATCGCCAGAAAGTACTTTGCTTGGGATAACGTGGTATTGAAGTACATCGACTAAAGCATCTCCGGTAGGAATAGCATCCAATTCACCGAAAGCTGAATTCACAGGAGCAAATACCGTAAAGCCATCATTAGTTGTTGCAGAAAGAGCTTCTACCAGTTGAGCATCAGTAACAGCACCTACAAGAGTGGTTAAGTCGAATCTTTTAGATGCAATGCCTACTACATCTACAAAATTGTCTGGTAGAATAACTTCGTTAATAGCATGGATAACTCCATTGTTAACGTCTACGTCAGCCTCAATAACTTCTGCATTGGCATTTACCATCACAGTTCCTACTTCAGATTTAGTTACGAACACTTCACCACCTGCTAAAGCCTCAGGAGCTTGCTCTGCTGATAGATCACCTGCTTTTACTTCTGCTGGAATTACGTGGTAACTTAAGATTTCAATCAATTGTTCTTTGGTAAGTGAAGTCAATAGTCCTTCAGGGAGTTTTGCAAAAGCTTCGTTCGTTGGAGCAAAAAGGGTAAATGAAGCAGAGGTGTTTGAAAGATCATCGGCTAACTCTGCATTAATTACCTGCTCTACCAACGTAGAGAAGAAATATCTCTTTGCAGCTGCATCAACTACGGTTCCATAAGCATCTGGAAGGATTACCTGATCAATAGCATGGATAACTCCGTTTGTTACATCAACATCAGCAGTTACTACGGAAGCCTGGTTTACAGATACTTCCTCGCCTGATTTAGTAACAAATATACTTTCTTCTGTTAAAGAAGCAGGGCTTTGCTCAGCCTGTAGATTAGCAGCAAATACTTCACCACTTAATACATGGTACTGAAGGATTTCAGCTAGTTGCTCGGTAGTTAAGCTTTCTAATAATCCGCTTGGAAGTTCGCTAAAAGCATTATCAGTTGGGGCGAATACCGTGAAGTCACCTTTGAACTGAAGGGTAGTGGTAAGACCTGCATCTTCTACAGCACCTACTAAAGAAGTAAAGATGCTTAATTCTTTTGCTCTGTCAACGATATTAGCTTCTCTCAAACCTTCTGGTAGAAGTACTTCATCGATAGCATGGATAACTCCGTTGGAAGCTTCAATATCAGCATTTACAACTGAAGAAAAGTTATTTACCAGAACACCATTTGCTGCTTCAATAAGGATTTTTTCTCCCTGAAGAGTTTCTACATCTTGAGTAGCCTGGAGTTGTGAAGAAGCAATATCACTTCCTGAAATTACATGGTACTGAAGAATTTCAGCCAGTTGCTCGTCGGTAAGATCACCTAAAAGCCCATCCGGCAGTTTGTCAAAAGCTGCGTCGGTAGGAGCGAATACTGTAAATGGTCCGGCTCCTTCAAGAGTTGATTGCAAACCTGCATCTATGATTGCCTGAGATAGGGTATTGAAATCATTGTTGGTACTTGCTATTCCAAAAATTGTCTCATCAGTTTCCGGATCTGAACTGTTGCTATCGCTGCAAGCAGTAAAGAGCACAAATACTGATACAAGTAATGGAAGGAAATAAATGTTTAGTTTTCTCATCGTAGTTCTCTTTTATTAGTATGAATAGTTGCTACTAATACACATAGAGAACTCACGATGACTAGTTGGTTCTGAAAAAAATAAGATTCCAGGTTCATCCTACAGTGCAGATTTTGTCTAAGCCTCAATTACAATTTAGATTCCTGCCTTCGCAGGAATGACATCAAGGAGAGTAGATAGGGATTACTTTGAGGATGGAATTACTACTTGGTAAGAACTAAAGAATTCGGAATAAGAAATTAGAAGTGAAATCTTCCCTTAGGAAGTATTTCATTCCATAAATCTTCGAATTCAGGATTTTTGGATTTTATTAAATTCAATTTCCACTCTCGTTTCCACTTTTTGATTTGTTTCTCTCTTTCAATGGCATGATACATTGTTTGATGGGTTTCATAATACATTAGGAAAAAAACATTGTACTTAGATGAGAAAAAGGAACCATTTCCTTGTTTATGTTGGTAGATGCGACTTATCAGATCACTGGTCACACCAGTATAGAAGACAGTTCTTTTAGCGTTGGAAATAATGTATACATAACCCTCTTTCATGGCAGTAAGATCAATCTTAGAGGCAATCCTTACATTTTTATTCCTAGTTTTAATATTACCTAGACTTCATTATCGTCAGCCCTGCGAAGGCAGGGGTCTGGATAGATTTGAAAAGAAATAACTCAATTGCGATTTAATTCCTGCCTTCGCCCGCCTTCCATAGTACAAGTACGGAGGGCAGGTGGGAATGCTCAAGCGGAGGTTAATCTCTTGCCTTTTCTTAAGATCCTGAAACGAGTTCAGGTTGACTTCTTTTTATCGGTATCCTGACAAGGTCATCCTGAATTTATTTCAGGATCTTAGTGAGAACTAGATTTAGGATATGGTTATGAAATAGCTATAAAACTAATTCACCTTATCTAGCGGGTATTAAATCTCAAATTGGATCGAGAAGGTGGGTATAAAACCAGGTAAGCGTTTACTGGAGGTTTCGTAGATATTTCCTCCGTTTTGTGAATGAGGGGTTAAGAATCTGCTCAACTCATTTTTTCTATTTGTGATATTCACCAGGTCGAGACGAAATTTTAGTCGGGAACCCGAAATATTCATCGAATAATTTGCAGAAAGGTCGAGCTGGAAAAAAGGAGACAGAGTATGTGCATCCGGATTGTTAAGGTCAAAATTACCAAGTTGGGTTTCTCCATGTGTGGTTAAGAAATCATAATAAGCATGATTAAAAGCCCAGTACCGGGTAGGAGTCCATCGGGAAAAAGCACTAAAACTCAATCTCTCATTAGTTTGATAGCGAAGAGTCAATGAAGAAGAAAAAGGTTCACTCCAAAAGGTATGTACCTCATTTCCATTAAACCTCTCGGGATTAGTTCTTTTCGAAATATTGCTTTGATTCAACCACTTCAACTGGATATTTGGATCTTCAAAAGTTTGGATAAAGCTCAATGCGCCGCCAAAAGAATATCCCTCAGCATCCATCAAAAACTCACTTTGCGAGGTAAAAGATTGACTTCGATTACTTTGGGGGACTAATAATCGCTGATAACTGACCTCATAGATGTTTGGAGTCCATTTATAATAGGTCTCAAATGAAATAGAGGTAAGCTCCGAAACCGAGATCTCCCACAAACCTGCTACCTGGTACGAAGCAGGGATAGCAAGTGAATTATCTATTGGGACTGTGAAATCATTGTACGATGTGAATGCACTTGGTCCTACATTTGTGAGATGGAGCTGGTGGATAAATTGGCGATATACACCGCCTGATAAAGATATAGTGTGAAAACCGATCGGGGTTTTTTCGCTATCCAGAGTAAGCGAGAAACGCGGCTGTATATATATTTGCTGATTAGAAGTGCTAAAAGTCGATCGTGCCCCAAATGAAGCTCGCAAGTTTCGGCTGACAGTAAATTCAGATTGGCTATAAAAGCTGGTTAAGAGAACGGAGTTAGTATTCTCAATCGGGAAATAGAAAAGATCATTGATGCCAAAATCATAGGAAAGGAACTGTGTTTCTAACCCGTTAGTGAGCTTTAACCTGGAATCAACGTGGTAAACGAGCTCGGCTGTAGCACCTAATTCTTGTATCGATTGCTCATCTACCAAAGAAGCATCAGAATCATATCGTTGCGAATAAAACTGGAAAGCATCATTTGCATTATGGCCAGCCTGATACAAACTGTCATTTCCTTCCATAAAGTAGATATTTGAAAAAGAGCTGCCGGAATAATATCCCTGGAAAGAAATATCAGCTCGATCTGAAATGACCTGATATCTGCTCAATTGAAGCATGCTATTCAGGCGTTCTCCATTTTCCTGGCTGTATACAAAAAAGGGTTGGTTTGAGTTGATGGTATTACGCTCCGAAAGTAATTCATTAGTGAAACGCTGGCTTCCAAAATATCCGGAAACAATAGTCCTTTGAAAATCTGAGGTAGAAGTTTCGGCGGTAAAGTGCCCATCAAAGAAGTTTATACTCTGATTTTGTACCTGCTGATCATAATGAGCGATATCACCATTTCCGCCCATCAAAAAGTTTTGTGTGAGGGGATCGAGTAGATTTCTGGATTGAACATTTGTTCTGTATCCATAAGGTAATTCTCCTCCAATTTGATTTGCTCTTACGACAAGGGAGGTATTCCAGCTCCTATGAATCAAAGGGCTAACTGCTCCATTAATACTATTCGGGTTTACCTGGATTAGTCCCAAGGAGTTTGATCCTGGTCGAGCTGCCTGCCGGAAGTCAACAATGCCTGATAATACTCCACCATCATCCACTCCATAACCTGCCTTTTTTATATACACCTTATCAATAGCGTAGGGACTAAATGAACCGATGTGTGTTCCCAGATTACCGATTCCATACATAGGAACCCCGTCCAGCTTAATGAGTTGATTCTCCGGGTTTCCTCCCTGGATACTCAGCGTTTGTTGACTTTCATTGAAGCTGATTCCGGAATATACGGTTGTCGCTTTAATCGGAGATTCTTGCGCAGAGGGTTGTTGCTCCATTGATTGTTGAAAATCTACTCCTTCGGCTAATTTATTCAGAGATAGAGAAGGGGTTTGAGCTTGTACCACAATCGGAGCACCTAAAAAAGTTTTAGGAGAAAGTCTGATTACTTTTACTTCCGAATTGGCTTCTACTGAAACAGTTGCCTGTTGAGATTCATAGCCGACTGAACTGAATATAACCGGGTATGAACCAGCGATAAGTGAGTTTACTGAAAAATATCCATTCTGATTAGTATAGGTGCTATTGGAAGCATCAGAAAGAAATACGGTGGCATTAGAGATAGGTGATCCTGTTTCAGCATCAAATACATAGCCGTAAAAACGCCCGTAATCTTTTTGGATTCCCTTTTTCTCAGTGATTACATAAGTACCGGAAGAAAGAATAATGAAGTCGAGTTTACTTCCTTTTAGGATCTCCCTAAGTACCTCGGAAGGAGTTTTATAATTCAGAGAAATATAAACGATGTCTTTAAGTGGGAGAGAAGGATCATAGACCAGGTCAATTTCTTCGGATTCAACAAGCTTGATAATAGCTGACTCAATAGATACTCCTCTGGCAACGAATCTTTTGGTTTCAGATTCCTGGGCAGATACCCAAATGGGTATTAAAAAAAGTACTAGTGCTACAGCTCTCTTCATGTGCTATTTAGTAATGCTAAAGCCGTCTTTGGTTTTGGATACTTCAAAGCCTTTAACAATGGACAAATCATTCAGTATGTCAGAAATCGATTTTTCAGAGGAGTAATAAGCGGTAATCTTTTCTTTTGAAAAGTATTCTTCATCGAACCGAATTTCGATATCGTTCAATAAAGCCAATCGCTCAAACAAGGATGTAAGATCGGATTCTGAACTTCCGATCCCTTTCCATGAAGTAGGAAGAGTAGGGTCAACTTCGTTTTTAGTAATAGTTTTGGTTTGACTATCTATAGAAATAGCATCGCCTAACTCCAGGATATGAGCTGATTCTGAGAACGCGGTTACCTGCACTTTTCCTTCATATACAGCTACCTCGGAATTATTATAACGTGAATCTTTCCAGTCAGAAACGGTGAATTCAGTACCTAATACTTCAACTACCGTATGTTGTGTGGTAACCGCAAATGGAGTAGTTGACCTAGCAATATCAAAATAGGCTTCTCCATCCAGAGACACATTTCTCGAAAATATCCCATATACCCGAGGCCGATAGGTGAGGGTCGAATTGCTGTTCAACTCTACCGTAGAGCCATCAGAAAGGCTTATCAGTTGAGTCTGGCCTATAGGAGCGACTATATCAACGGAATTGAACAGAAAACCTGCCGTTAGAGCAGCAATGAGTACAGAAGCTGCCGCGGCGTAAATATAAAAAGGTCGTTTCCTCGTTGTAGATTTAGATTCTTGAGTGTCAATTTGAAGCAGCACTTTCTTTAACGCATCTTCTGTTTCAAGTTCGTCAGGGACTTGAGCTTTTGGTCTGGCTTCTTCAGATGCATCCCAAATCTCCTGGAGATCTTCTGGCAGACTTTGCAGATCTAGTATCTTGGGAGGTATTGTGTGTTTATCATCACTACTCATAATGCCATCACCTTTGATGTTTCTTTTTCATATTCATCTCTAAGTGTTTTTAAGGCAGCTACAATATGATTGTTCACCGTTCTGGGAGATACACTCATAATTTGAGCTATTTCATCATGTTGTAACCCATCGAAGCGGCTGAGCTCAAAAGCTTCTTTTTGCCGTTCCGGTAGTCGTGAAATAAGAACCTGAAAAAGGGATTCCGAAGAATGGTCTTCTCCGGAATCCTTTTTCTCCTCTTGATGAATAGAGAGATTCTCCTCATCCAACTCTGTATATCTGGATTCGTGATCTCTGATATAATTCAAAGCCAGATTTCTGACTATGGTGTACATGAATGCCTTAAGAGATTTATGGGCTTCGAGCTGGTCCCGAACTTCCCATAACTTTATGAATGCTTCCTGAACGATATCTGCTGAAGCGTCTTTTGAATAGACGTATCGTTGCGCATAGGCAACGTAGGTACCGTAGGATTCTCTAAAGAAATTAGAGAAGGCTAGGCGGTTGCTTTTTTTTATCTCAGCGATCCAAATTTTAAGTTCAGAAGGATTCATACATCAACATTACACATCAAAAAAGTAGTATGACTAGTTGCTGAGTAAACCGGGATAAATTTTTTTTAGTTCTCTTTGTTTTCTTGTCATTTCGAAGGAGTTAACGACTGAGAAATCCGAGAATTAAACTTGTGGCAAATAGTCTTTGCAAGGAGCCGGAAAGCTATATATAAATTGAGTAATAGAATCGACGAAGCACGAACTCCGCACGAGGCTTCGGCAGGCGGGCAATCTCTATGAATAAGGCGAGATTGCTTCAGGACTAGCTATCGCCGAGTCCTTCGCAATGACGAAGCATTTGGTCAGTAAGAATTGCGAATCTCTTGCGCTCGCATTGGCATCGAATCAATAATGGCGAATAGTTTCTCGACTTCTATTGTCTCAGTTTCTCTTACTTTAACACCCCCATCCAAACCAATAAGGATAATTTCAAACTCTGAATCCGAGAGAGTTGTCAATTTGGAAAAATTGTCATCTAAGACTGAATACCATCCATTTTGATCTTCGAGTCCGATTTTATATTGGCCTTCCCAAACCCTATAAATAGTCAACTTCCGTTCTTTCAATTTCTCTTCGTTTCCTTCCAACTCTTTAAGCTGCTTTTGATAGTATTCGTTTTCTAAATCATCTGTGACGAGAATTAGAACTCTATTCTCCCAACGGTGATTAGATAGATTCTGCGCGTTAATAGAGCTGTATAAAGTCATTGAAAATGTAATGCAGAGTAGTAGGAATGCAGGATTCATTTTGGATAGTCAAGTTACTTTTTAACTAACTGAGTAATGATTTATATAGTTCTTTCTGTTTAGTTTTTTTTCGAACGAAGTGAGAAATCTATAAATAAGTAGGGTCTTTGCGAGGAGCCTAAAAACGGTGTGTTGCTCTAATAATAGAATCGACGAAGCACGAACTCCGCACGAGGCTTCGGCAGGCGGGCAATCTCTATGAATAAGGCGAGATTGCTTCAGGGCTAGCTATCGCCGAGTCCTTCGCAATGACGAAGCATTCGGGACAGAAATAACAAAAGAACAACCAATTAGAATCGTATCTATCAGATTAATAGTGCTACTTCTGCTCTAATTCCAAAGGCTTCCACCACTGTTCATTAGTGATGGTAGAATCAGCATTAATGGTTTCACCCAGTTTCGGGGTTACTAATACCACCTCTTTTTCTCTGGCATATTGCACCGCAAGATTAATAGGTTCGAACCAATCGTGATAGGAAAGTGAGAAAGTACCCCAGTGAATGGGGAACATTATTTTCGAATTGAGATCTCTGGCTGCCTCAACAGAGCGCTCGGTAGGCATATGTATATCTTGCCAGCCCAAATCTTCCCCGTAATCTCCAACTTTGATAAAGCTGATATCCATTGGCCCAAACTTCTCATGAACTTCTTTAAAGTGAGGTCCATACCCGGTATCGCCACTATGATAAATCTGATGCTCAGGGCTTTCAATAACCCAGGATGTCCATAAGGTCGAATTGTCCATCCATTTACGTCCCGAATAGTGTCGAGCTGGAATACAATGAATAATAAAATCGTCAATACTCACACTTTCCCACCAGTCCATTTCATATATCTGTTCTTCTGATATTCCCCAGGTCATGAGATGAGCTTTTATACCAATACCCACAAAAAATAAAGTTCCGTTATCTGCTAAATGTATAGCCGTATTCATATCGAGGTGATCAAAGTGATCATGAGAAATAGTTACTATATCAATAGCAGGTAATTCTTCCACGCTTATTGGGGGAGGGTTATAACGTTCAGGGGCAATCATCTTTACCAGAAAAGCCTTATTCGACAGCATTGGATCAGTCATAATCCGTTTGCCGTCCATTTCAACATAAACAGTGGCGTGGCCAAACCAAGTTGCGTTAATACCAGAGCTGACTGTATCACTAATTTGAGGAATTTCTATTGGGAATGGACTTGCCGGAATCCGTATCTGATCACCTCTCATTTCTCTTATGTTAGTCATTAGATCATTGGGAAGTGCTTCGGGATTATTTTCAAAATGATCATTATAGTACTGAGGAGAGGCTTCTGCTTTAGCTAAACTCGATTCATCCATATCTCCTCCAAATTCCGGGTTTTGCCAAACAACCAATAACGTGATAAAGAGCAAGGCTACCAGGCTGAGTAAAGCAATGGCCAGGATTTTTAGAATTTTGAGGGTTCTTTTCATTATTCAATTAGTTTATTATGCGCAAAATTCATCGAGCTTTTCCTGAGCTTCTTGAAAACCAAGTTCCAAAGCTTTTTTCCATGCTTCACATGCTGCATCTACCCTACCTTCAGCTTGATTAATCAACCCAGATACATGGTATGGGCGTCCATAATTTTGGTCAAGCTGTATTGCTTTTTCACTATCCGATTCTGCTTGCTTAAGTTTGCCTAATTGAAAATACGAGTAAGAACGATGCGCATATGGGTAAGGGTTTTTTGGATTTAGTTCAATAGCTTTATCTAAATCTTTAATGGCATCTTTATACATACCTAGTCCATTTTTTGAAAAACCTCTATTATTCCATGTATTACTGACCTTTGAGTCCAGCTCAATAGCTTTGTCAAAGTCTTCAATTGCTTCCTTAAATCTTTTTAGATCATTTTTACAGCCACCTCTATTACTCCATAAAATAGAGTTGCTCTGTTGTAGTCTTATTGCTTCATTTAAATCAATAATAGCTTCTTCAGATTTCCCAATCTTTTTTCTAGCAACCCCTCTATTGCTCCACGCATATGAGTTTTCGGGGTCCAGTTTAATAGCTTCATCTAAATCACTAATAGCCTGCTCAAGTTTGCCCCATTCCATTTTAGCGACCCCTCTATTGCTCCAGCCAATCGATTTTTTTGGATCTAACTTAATTGCTTTATTCAAATCTTCTATTGCTTCTTCATATTTCTCTAATTCAATTTTGGTGTAACCTCTATTGTTCCATGCTCTCCAGCTTGTTGGGTTCAGCTTAATAGCCTTAGAATAAGAGATAATTGCTTCATTGTACTCTTCTCTTTCATCTTCTGCTAGGCCTTTCCAAAACCAATCGTCTGCATTAAAGTCTTCTTCTCGTTTAGTTTCTTCAAGTGTTTCTTCAAAATCCAAAATCTTTAATTTGTCTTCAGGAGACGATTTACCAATCTTGTTATCAAGTCCACTTTTTTCAAGCACTGCTCTTCTAATTTCTAAAACTTCTTCTATTTCAGTTAATGCCTTACGTGAATCGGAAATTATTTCTCCGCTTCTCTTTTTGAAATCTTTTTCAAGCTTGGTTACTGCTTTATCGATTGGACGTTTAACTTTCTCTTCAACCTCACTTCGAATCCACTCTTCGGTAAGAATGGAATTTATTTTTTTAGATGTAATATTTTTTGCTTGCTTGTTGAAATATGTTTCGACTGAACTAACAAGTAGATTTTTGCCAAGAAAGGTCAAAAGAACAACTAAAAAAGAGCCTATTAGTGATATAGTTGTGATAAAATTTTCGATTTTATTTTCAATTATCATGAACTCCGACTCATGTTTTCGCGCTTTTCCTTCATATAGTTCTTTAAGAAAATTCTGATAATCTTCTATTTCTCTACTCAGATTTTCAACCTCTTTCTCAAGTAATACTATTCTTACTTCTTCTGCAGAAATTGTATTCTCTACTGATTGAGCATATAGAGAAGTACTAGAAAAAATAAGGGTGATTAGTAGTAGAGCTAACAGATGAAATGAAGGGAGGTGTTGAAGTTTCATAAAAATAGAATTAATAAAAACTTATTAAATCTAAATGGTTTAGCTCTAGAAAACAAAGAACCAAATTACTTTTGTATTGCTCTATCCAGGCGGTTTTTAAGTGCTGAGCTGACTGAATTGTCCGAATCTTCAATGGACTCAATCACAACCTTCCTAAACCCTTCCAAATCTGCTTGCCTAAACCGATCATATAACTCTCTGGCCATCTGTTCCAAATTGCCTCGGTAGTAGATAAGATTATCAGCCTTTAACTCACCTTCCTGAAGAAGGAAAAGGGTAGAGGGATCAGAAAGATCATCTTCTTCTGTCAACCAACGTACTTCGGCCTTTGGTTTATAGTGGGAGTATTTTTGACCAGGGCTTTTTGGGCGTTCCATATGGTGGAAAAAGGACTCTTCCACATCCATACCAAGCGCTTCTTCAATTTGTTTTCGACTGATGCTGCCGGGCCGCAGAATGGCCGGTCTTTCTCCTGTTAAGTCAATCACCGTTGATTCGAGGCCAATCTTAGTGGCTTCTCCATCAATAACAGGAAAGCCTTTTCCAAAATCCTGGCGAACATGTTCTGCTTTAGTAGGGCTTGGTTTTCCGGAAGTATTGGCGCTAGGGGCTACTAATGGCCCGGTTTGAGCGATTAATTCCAGAGCCATGGGATGGTCGGGCATTCTGATAGCTACAGTACCTAAACCAGCGGTGATTGCATCCAGCACCTTGGTTTTCTTTTTTAGAACCAACGAAAGAGGGCCAGGCCAAAAACTATCCATAAGGACTTTTGCGGTTTCAGTGATTTCCTCTACAAAATCATTTGCTTGTTCAACGCTGGAAACATGAACAATAAGGGGATTATCAGAAGGGCGGCCTTTTATCTCGAATACTCTAGCTATGGCTGAAGGATTCCATGCATCTGCACCTAGTCCGTATACCGTTTCTGTGGGGAAAGCAACGGGGTGTCCGGACTTAATAAGGGTTATGTATTTGGAGATATCAGCCATAAAGGGAGAATAACCTTTTTATAGGTCATCCTGAACTTGTTTCAGGATCTTTGTGAGGAAACTACATTATGAGCCATTTCATAAGATTTCGAAACAAAGGAAGATAATTTTGCGAGCATAGCGAAGCAATCTCACTGAGACCGCTTCGTTCCTCGCGGATGGTTTTATGTTAAGTCATTCTGAGCCCGCCTTCCGAAGTATGCGTACAGAGGACAGGCGTAAGTGAAGAATCAACACAGTGTTTAATTGTTCAGGGTTGTGTTGATTCTTCGGAAGTATCCTCAGAATGACTATAAACTATTATTCTGCCAGGCTCTTTAGAAAAGCAAGTGCTGCTTCATAATCGGGGATGTCCTGGATAGCAAAGCGAACGGTATCATTTTTCTGAATAACCTGGAATAGCTCTGGCTTAAGCTTCTCCATTTTCTCCAATGTCTTTTGAAAACGACCGCTTTGGAAATATTGGTCTCCTAATTCACTTCCGGTTTTAGGACAAACACACCACATTCTACCGGCTCTGATTGTCACTTTAATAAAGAAGTTTCTAGATGCAAAAAGCTTGATTTTGCTAGCTAAAATGAGTGTTTCTGCTTCTTTTGGGACAGGGCCAAAACGATCCTGAATTTCTTCCTTCCATTCTTCAATCTCTTTCTCTGACTTAGATTGAGAAAGCTTTCGATAAAGGTTCAGTCGTTCTACATTGTCGGCTACATATTCCTGTGGAAGGAGGGCCGATGCATCAAACTCAACCGTGGTTTCAGGTAAATCTACTTCTGCTTCAACTCCTTCAAATAAATCAGAGAACTCGGATTCCTTTAATTCGCGTACTGCATCATTCAGGATCTTGGTATATAAATCGAAACCTATATCATTGATAAATCCGCTTTGCTCTCCACCTAAAATATCTCCGGCTCCACGAATATCTAAATCACGCATTGCAATGTTGAATCCTGATCCTAAATCTGAAAATTCTTCCAGCGCAAGAAGGCGTTTCCTTGCTTCAGGGGTTAAGGTCTCAATAGGAGGGGTGATGAGATAGCAAAAAGCTTTACGGTTCGACCGTCCAACTCTACCTCTTAGCTGATGAAGTTCTGCTAGTCCAAAGTTGTTCGCATTGTTAATAATGATGGTATTAGCATTCGAAATATCTATTCCATTTTCTACGATGTTAGTCGATACCAATACATCAAACTTGTGCTGGTAAAAATCTCCAATGATCTTTTCCAGTTGAGGCCCACTCATCTGCCCATGCCCAAAGCGAACTCTTGTATCAGGAACCAGCCTTCGAATCATATCGGCTACTTCTTCAATATTTTTAACCCTGTTGTGAATGAAGAATACCTGACCGCCACGGCTCATTTCCTGTAGGATGGCATCACGAATTAGCTCTTCATTAAAGCTGTGAATCTCTGTATAAACCGGTTGGCGGTTTGGAGGAGGAGTATTGATTACACTTAGATCCCGTGCACCCATTAATGAAAACTGGAGAGTTCTTGGAATAGGGGTTGCGGTAAGGGTGAGTACGTCTACTGAAGCTCTGAATTCCTTCAATTTTTCTTTTGCAGATACCCCAAAACGTTGTTCTTCGTCAACAATGATAAGCCCAAGATCATGGAATTTCACATCCTTAGAAAGCAAGCGATGTGTACCAATCACAATATCCATATTGCCTTCTTTCAGCTCTTCAATCACTTTCGATTGTTCCGCTTTGGTTTTGAATCGGGAAAGAGCTTCAATCCTAACAGGGAATTCCTTCATCCTTTTTGTGAAGGTCTTGGCATGCTGCTCAGCGAGAATGGTGGTGGGAACTAATACTCCGACCTGTTTATTATCCATTACTGCTTTGAATGCAGCCCGGACGGCTACTTCAGTTTTTCCAAACCCAACATCGCCACATACTAAGCGATCCATAGGTTGAGAACTTTCCATATCTGTTTTTACCGCTTTAATGGCTTCATCCTGATCTGGTGTTTCTTCGTATTCAAATCGTGCTTCAAGCTCTGTTTGCCATCCCTGATCTCCTGAAAATGCATACGCTTTTTGCATTTTACGCTTTGCATAAAGCTGAATAAGCTCTCTGGCAATATCTTTTACTTTTTTCTTCGTTTGGGCTTTTTTCCGAGCCCATTCTCCAGATCCTAGTTTAGTTATCCTTGGAGCAGTGCCTTCTTTACCTGAATATTTTTGAAGCTTATGAAGACTGGAAACATTCACATAAAGGAGTGATTCTTCCTGATACCGAAGAACAACTACTTCCTGTTCTATCTCTTTTACTTTGATTTTTTTGAAGCCTGCAAACTTTCCTATCCCATAATCGACATGTACAACATAATCGCCTATGCTCAAATCTTTGAGTTCTTTGAAAGATATTCCCCCCGAGTATCTTCTCTTTCTAACCTTGGGTCGATGGTACCGGTTGAAAATCTGGTGATCCGTATAAAGAGCTAATTTTGATTCCGGATAGATAAAACCTTCGTGGAGTGACTCTACCACCAATTCGTAATTAAGGGTAGGGGTAGGTTCTCCAAGTAATTCTTCAAACCGTGTTTTCTGTCCATTGTTATCACACAGGATAATGGTTCGAACACCTTTTTCAGAATTCCCTTCAATGTTTTCCCTTAGCAGTTTGAAATTTCCATGAAAATCGGGTTGAGGCTTTAACTCAAATGAATGCGAAGGAATTTTTTCAGAAGAACTTGCCTGATTTCCTGTGATTACGGTATTAGAAAACTTTGTGAGTTCTTGTTCAAACTCTTCCTTAGAAACAAAAAGTTGATCCGGACTAGCTGCATCTTCTTTATTCAGATGTTCGAATCGTTCTTCCGCTTGCTGGAATTTTTCCTTAAGCGCAGCAAAAATTAGTGCAGGATTTTTAAGAATGACCAGTGTATCCTGACTAAAGTAGTGGAGCAAAGAAGTTTTCTCTGTATCTGGTAGATCAGAGAGGTTAGGGACAATCCTTGTCTGATTTAAAAAAGAAATCGAACGTTGAGAATCGGCATCAAACTCACGAATTGAGTCAATTTCATCTCCAAAAAATTCAAAACGTAGTGGATACTCACCCGAAAAAGGAAACACATCCAAAATTCCACCTCTAATTGCATACTCACCAGGCTGGTCTACGAATCGGACGGGTTGGTAGCCCTGATCCACAAGGTCAGTCCGCAATTTTTCAAGGTCAATTTCATCTCCTTTTGAAAGTAGTATGCTTACCGAATCCAATACAGAAGGAGGGGCCACTTTTTCAAATATACCTTCTGCTGAAGCAATAGAAATAGCTGCATTTCCTTCCTGTATTTCTTGCAACGCTTCCGACCGCTGCACTAATAATGAAGAATCTACAATTTGCTCATTATCGTATGGCTTTAGGTGTGTAGATGGAAAGTGAACAATCCCTTTTTCTATTAGAATGGAAAGATCTGATTTCAAGAAACGCTCGTCTTCGTCGGTATCAGTGATAAGGAGTAAGTTCTTATAACTTTTGCTTTGTTCTGCAATAAGAAAGGGCAAAAAAGAGCCTATACTGCCCTTAAGAGCCAATTTATTATTCTCTTTAATAGCAGTTGAGTAAGCTGCAACGGAAGGACTTTTTGAAATTAAGGAGCGTATGTTCTCCAGAGACATTGAATAGACTCTTAAAATTTAAAGGTGCAGAAGATACGGAAAGGAGATGTTATAGACAGAAGCTTTGTACTAATACTGGACTAGTGTTTTAAGCCATACCCGATCAATTAAAAAACCAATGAGAAGCAGCAGTATTGAAAGCTGCAGGTAGAGTGGATATTGGTCTTCGTAATCTGTGTAGATGATTTCTTCTACTTTAGATTTTTCAAGTTGATCGATTTCATCATAAATGTTAAAAAGCTGTTCAGTATCTGTAGCTCGATAGTATTTTCCTCCTGTAAGCTCCGCAACACTCGTGAGCATTTCTTCATCAATGTTCACTGGAATGTTCTGATAACGACGTCCAAAAATGGGATCCTGTACCGGGTATGGAGCAGTTCCCCTTGTGCCAGCTCCGATAGTGTAGATTTTAATTCCATAGGTCACCGCAAGGTCAGCTGCAGTTACCGGGTCGATTTCTCCGGCATTATTTTGACCATCGGTAAGTAGGATAATAATCTTGCTTTGGGTCTCACTGTCTTTGAGTCGGTTTATGGCAGTCGCAATACCCATTCCAATAGCTGTTCCATCTTCGATTACTCCCATTTCTACTTCTCCAATGAGTTGTTTTAGCAGACGGTAGTCAAGGGTAGGGGGGCAAACGGTAAAGCTCTTCATCGCAAAGGTAACCAGACCAATCCTATCCGAAATTCTTTTTTCTACAAATCCGGTAGCTACTTCCCTTGCTGCTTCGAATCGGTTTGGTTTTAAATCCTCTGCTCTCATCGAAGATGACATATCCAACACCATCACTATATCGATACCTTCCGCATTTCGCTCAACAGTAGTTAGCTTTAGCTGAGGGCGCGCCATAGCCAAAATGAGGAGGGTAACTCCACCCAGATAAAGAAGGAGGTTCAACCAATGGAGATGTGCTTTCCAGTTTCCGGTTATCCCATCAAAAATGGAGGTAGAAGAAAAGGTAAGAGAGGCTCTTTTCTTGGTAAAAAAACGATATAGATATACTCCCAGGAGTACAGGAAGTACCAATAATGCCCAAAACCATTCAGGATTAGCCCATTCCATTATTCAGCCTCCTGTGGTTGGTTTGCAAGATGTTGTTCAGATTCAAATAATGCTTTCTTTCTGGAGATCCTGGAAGCATCTACAGTTCGTGCTCTGTCCAAAAAGTCAACAGCATATTGATAACATGACCAGGCGTCGTCCAATGTTGGAGTAAATTTCGCAAACTTAACCATATCGGATCTGTTTAATACCTGTCGGGTACTTTTTATCATTTCATGATCAACACCAAAAGCATCCATGTATCGGAATAGCTCACGGGATGTGGACTCTAAAGCCGGAATGTTATATAGATCCTCAAAATATTGGCGGATGGAATCACTTAGCGTACTATAGAAATATTTATAATCTTTAGTAGCTGCTAAATCATACTCCTGTTTGAGTCTGGCTAATTCTTTTTCAAGTCCATCTAAAGGACTAAAGAATGGAACAAGTTCTATAACCTCAGGTTCTTCAATTTCTTCCTTCTTCTTAAAGAAGGTGTAATAAGCTGCAATTGCAGCAATTATCAACCCAAGTATGATGATTGCCCAGGCCCAGGGAAAACCAGAAAGGTCAAAAATAGGCTTCAATGGTTTTAGTTCCGCGTCTTCAGATGGCAGTACTGTTTTGAAGTAGAGTGAAATAGGGTTTGTATAAACTACACTTGTATCGGAAGCAGAAACCAGAATAACCGGAAACGGAGAAAGCGATATATCTCTGTCGGCAAAGAATTGAAGTTGATAAAGAACACTATCCGCAAAATCAGTGATTCTGTATTGTCTGCTGGAATTAAAATCAATGATCGGAGGGAAGCTGGTTGAATCAGGGAATATGATACGTTGATAGGATTGCTCGACCCTTAATGTAATTGATAGGTCAAAGAGTTCTCCGACGGTGAGTGAATCTTTTGATACCCTGGCTGTTGCTGATTGAGCTTGAACGAAATCAGGTATCAACCATCCGGAAATAAACACAATAAAGAAAACAAGAATCTTATGAGAATTCGCTCTAGCGGGCATCAAAATTGTTAAGGTTCGTCTTAAAAGTGTCAAAAATAGTAGATATTGGATAAAATGTGTGTACCAATTTGTGGCTTGAGATGTAAAAAATGGTTCCTATGAAAAGCTGGAGGAAATTCGTATCCTCATCCGCGTTAATCATCTATAGAAATATGCAGAAAAAAAGGGTTAGAAGATCATTGCAATGGGTTGGTATGCTTTGCATTCTTTCCAGTTGTACATTATTCGATGCCAAACCAGGATACGAAGAAGGTGTTCCTTCTGTAAGTCTAGATTCATTCGTTGAAATAAAGGAATCACCGATTTTGGATGAATACGGGTATCAGGTTAGTGGTGATGTAATACAGGAAAAAAGAGTCAGGAGAAATGAGAGTCTTTATCTAATCTTATCAGGACTTGATGTAACTGCTCAGGAAATAGATGAGGTGGTTCAAAAGTCAAAGGGTAAATTCAGAACCAACAGAATTCAACCCGGGCAACGATATATCACCTATGTAGATGATGAAAGTCAGGCATTGAACAGACTGATTCTTCACAATGATTTGTTGAATTACGTTGTATTTGATTTTGAAGGAGATATAGAGGTAAAAAAAGGGAAGAAAGAGATTACTACCAGAATTTCGGAAACATCGGGGGTAATCACTTCATCATTATATGAAGCTCTATTGGAAAATAATCAGGATCCACTATTGGGGAACAGGTTGAGTGAAATTTTTGGATGGCAAATCGATTTCTTCAGAGTATACAAAGACGATTCGTTCAAAGTGATATATGAACAACAACTTGTGGATGGCAGACCTTACGGAGTGGGTAAAATTTTAGCAGCAGAGTTTGTACATAAGAATGAATCATATGATGCTTTCTTCTATGAGAGCAATGATAGGGCTGGATATTTTAACAGCGAAGGTAAAGGCGTTCAGAAAGCTCTTTTAAAAGCCCCTTTTACCTACTCACAGAGAGTGAGTTCAAACTTCTCACATAGTCGTTTTCACCCGGTTTTAAAAAGAAGAATGCCTCACTATGGAGTCGATTATGCTGCACCTTTAGGTACCCCGGTTATAGCAGTAGGAGATGGTACTATTATAGAATCGAGGTACAGAGGTCCAAATGGAAATATTGTAAAGATTAAGCATAACAGTACGTACACAACAGCTTATTTACATTTAAACGGTTTTGGGCCTGGGATAAAATCAGGGGTAAAAGTAAAACAAGGTCAGGTAATAGGGTATGTGGGTAGAACCGGAAGAGTAACCGGAGTTCACCTTGATTACCGTGTTTATAAAAATGATCAGCCGGTAAATCCTTTGACTTTGGAACTGCCTCCATCTAAGGCGATTGAAGAGTCGGAAATGGGTAAATTTGATCTTACTATCGAGAAGTATAAGTTCCAATTAAATCAGATTGGAAAGCCTATGTTGGCTTCTAGCGATTTTACTTATTAAAAGCTTTTTTCTCTTAGTCATCCTGAGGCTACCGCCGAAGGATCTAATTGAGTTGTAAGTTCGCTTTATGATTTCTAAGAGTCTTTTACCCGTCTAGATTCTTCGCAGGTATGCTCAGAATGACCCTTTTCTAGTACATGGTGTAGTAAAGAGTTAATAACCCCTAGTACCTATTCATTCTTCGCTGGAAGAAATTCATTAATGGGCGAACGTAAGACTTATTTGTACTTACATTAACCGCATCTACCTTCATTTTGAGAAGAGCTTCATCTAGTTTCGCCTTGTGAGCTCTTTTCTTTTTTGCGTATTGAGTTCTTACCGATTTGTTGGAGGTGTCGATAAGGATTTCTCTGTCCGATTCCGCATCTCTAAAAGGTACTAATCCGATATTTGGTAGCTCATCCTCAAACGGATCGTTAATAATGATACTTACCAAATCATGTTTTTGATTAGTGATCCGTAACTGCTTTTCATAGTCCTCATCCTGAAAATCCGAAGCTAATACAACGATGGCTCGTCGGTCTAACAACCGATTTACATAGCCAAGTGCCTCAGCTATATCCGTACCCCGACCCTTTGGTCGCGTAGTATAAAGTTCTCTAATCAAACGAAGAACGTGGGTTCTTCCTTTTTTAGGGGGAACTACCTTTTCAATGCCATCACTGAACAAAACTAGTCCCACTTTATCGCCATTTTTAATCGCGCTAAACGCAAGAACCGCAGAGATTTCAATCGCTACATCCATCTTCCTCTGGCTATGACTTCCGAACACTCCACTTGCCGAAATATCTACACAAAGCATGAGTGTTTGCTCTCTTTCTTCCTCGAAAATTTTGATGTAAGGATCGCCTGTTCGGGCGGTTACATTCCAGTCAATTTGGCGAATATCATCACCGTAATTGTAAGCTCTAACCTCCGAAAACGCCATTCCCCGGCCTTTAAAGGCAGATTGGTATTCACCGCCAAACAGAGTATTCACAAGACCCTTAGTCTGGATTTCGAGCTTGCGAATTTTCTTTAATACTTCTTTTGAAATCATAGCCAATTTTTTATGAAGGTAAGAGGATTCGAAAGATCAAGGAAGCAAAAAGTTTTTAAAATTACTTAACACTGTTTTTTCTTATAAATATTTACATAATAAAAAGAGTAATAAATTTTTATAAAATTCATTGAAATTATTTCTGTAGTAATTTTTCTTCATTAAGCTATTTATTGCTTTTAAATAACCTAGGAGCTTACTTTTATTAAGCTTCTCTAATATTAATCGAGCTTTTTGTAGGGTCTTTATTAGTCCAATCTAACCCGCTCTGGAGGGGGCATGTGGTATTTTCTTTATGTACAGAAAATGAATGCAACTTCAATCAAAAAATAGGTACCATGAAAACTAAGTTAATTCTCTTGGCATTGCTATGTCTGGGTTCAACTGTACAAGTTTTAGCTCAGCAGCAAAACGGAGTCTCATCAATTCTCCAAGTTTACAATATCACCACTAACGAAGCTGGTGAAGAAATAGCAACCGAAACTACTGAAGTAAGACCGGGTGATCTCATCGAATACCGGCTTACCTACACAAACAATTTGGGCAATAGCATATCGCAGCTCATGCCTGTACTTCCAATTCCGATAGGGATGGAGTACTTGCTTGAGACCGCAAGCCCAAGCTTAGAGGGAGCCAGCCTCTCCAATACTGGCAACACTTTCCAACGACTACCCTTAACTCGTCAAGTGCGACAACCTGACGGAACCACAGTGACTGAAGAGGTTCCGGGGCGCGAATACCGCCGACTACGCTGGTTGGTTCCGTCACTCGATGCGGGGGAACAAGTCATTCTTGTCGCCAGAGTTAAGGTGATAGATAACTAGTCTTATGGAAAATCAAACAAACAATAAATCAATAATTCTAAACCTAAACAGGATAGAATCCATGTATACACATAAAACACGACGAACAAGCAGCTTGGCTTCACGCCTCGCGGGGTTGTTTCTGGTTTTCGGCGTTTTACTAGGCGTTACATCCCTTGATGTATTCGCCCAGGTGCCTCCGGCAGCAACAGCTATCGGTAACCAGGCAAGTGCAACCTATGTTGATAACACTGGAACTGGACAATCGGTTACTTCTAACACTGTAGAAACCATTGTACAGCAAATTGCAGGTGTGACCATTAACGCGGGTATTTCCAAAACCGTGAGTCCTGGTGGTCAGGTAACTTTCCCACATACCATTACCAACACTGGTAACGGGACCGATAAATTCGACCTTACCACCCTGGAGGGTAGTGGGGATTTCGATTTCGATAATATCAGGATCTATCCGGATACCGACTTTGACGGGACACCGGATAACTTTACTGAGATATTCGAAACCCCAAATATTTCCTTCCCGGGAAACATTGGTGGTAATCCGTTTACCTACGGTATCGTAATTGTGGCGGATGTACCGGTTACTGCGAACGATGGAGACATCGAAACATTCCAGATTAAAGCTACCTCTGACTTCGATGCTACCCAGGCGGACTCAACTACAAATACGACTCAAGTAGATGAGGATGCGGTAGTTAATGTTCAGAAGAACCGAAGTGTACAGAATGTGGCAGTTGGAGATACCGTAACGTACACTTTTTCCTATGCGGAAAGTGGTGGTAACTCAGATGCAACTAATCTTGTAATTAAAGATCCGCTTCCAGCAGGCGTAAGCTATGTTGCTGGTTCAGGGGTATGGTCTGGTGCAGCTGGTATTCCGTTAACGGATGCAGGAACTGGCGAAACCGCTTCGGGTATTACCTACGAGTTCGATGATACTGGAACAGCAGATTCGGTAATCATCGCTATTGCTAGTATCAACTCGGGTGCATCTGGTACGATAAGCTTCAAAGTTACCGTAGATGCAGGTACTGAAGGGAATACCATTCTCAACACAGGATCATATTCTCATGACGATGCTCTAACTCCTACCACTACCAACGCTGCCGATATTATCGTTGACGAAAACTATGATATTGAGTCAGTAGGAGCTGATACAGTTAGCATTGGAGAAGTAGATCAGGGTGAAATTGTTAACTTTGTTAACAAATTCGTGAACCAGGGAACTGCAACGGATACCTACGATATCACGTTGTCAAACAACTCCTTTCCACCGAGTGCAACGCTTACCTTCTTTAAGGCGGATGCTAATGACGAACCCACTTCGCCATTTACAGTAGGCTCTGGTGGTATTTTCAATACAGGGCCAGTAGCGGTTGGTGATACTATTGTTGTAATTCTCCAGGTAAACTTGCCTTCAGGTGTAAGTGGAGGACCTTATTCGGTAGTAAAAACACTTACTTCACAGAATGATCCAAGTGAGAGTGATTTCCACGTGGACAAGTTAGACGGTATTAGAGTACCTACGGTTGATATCACCAACAATGGTGCTATTGGAACAGGAACAGGTGTTGGGCAAGGTCCTGAAACCAATCCGGTTACCACCATTACAACCAATCCAAACAACACGGTAACTTTCAGTCTTTGGATTACCAATACCAGTAACCAACAGGATACCTACAAGCTTGATTATGGTATCGATACTACTGCAGCTGGTGACATTGCGGTTACAGATGCTCTTCCAACTAACTGGACGGCTAACTTCCGCGATCCAAATAACGGTAATTCCATCATTACGGATGTAGGACCAATCGCATCTGGAGACTCGGCTGAAGTAAACCTTACCGTAAATATTCCCGCTGGTTTTGCACCAGGAGATAATGAGATTTATGTACGTGCTCTATCACAGACATCCGGTGCTATCGATGTTAAACATGAACGAGTAACAGTAAACACCGTCCGCAGTATTTCGCTTACTGCTTCGCAAACCGGTGTGGTTTCTCCTGGTGGTTCGGTGGATTACATCCATACGTTTACGGTGAATAGTAACGTAACAGAGAATGATGGTACAGATACTGACTTCCATATTGAGTTAGCTAACTCGGTTCCATCGGGTTGGGGTGCCGTAGTTTATTGGGATACTGATGAAGATGGTGCTGTAACTAGTGCCGATTCCCTTTTAACAAATGCAGCCAGCTCAGGCTCTGTTGACTTTCCAGCTGCTATTGGATCATTAAGCTTCGGTGATCAGGTACGATTTATCGTTATCGTAAATGCCAGTACTGCTCTTAATGATGGTGCTACAGTAACCACAACCATCACTATTTCTGATCAGGGTACTGTTGGCTTAGCTGATGCAGTAAACAATGACCAGACAGAAGTACAGCTTGGTGTGGTTGCTATCGAGAAATTCCAGGCGCCTGATGCAAATGGTTCTCCTGGAACCTACACGAAAAACCAATTCAATGTATTCCCCGGTGATACGGTATGGTACAGAATTGAAGTAGTGAATGATGGTTCTCAGCCAATTACCACCCTGGTAGTTCAGGATGTGGTGCCTTCCTATACCACAATCGCTTCCATTGCGACAGTAACTGAAAATGTAGGTCCAATCACAGGACTAGCCCTTGATGGAGCTAATCCAGGCGTTGGTGCGACAGGAACGGTAAAAGTGACGGCAACTTCACTTCAACCTACCCACAAGTTCACGATTGAATTTGCTGTGGTGGTCGATAACTAATTCTTAACCCAGACATGGAAGTGGGGTTGGTAGCCCTGCTTCTCTTTAAAAACAATTAGTGAATAGATTTTTCCTACATATCAGCTTCTTGATGTTCGCCTTCTTCGGCGTTGTGGGAGAGATCTATGCACAAGAGACTCCGCCTCCTGGTCAGGAAATCGTTAATCAGGTTTCGGCTACCTACTTGGAAGGAGGGGAGGAACAGGACGCTTACTCAAACGAAGTAATGGTTATCGTTGATGGGATCCTGGAGTTCAACTTTTGGCCAAACAACTCTATCGCTGAGTTTAGAGGCAGAAGCGTAGAGTTTAGCCATTATGTTCGGAATGATGGTACCGTTCCACTCACGATAGATATCAAAGGATATAATGATTCAGGAGATGATTTTGATATGCAGGATATTGCATGGACTAACACTTCTCTTGTTGGGCAAAGCAAAGCACTTGCGAATACCGATACCATTACAACCTCAGTAGTTCTTGAACCGGGTCAGGAATTTGAGACGAGCTATATCGGATGGATTAGTGTAGATGAAGACAGAGCAATTCAGACTTCGATTATGGTATTTGAGGCAACTGCCAGAGAAGCTGGGCTTACTATTATTAATAGAGATTCTATCACCATTCAGATTGGAGCAATCATAGACCTGGAAAAGGAACAGATCGGAGTGGAGGACATAGAGAGAGGAGATAACTTCCAGTATAGATTGAGGGGAGAGAATGTCGGTGATTTAACGGCACTACCTCGGGAAATCATTGTTGATGGAAGTACCACAGAAAAAGTAATACTTACTGATTCAATTCCTGCAAATCTAACTTTTGTTTCATTCACTGATGTTCCAGGTGGAACACCATATTACAAAATAAATGAAGGCGAAGACTTTGAATACACTACTACTCTGCCTGAGGATTTAACACAGGTACATGTTATTGGTATCGGTTATGATTCCTTAGAAGTAGGAGAAACTTTCGAAGCTTCTTTTGAAGTGATGATCAACGAGACTGCTTCCGATTCTATCATCAATATTGCAGAAGTATCTTTTGTTGATCCTGAAGGTGACATTACCGTTGCTGCTGCTTCGAACGATGTAATTCTTGAGCTTCCGGGAGTAACAGCCAGCATCGACTACTTTACGGATAATGATTTTGATGAGGAAACAGGAACTTCAGGAATCGGAGAACCTCTTCATATCCAGGCAACAGCTTCTGCATGTAACGAGAGAAGGGATGAGATAGAGATTGTTGATATCGAACTTAGATCTCAAGGTACAGGTGATCAGGAATTTTATGTAGGTGTTGAAACAGGACCAAACACAGCTGTGTTTAGAATCCAGGAAGAAATTCCTACAAGAGACGGTTCAATTCATCCGGTAATAAGAGACAACAAAATTAAAGAAACGATTGAAGATGATGTAATTGAGGCTATTCTTGCTTGTGCTGGTATTGAAGGTGGAATTGGAGCATCTGTTACTGCAGAAGTAATGGTTGATCCATTTGGTATCGTTTTCGACAGCGAAACAAACGCAGTTGTAGAAGGGGCCGAAGTAGTAATTATCGATGTAAATGGTACCAACAACGGAGGTAATCCCGGACAACCTGCGCTAGTGAGAACGGCCAATGGTAAAGAAGAAGCTCCTAGTAATTCAACCAGTGATGTTAACGGAAAATACAGGTTCCCATTCCTGCAACCGGGTGTTTATCGTCTCGAAGTTACCCCACCAACAGGCTATACTTTCAGTTCAATTGTACCTATTGATTCCTTACCAGCCGATCGGGTGTTAGATGAAAACGCTTCGTTCGGAATTGATTTTGAAATTACCGGAGACCCTGTTGGAATGGACTTTGATATTCCTCTTGACCCGCAGGCTTTAGGAGTACTATTAGCTACGAAAGCAGTAGATAGGTCGGTCGCTGAGATAGGTGACTTTATTAATTACACTATTACACTTAAGAGTCAGGCGGTTAATACCATTGAGAATCTAAGTGTGTTTGATAAGCTGCCATTTGGATTTGAGTACCAGCCAGGTTCTGCGAAGCTTGATGGAATTGAACTTACTGACCCGGATGGAGGAGTAGGTCCTGATTTAGAATTCATGATTGGAAGTATTGATCCGGGGCAGACCTTAAAACTTACCTATAGAGTGTATCTGGGGCCAGGTTCAGAGAGAAGTGAGGGAATTAACGTGGCGGTAGTACGAAGTGATGAGCTCGTTGTGAAAACCAGTAATGAAGCTAAAGTTAAGGTAGAAGTACGTGGGGGTGTATTCTCAGATGAAGCCTTAATTATAGGTAAGGTTTTCATGGATTGTGATGAAGACAACATGCAGGACGGTTCTGAGCTTGGAATCCCAGGGGTAAGGTTATACCTGGAAAATGGTAATTATGTGATTACTGATAGCAATGGTACGTACACCTTCTATGCAATCAATCCTAATAAGCACGTATTGAAGCTGGATAATTATTCCCTTCCTGTTGGAGCCAAAATGAAAGTGCTTGACAACAGACATGCTTTTGATCCAAGTAGTCGATTTGTTGATGTTAAGAAAGGAGAACTTCACCGTGCTGATTTTGCAGTATGTGAGTGTAGTGCTGAGATAACAGAAGAAATCAATCAGCGAAAAGCATTACTGGAAGAGAAACAAGGGGATGGTCTTTCTAAATCGCTTAAGCAAAACTTCTCATTGAATGATAGGGCAAGAGGTGGAGGAAACTCAAGCAAGGCAAGTGGTACTATTGGAAATGAGAGAGCAGTTACTATTGAAAGAGGAGCTGCTACACCGGGAGAGGAAGTAAACGTTCTTAATCCGGTTGGAACAGATACTCTAAATGTTTTATCGAAGTCTATTGAAGAGCTTATTCTGGATGCCGATCAAGAACTGGATATTATAAATATTGCGGACGGTGATACTCTGAAAAGTGAAAAAGTAACCATTTGGGCAAAAGGAAAGATGGGTGCTTTATTTGATCTGTTTGTAAATTGGGAAGTAATTGGGTCTAATAGAATAGGTCAGCGTTCTACATTAGCAGATAAAGGGATTCAGGTTTGGGAATATGTGAGTTTAGATCTCAAGCCAGGTATTAATACCATAGAACTGGTTGAAGGTGATCCTTTTGGAAATATTCGAGCTTCAAAGAGTATACAGATTCTTACTCCGGGCGAGCTTGCTAAGGTTGTGGTAACTGTACCACGGAATAATGTACAGGCTGATGGTACTTCTTTTGCTCTTGTTAATGTTCGACTGGAAGATGAATCAGGATTGACTATTGGCTCAAGAATGCCATTAACTCTCGATAATGAATTTGGTATTTGGAGAGTACCAGATTTAGATCAAAGCGAACCAGGTACACAGGTATTTGTTGAAAATGGAGAAGCTCAATTTGAGCTACGTTCTACTATTGAACCGAAATCAGTGAAGGTAAGAGCTTCGGTAGGTATTATATATGGAGAAGCGAAAGTAGAATTCCTGCCAGACTTACGCCCAATGATCGCTGCGGGTATTATTGAAGGTACTCTTCGATTCAGAGAACCTTTGAATATTACTAGCGCAGCTGATAATGACGGATTCGAAAGAGAGTTAAAAGAGCTTTCATACAGCATGAATAACTTTACTGCTGATGGTCGTTTTGCGTTCTTCTTAAAAGGTAAAGTCTCAGGTAAAACACTTCTTACTGCCGGATACGATTCCGAAAAACAAGAAGAACAGCGTTTATTCCGCGATATCCGTCCTGAGGAATTCTATCCGGTATATGGAGAATCATCAATTAAAGGTTTCGATGCTCAATCTTCAGGAAGGTTATACCTAAGACTCGATCGTGGGAAAACATATGTACTGTATGGAGATTTCATTACCCAACAAAATAACCCTGATGTTCAACTTGGAGGATATACCCGATCTCAAAACGGAGTTAGGACTCACATTGAAGAAGGAAGAGTTTCGGTTGATGCTTTTGGGGTAAGTGCAGTATCCGCTCGAAGAGTCAGGGAGTTCAGAGCGCAGGGTATTTCAAGATATGAGCTCCCCGATAATGATCTTATCGACAATAGTGAAATCATTGAGATCATTACATATGACAGAGAACAAGTTGTTGGGCTGGATACTTTAGGTGTACCAAATGACCCAAGCTTAATATTAAACAGGGAGCGTTTAACCAGATTTACCGACTATGTAATTGATCCATTTACGGGGACTATTACTTTCAGAAACCCAATCTTCAGCGTAGATAGTGATTTCAATCCAGTTTACATCCGGGCAACCTATGAGGTAGAAGATGATTCAGAGCGCTATTTAATAGGTGGGGTAAGCGGAGGTCTTGAAGTAACAAAAGGTCTTAACATTGGCGCAGGTGTTGTTCAGGATAACAATCCGAACAACGAGTTTACCATGGCTAATAGTAATCTGAAATTTGAACTCG
This sequence comes from Balneola sp., assembly GCA_003712055.1. NCBI lineage: Bacteria > Pseudomonadati > Balneolota > Balneolia > Balneolales > Balneolaceae > Balneola > Balneola sp. The sequence goes on from RHLJ01000005.1 coordinate 308,796, forward strand.
GAGATAATACAAAAGTTATAGCCGAAGCAGTAAGAACTATTTCGGATCAATTCGGAACAGGTAATGCCGCCAGAGTTGAAGTTCAGCATAAAGGATCAGGTTATGAGATTCGAGGACAAGTAGGTCGTTCAGATGAAAACTTTAATAATAAAGGAGCTTCATTAGGTCAGTCCAGAACGGAGGCACGTGCCAGAGGGCGGGTTGATATCTCAAAGAGCACAAAATTAAATGCAGAATTCCTTCTAACCAGAAATGATACTACCGGAGACCAAACACTTGGATCTTTAGTTGGTTTAAGACAATCAATTGGTGGTTCGGTTAATGCAGAGCTTGGTATTAGGTATACAGAGCAAACCAATAGTTCTTCAGGTGATGTGACCAATACCAACTTAAGAAGTAAAGTAACTTCGAAGATTCCATTCGTTACTGGAGCATCTGCCTTTGGTGAGTATGAGCAGGATCTAAATGCAGCTGATAGAAAAACTATTGGATTGGGAGCTAATTATAAGATTAGAGATATAGGAAAGGCATATCTCAAACATGAGTTTGCTTCAACTGCAGCTGGAAGATATACCCTTCAAAGCAACGCTCAGAGAAATAATACGGTGTTTGGTATTGATGCCAGCTACATGAAGAATGGTAGAGTATTCAGTGAATACAGAATGAATGATGCCAACGATGGAAGATCAGGACAGGCTTCGATCGGGTTGAGAAATAAGTTCGTACTTCGTGAAGGTTTAGGGTTGAATGCTGGATTTGAAAGAATTTTCACGGTAATGGGCCCGAACAGAAATGACGGAACGGCGATTTCAACATCAGTGGAGTATACAGGAAGTGAGAACTGGAAGGGATCGGCCAGAGCAGAAGCACGCTTTGGAGTAAATAGCGATACCTACTTAAATACGCTTGGTTATGGTTTGAAAATCAATAATGATTGGACCTTCCTGGGTAGAAACATCATTTCGATAAGTACTCAAACAGGAAATTCAGGAATCAACAAACTCCAGGAGCGTTTCCAGGTTGGCGCGGCCTACCGCGATTCTCACACCAATATGTTTGATGCTTTATTTCGATATGAATTCAAGTATCAAAAGGATGAAACAGTAGCTTCCGGATTCTTTAGAACTGCTCATGTACTAACGAGCCATGCAAACTACCACCCAACTTCTGATCTGGTTCTTTCAGGAAGGGTAGGAGCTAAATACTCATTAGAAAATGATGATCAGTTGAGATCTGAGTCTTTCCTAGAACTAGTTTCAGGTAGGGCATTATATGACTTAAATGAAAGATGGGATGCTGGTATTAATGCAAGTATTCTTGCGAATAGTGATTTCACCACGAAAGACTACGGTTTAGGAATTGAAGTAGGGTATCTGGTTGCTACAAACCTTCGTCTGGCTACAGGCTTTAATTTTTTTGGTTACGAAGACCAGGATCTCGCAGAGAACAACTATACTCAACCGGGGGCTTATTTAGGTTTTGCTTACAAGTTTGACGAGCGAGTATTTAGAAATCTTGCTCCACGAAGAGGTTCAAACATCATTGATGAAAGCTTGTATTTGACATGTATTCCATGCGACAAGACAATGGATCTCAAAACAATGCCAATCGACATTCCTGGGCATGAGTTGACTCCGGTAATTCTTACTGCGGCTGACTTCGAGTACGAACCACTCAAGACCTATGTATTATTGCCACGTCAGATTCACTTCGATAATGATAAGTCGTACATCAATCAGGCAACTGCTCAAATGCTTGATAAAGTGGCCAAGTTCCTTATGGAGCAGGATGATTACAAGATCAATCTTTCTGGTTTCACCGACACCAAAGCTTCAAACGATTACAACCTGGCACTATCAGATCGCCGTTCAAAAGCTGCACGTGCTTACTTAATTGCTGCGGGTGTACAGGATAGAAAGCTGATCATTGATAAGTTTGGTGAGACAGAATCTACAGGTGAAAACATTGTAGAAATGGCTTTAGAGCGTAAGGTAGAACTCGACCTGAATGAGCTCAACAGCAGAGTTACCTTCGTTGATCAAATCGAAGATGTTCAGGTACAGCAAAAAGCAGCAAGAATTGGCGGATGGGATTACATCTTTAAGATGGAGCATAATGCAGTACCAGCCAACCTGAATTTAAACTCTAATTCATCTCAGTTGAGCTTCCTTAACAAGTACATCATAGAGCGAATAGCTATAGCTCTTGAAAGATATCCGACTGTTAACGTGACTATCGGGTTACCAAATGATCTGAGATTTACCGCTCTTCAAAATGCAATTATGGATGAGTTAACAAGAAGTGGTGCTGATATTTCTCGATTCATGTTTATCCGTGGAGTTGCTGGAGATAATAATACGGTACGCTTCAACTACACAGGTGCTGATAACCTGACTTTCCATACTCAAAAGGATGACATCAAATTTGCAAACAACCCTGAGGTTCCTGCTTTGATCGAAAGCATGTTGAGAATCCTCAAGTCCAGAGAAGATTATGAATTGATCCAGGATCTGTCTCAGAGTTATGTAGTACCGGATCGAGTGAACTTCACTCCACGTTCTACGGCACTTGATAATGAGACGCAGGCCGTACTTTCAAGAATTGGTTCTTACTTGCGAAATAACCCATCCGTATATCTTGAATTAATTGGAGATGGTAGCAGAACGGATGCGCAGAGAATGATTGCAATGCGCGATTATCTGGTGGATTGGGGCGTTGACGGTAATAGAATTACCTCAAGTCCCGGAACCATTGATACTGAAGGTAAATCAATCAGAATAGAATATAGAAATGCAGATTCCATCAACCTTAGAAACATCGAGTTTCTAAACAGACCGCGGGGGCAACAGTGATGGAAAAGGGATTAAAAATACTGGGTAAAACAATGAAACGTACACGCATATCACTGATTGGGTGTTTGATGCTCTTGGGATTATTCTCGACATCAGGATTCGCTCAACTGGCAGGGTACAATTACTATAAACCGATCACCATCAACTCAGCTCAGGTAGTTGGCTCACATACCGACTTCCCTGTACTGGTAAGTATTACCGATAGTGATTTAGCAAGCAAAGCCCGTTCAGATGGCTTTGACATCGTATTCACCACAAGCCCAGGAAGTACAACTATCCTGGATCATGAACTTGAGAGTTATAATTCGGCAGTAGGTGAACTGTTAGTTTGGGTGAAAGTGCCAACGGTATCAACAGCAGGGGAGACCATATATATGTGGTATGGAAATTCCGGAGCTACAACCAATCAGTCATCGGCCAATACCTGGTCGAATCAATTTCGAAGCGTATATCATTTGGGAAGTACTTTTACGGATGCTTCTCCGAACGGAAATGACGGTACTAATAGTGGTACTATAAATGCCACGGGAAAGATTGGGGATGCTCAGAATTTTGATGGAGTGGATAACTACATAGCTCTTAATGATAGCTATGCTAGTACAACTGAAGCTGAAATTACTGTTTCAACCTGGTTAAGGACATCGGTTGCAGGAAACCAGGTTATTGGCTCATTTGATAGAAATGAATATTGGAGACTGGAAGTAAATGGTAATGGTGGAGGAGATGGTCAGATAGGTTGGGATTTACTAACCAGTGCGGGGCAAATTGATTTTGGCTCAACAACAAGAGTTGATGATGGCAACTGGAGATATGTAACCGGTGTTTATGATAACGGTGCTCTTCGCATATATATAGACGGGGTAGAAGATGTAAACACAGCCCAAGGGGTGACTTTTGGTACAGGTAATACTCGATTTGGATTTATTGGAGTAGGTTCAGAAGCAGCTGGCTTTGATGGAAACCAAGGTCCTTCTAATAACTTCAACGGTGATATGGATGAATTCAGGATTTCAAATGTGGCTCGTCCTGCAAACTGGATTGAAACGGAATACAACAACCAGAATAATCCGGCTACGTTCATCACAGTTGGAGCCGAGGCAGATATAATTCCTCCATCTACTCCCGGAAATGTGAATCTGGTAGCAAGCAGTGTCGATTTACAGGTTTCTTTTGATGATGTAGATGAAACAGGAAGCGGTGTTACATCTTACTCGATTAAACGATCTACTTCGCAAGGATCAGGCTATGTGCAAATAGGAACACTTCCTGACGACGAAAGTCCTTCTTACACCTACATCGACAATACGGTAGTTCTTGGTACTACTTATTACTATGTAGTTTCAGCAACCGATAATGATGGAAATGTAGGGCCTAACTCATTAGAAGTTTTCGGAGAATTAACCGGGCCAGTTGATACAACTCCTCCATCTCTGATATTAGCTTTAGTAGAAGACGATTTACTTATCCTGGACTATGACGAAGCACTAGATGAAAGCTCAGTGCCAATAGTATTCAACTATGTCCTCAGGGTAAATGGTATCATCGAAAATATCAGCTCCGCCTCAATTACAGGAGATAAAGTATTCCTGACTTTACAATCAGCAGTCTCTCCGGGAGATAATGTAACGCTTGATTATACCACAGCTATAAATCCAAGCCCGGTTCAGGATTTAGCTGGCAATGACGCTCCAGCGTTTTCCAATGTGCAGATTAGTAATCAACTGCCGTTTAACTCAGGATTCGGCCCTGATCCGTGTCCTATACTAAATGGGCAAGATGTAGCCTGGGCTTGTTTTGATGGAAGTTTTGGTGGTACTACTATGACTGCCGAAGTAGGTGGATTGGTAATTGGTACTATAAATGCTATAGGAGCAAATGCCACTTTCTCACCAAATGCTTTGCAACAATGGGATAGCGGTGTTTTTGCAGGCGATCAGCTTAATGGGCCACAGGTGAATCCGTCCGGAGCTTCAGGTGATGCAACTTCTTTCGATATAGTTATTCCTTCTACTGTTCCTTCTGACGCTATTGTATTCTCATTAAATCGTTTACGACCAGATAGTGGAGCTACTACCTATACTATGGAAGCATTTGATGGGGGTAATCAACGAATTGATTTGAGTGGATGGCTTACTGGCCAGGGTACAGATGGCGGTGTTTGTACTAATACTGTGAATTTAAACTATACCAATGGGAATGAAACCATTGAATTTGTACCAACTTTATCCGCAAATCCGTCATGTGCCTCTTCTTCAACTCCTATTTGGTTTAGAATAGATCAACCAGGTGTAGAGCGGATTGAAATAAGAAAGGTTGCTACAGATCCGGATAATATCTTCCTCGGAATGGGTATTGTAGCTGATTTCGGTGATGCCCCAAGTGCTTATAACACTACCTATAGTTCACGATCAGTACCACCAGCTTTTCATTTATTGAATAATACAAGTCCGAATACGGTGTTCTTTGGAGCTACTGTTGATGGAGACGGAAACGGAGCGATAAGTACCAGTTCAAATGGTGATGACACGGAGTCTACAGGTATTGGTAATGGGGATGATGAAGATGCGATCTCTGTATTGGCAAGTCTCAATACCGCTCAAACAGAATATAGCACTACGCTTGTATGTACTGATGGTGATTATGTAGGTGGATGGATTGATTTCGATCAATCTAACAGCTTTGATACTGAAGAATTTGATTCAGCTATATGTTCAAGTGGGAGCGTGGTTCTTAATTGGAGTGGTATTAGTGGAACAGTTACGGGAAGTACACATGCTCGATTTAGAATTGCCAGTAATGCCAACGATGTTGCAAGTCCTACGGGTTGGGCTACAGATGGAGAGGTAGAAGATTATCCAATCCAAATCATCGAACCTCCACAACCTGACCTGGAAATCAGTAAAACTGTGGATATATCCACTCCTGTTGAAGCTGATACGGTTGTTTTTACAGTGAAAGTGAAAAACCTGGGTCCTGACCCAGCTACTAATATCCAGGTTACGGATCAATTACCTGCAGGAGTTACCTATTTCAGTGCGATAGCTTCACAGGGAAGTTATGTTAATGGCACTGGAATCTGGACCGTTGGGAATATCGCTGCTGGAGATTCAGCTACGTTATCAATTGACGTTTCGGTAGATGGTGGTACGCTTGGTCAAACCATAACAAATACTGCGTCTATTACCTCTTTGGGTGAAACCGATCCAAATCTTTCAAATAATTCGGCTTCATCAGGTATTACCGTAGTACCTGAGTCAGCAGATATAGCATTGGGAATAACTGTAGATGATAATACAGCCCTGGAAGGCCAGCTATTAACATTTACTATTACTGCAACAAACAATGGCCCTAAACAGGCGACTGGGTTGACTATAATAGACCAGATTCCAACGGGGCTAACATTCCAGGCTTCCACTCCAACAGCAGGAACATATAATAATAGTACAGGTATCTGGGATATTGGCAACCTTGGCGTTGGAGTAACAGAAACACTTAGTCTTGTGGTATCAGTAAATGCAGGTACTGAGGGAAGCCAGATTACGAATTCAGCGGATGTAAATACGGTTCTTCAAACCGATCCAAATGCTGCAAATAATACGGTATCACAACTTATTGATGTGGTAACCCCTGGTTATCCTGCTAATTGTAACGAAATACCAATTCTTTCCTTTACAGGTTCAACAGTAATAAGTGGTAGTCCGGGGCAGGTTGGAGCTACTTATCGATTCAATTCAGTGGCTCCTGGTGTTTATGCTGAGTTTGAAATCATCACTATTAATAATGCAATCCTTGTGAATTTTGACCAGATTGCATCGGGTGGGGTAGATGGTTGGTTTCAGCCACAAATTGAAGCAGATGATAAGAGCCTAGATGAAGGGTATATAGATTTCGAAATTAGCTTCTTTGATTCTGTTACCGGTAATCCAAGATATTTAACCTTTGCAGCTTCTGCCGTTGATGTGGATGGAGATCCTAATGGTGCAAGGGAATTCGCTGGTTTCCAAAGGCTTACATCATTTACCGTAGAAACGAATACAGATCTTATTCAAAATACGGAAGGAATATTTACCACCTTCGAATCAGCTCAACCCGTAGTGGTTCCTGGTATTGATCCAAACGATACAAACAACCTCGCTTTTACAACTTACACTAATGAACCAAAGTTCAGGTTAAGGGCCGGAATCAAAGATCCTACACCGAATGGCTTCCTTCAACGTCTATTCGCTTTCAATTTTGAGCCATGTGTGATCAACAATTTCACTAATCCAACATCTTCTGATATCGTCGATGTTTCTGTGATCAAAACCGTTGATTTTGCTAGTCCGGCGGTAGGGGATACGGTCACTTATACCATTAAAGCCAAAAATGAGCAAGGTAACTCGGTAGGTAATGTTGAAATCACTGATCAGCTTCCCAATGGATTAACTTTCGTTTCTGCTACTGCTACCCAGGGAACTTACGATAGTAATACAGATATCTGGGACATTGGGACATTATCTGGTCAGCAGGTGGTAACACTCACTCTAAAGGCCGAGGTTGATGCAGGTCAGGAAGGTAATACGATAAGCAACACAGCAACCCTTACCAATAACACCGGAACAGATGGGAATGCCTCTAATAATTCGGGGTCAGTAAATATTATCGTATTCGATCCTGGATCCGGTTTGACCTGTAATGAGCCTCCGTTCTTCTCATTTACGAACCCAACTATCGAGTTAGGAGTTCCATTGCAAGTTAATGCGCTGTATCGTTTTAGTAATGTTACCTCAGGGGTGGATGCACTTGTTCAGGTAGTAGCCATTAACAATGCAACTCTAGACGCTATTGATAATGATGGGCTTGCTAATTCGCCAGCAAACTTTAGCCCGTTTTTCACGGCATTAGGTGGCGGTGGGTACGTTGATTTCAATATTACATTAGTTCAAACAGGTACGCTACTTCCAGTTAAGCAGAATTTTGCCCTTACTGGTCTCGATATAGATGGCTTTAATAACGGTTCAGGAGGTACGGTTAGAGATTACCTTGGTTTTGCACAAAACCAGTCCAATACGGTTGAATTTGCTACTAACCTTGCAGTTTCTAATGCTGGCCCGTTCCAGCTTTTTGAATCGAATGTTACTACTGATGGAAATGGCACATTTGATACCGATCATATGGCTTACATCGTGTATAACTACACCTCGACTTTCGATTTAAGGACTGGAGGCTTTACTTCAGCCAGTTATTCTGATGATCGTTTAGTTGATATAGACTTCACACAGTGTAGAAATCAGGATTTCAATAATCCTGTGGTAACTACCAGGGATGCAGATATTGCGGTAGTTAAGACGGTTGATGAGCCTAATCCACTAGAAAATGGGACAGTTAATTTCACGATTATAGCTATCAATAATGGCCCTGAGAGTGCAACAGAGCTCGATATTAATGAGACAATACCTGCAGGATTAACACTTGTTCAGGCTACTCCAAGTCAAGGTTCTTACAACCAGTTAACTAATCTTTGGCAAGTAGGGACTCTCCCTACTGGAAATTCAGCCACTCTTGTTCTTGAAACCACGGTTAACTCAGGGTTGTCCCAGGATTCATTGGTTAATAAGACATTCGTCAATGGCTTAAATCAAAGCGATCCGAATATTGCGAATGATACCTCCACGGTAGCTATCTATATCAGTATTCCTATTTCAGGTACAGTTTTCGAGGATATTACAGGCGATGGATACCAGGAAGACACCAATTTTGGAGATGCATCAGGAGACCAGCAGGGACTGGAAGATGTGGTAGTTCACTTATTCAAAGATGGAGGAGATGGATTAGCTACTGGTAGCGATGATGTTTATGTCACTTCTGATACAACGAGCAATACTGGAGGTTATTCATTCCAGATTGGTGAAGATGCAGATTTCTGGATTGTAGTGGATTCAAGAAGCGGGGAGCTTTCGAATGGTACTACTTGGGCAGAGCAAACCTATGCAGCTTCCGGCGCTTTATGTGAAGATGGAGCAGGGAATACTGCCGAAACTACCTCTCTGGGGCATTGCTTTGGAGGTCGAAGAGGAGATGTATCTGATAATATCCCTGCTAACCCTACTGGCTCTGACCTGGCTAATGCAGAACATGTGATAAAGAGAACAGTTTCAGGTACTGGAATCACTGGTATTGATTTTGGATTCAGTTTCAATGTGGTTACCAATACGGATGATGACGACGAAGATGGAACTGCTTCACGCCGTGCTCAGGGAACACTTCATCAGTTCATACTTAACGCTAATGAAATATCAGGTGCAAATTCGATGCGATTTGTTCCTGCGGTTCCAACCAACAGCTCTGGAAGTGGTGGGAATTGGTGGACAACAACCATTCAAGTAGCTTTGCCTACTGTTACAGATCAACTGACAACCATTGATGGTACTGCTTACCAGAACACTGCTCCAACTACAGTAAGAGACGATAATACAGGAACCGTAGGAACTGGAGGAACAGTTGGAGTAGATAACCTTGTTCTGGATCCCTTCCAAAGAAAAGAACTTGAAGTCAATTTAAATGACAGGGGAGGAACGGCCTTTGCAATAAATAGTACAGGAGCTGTAGTAGTTCGAAATACTGCATTTTATAACAGCCTCTATGGTGTAAATGTACTATCTGTATCAAATGGTTTAATAGAAGATAACTTCTTTGGATTGAGAGCAGATGGGGCGGCCGTTACTTTTGGTGAGCGATTCAATAGAGGTATTCTTTTCTCAGGAGGCTCAGCGACTAGTGCATTAATCCAGGAAAACTATATAACTGCTTCTACCATATCGGGTATCTATTCTGATAATGCTAATACTACAATTACTGTATTTAAGAATGAGATTACGGCAACTGCTCAAACAAATGCTCAGGGAGATGCAGTTGAAGGATTTGGTACCTGGACAGTAGAACGGAATCTGATTTACAATAACGGTAATTCTAGCAGCTCAGCTACTAATGGGGGTAGTGGTATTGAAATAGGAACGAATTCAGGTTCTTCAAGCGGGCACACTATTCGTAACAACACCATCAGTGGAAATACAATAGCAGGTATTACCATTTTAAATAATGTTACCGCATCCCTGGTTGAAAAGAACATTATCAATGGTAACGGTACCAACTTCACCTCAGCAACCACTAAAAGTGGGGCAGGGATTAAACTCCTTTCTCCAACCGGAGCTGCACAGGAAGGAATTAGAATTACCCAAAACAGTTTCTATGATAATGAGGGAATTTCCATTGATGTGGGCTATTCTTCTACAAGTATAGCTGATGGTGTTTCTCCAAATGATGGAGTATTGCAAGGTGCTGCAACAACTCCTAACAGAGGTCTTGATTACCCGGTATTCACCCTTGCTACTCTCGAAAATGGGGTACTTAGTGTAGAAGGATATGTAGGTACCACTACTACAAAATTAGCAGGTGTATACACTATAGAAGTATATAAAGCTGAGGATGATGGTGATAGCGACGCACTGGTTGAAGTTGGAGGATCGCTCACATTACCTCATGGTGAAGGGCGGGATTATATCGCTACTATTACAACAAATAGTGATGGTACCTTTAGTACCAACATCACCTTACCAGGTTCGCCTACATTGGCATTCAATGATCGAATTACTGCTATTTCGATAAGTGCTGCAAATAATACTTCTGAATTTGGTGCCAACCAGAGAGTGGTACCTACAGGGGTAAGTATCAGTGGTTTTGTATTTCATGATACCAACCACAACATGATCCAGGATGCTACTGAAGCAGGATTGGTAAATGTGACGATTGTACTTTATAACACTGCTCTAAATAATTGTAAGAGTGTTCTTACAGATTCAAATGGACGATACGAGTTCACAAATGTACTTAACGGCAATTATGATCTAATTGAATCCTTCGGTCAAAGTGTTCCAACACCTGACATCTGTACTCCTGCAGAAACTGATCCGGATGACTTTACTTCTACAACTCCAAACCTGCGTTCAGTCACAGTAAACAACCTTCCTGTATTCCAGGATTTTGGAGATTATGAAGGAATAAAAATAACAGGAACGGTATTTAATGATAACGGGGTAGCAAGCGGTACTGCCAATGATGCCTTACAAAACGGAGGAGAGTTAGGTTTTGGTAATCAAACGGTTACAGCATTTACCGGAGATGATAATTTAATTGAACAAGTGGTATCTGCTGCAGATGGCACCTATGAACTGTATGTCCCTAAATCGATTGTGGATGAAGGTGGTACAGTTAAAGTAGTAGAGACGAATGGAGCTGAAAAAATCTCAACAGGAGGCTCAGCCGGTACCACTGGTGGAAGCTACGATATTGCTAATGACCGAACTACATTCACTATTACACTTGGTACAATATACACTGGGGTAGATTTTGCCGATGTATCTGTAAGTAGGTTATTAACTAATGGTGAAAAAGTTGTACTTCCGGGAGCAGCAGTTTCCTACCAACATATTTTTGAAGCAAGAACAGCAGGAGATGTAGTATTTACTACTACCAATTTATTCAATCCTGATCCGCCAAATTGGCCGGTGATTTTATATGAGGATTTGAACTGTAATGGTACCACTGATTCTGGAGAACCGATTATTCTTTCGACAGATACCAGATCAGTTTCAGCAGATCAACAAATTTGCTTAGTGGTAACAGTTACTGCTCCAAATGGCTTAAATGATGGTGCTTCAGCTAATACAACCGTTTCGGCCACTTTTACATTGAGTAATACGAGTCCTGCTATTCAAGAAATATTAACCAGAACCGATCTTACAACGGTATCTACTACTCAGGCAGGTTTGGTAATCCTTAAATCAGTAGATAAGCCACAAGCATTACCTGGTGCTACTTTAGTATACTCTATCAATTACGAAAATCTGGGTGACGAACCGATAACCCAGGTCGAAATAACCGACGTAATCCCTAACTACACCACTTATTTATCAAGTAGCTGTGGTACGTTACCAACTGGGATCACAAATTGTACGATTACAGCTCCAAGTATCGGATCGATGGGTACGGTTCGCTGGACCTTTACAGGGACTTTAGACCCCGGCCAAACAGGCATAGTATCATTCACAGTAAAAATTGACGATTAAAAAAAGAGAGTAATGACGATCAATAATAAACCACTCGTATTCATAGTAGAAGATAATATTGCCTATCGTATGTTGATAAGTCGGGTGCTTCAAAACAAAGGCTTCATGGTCATGGTATTTGAAAACGGCCGCAAAGCAGCTGATATGCTGCAGCATATAAAACCTAAACTGATTGTATCTGATATTGAAATGCCTCGAATGGATGGATTTGAATTTAAAGATTATGTAAGAAGGAATTTTGAGGATACGATTCCATTCATTTATCTGTCATCAGTAACAAATGAGGAGGTAAAAGAAAGGGCTCAACTACTTGGAGCTACAAAAATGTTGAAAAAGCCGGTTTCTCCTGATGATTTAAAGCAGACTATTGATGAGGTATTAAATAAATGCTACTGAATTGCTACGCAATAGTTATTAGTTAATGGTTATTGGTGAATCATCTTTCCAATAACCATTAACTAATAACCAATAACACTATGGTATCTTAACTGAACAGAAAAGTGAACAATGTGAATAATTCAATGGCATTTATTTAAGTTTGGTTACTTTCCCAAAAATTTTTCGATCCCTTGCTCATATTCAATTAAAACATGATCACTCATACCCAGGTTATCGTTCTCCGCACTGTTGATTATCAGGAATCAAGCAAGATAATAACGGTATTGAGTAAAGAGCATGGCAAAATCGCTTTGATAGCCAGAGGAGCTAAGAAACCAAAGAATAAGCTAAGAGGAGCTCTCGAAATTGGTAACATCCTGGATGTGGTTTACTATCATAAACCATCCAGATCGGTACAAAACCTTACAGAAGCATCAATTCATTTTTCTAGCCAGGAGTTTAGGATTGACCTTGAAAAAGCATCCATTTTATATACCACGCTAGAGCTGGTTGCCCAGCTTATCCACGAAAATGAAATGAATGAAAGCTTCTACAAATTCCTGATTACCCTAATACCCTGGCTGGCCGGCAATGAAGCTATCAAAGCTTCGATCCTATGCTACATACAGGTAAGATGTGCAGAGTTATGTGGGTTTTTGTTAAACGATGAAAATACGAACCTGGAAATGCCTGTATACTTCAATATAGCTGAGGGTTCGATTTCAAATGCAATTGATTCGGAACTTTCGTATAAGTTAACCGTCTTACAAGCGCGTTTTTTAAAGCAATCAATACAAACAAAACAGAAAAATATTTTCAATATTGAATTGACCGGACAGGAACTAAAACAACTTATCCGGCATTTAGATGTTTACTTTATGTATCATATTGAAGGTTTTAAAGAACGTAAGTCAGATGTAGTTTTCGAACAGCTCTTGAAGGATTCCTAATGAAGAAAAGAGATTTTTATTTAACCGCGTTGCTCCTGGTATTGGTTGGTGTATCAATCGGAACCATATTCGCATTATATAGCATAAACCCAGAATTAGCTCCTCTTTCTGAGGTTAAAGTAACCGAGGTTAAGAAAAGTGATAAGCCCTTTATAAGCGAAGAAGAACTCGCAAAATATGATACCCGGTTTGTTTTCAAAGCAATTGCTGAAGAAGTAACTCCAACGGTAGTTTATATCGAGACTATAATACCCGTAGATGTACCAGATGATGAGAATCATAGTTTTTCTGAAAATCTTTGGGACAGGATTGTTCCAAGAAGAGCTCGTACGGTAGGCTCGGGAGTAGTAATTACAAACGATGGATATATCCTCACCAACTATCATGTAATTGAAGGAGCTGTTAGAAATGGACTCAAAGTAGTTCTAAATGACAAAAGAGAATTTGATGCTGTACTCGTAGGGCAGGATCCTAGTACCGATTTAGCTGTTATTAAAATTAATGCCAATGGACTTCAGGCCGTTACAGTAGGTAATAGCGACAGTGTTGATGTTGGAGAATGGGTGCTGGCAATTGGTAATCCTTTTAGACTTCGATCAACAGTAACGGCAGGTATTGTGAGCGCATTAAGTAGAGATGTACAGATTATTAATGATAGAATGCGCATCGAGAGTTTTATTCAAACTGATGCAGCCATAAACAAAGGAAATAGCGGTGGAGCATTAGTTAACACAAGTGGGCAACTTGTAGGAATTAATACTGCTATTGCTTCCCAAAGCGGGGCGTACCAGGGTTATGGATTTGCTGTTCCTAGTAATCTTGCAATCAAAGTTGCTACCGATATCATTCAGTTTGGAGAAGTAAAAAGGGCACTTCTAGGTGTTAGTATTGCATCAGTAGACTATGATAGAGCCTTAGATTTAGGGCTGGATGAAGTACGAGGCGTTGAGATTCTATCAGTGAGTAGAGACGGAGCTGCAGCGCTATCCGGTTTATTACCTGGTGATATTGTTTTCGAAGTAAATGATCAACCCGTTAATGAATCCAATGAGTTACAGGAAAAAGTAGCGGTTCTACGTCCTGGCGACCTTGTAGATCTATTGGTATGGAGAAAGGGAAGAGAGTTTAAAACAAGTGTATTGCTTAAGATGCTTGAGCCAGAACCGGAAGATGAATTAGTATTTGCAGATGAACCCGTCGAATCAAATGAAATTCCCGAAGGAGATAACTCAGGGGTAGAAGTAGAAGAGTTTGATTTGGGCTTTAGAGTAATGGCATTGGTTAAACCCGAAAATGAAAAGCAATACGATTTGATAATCAGCCATGTATATAAATATTCGGAGGCATGGAACAGGGGTTTAAGGGAAAATCAAAAAATTTTAGCAGTTGATGAAGAAACAGTTGAAGATATCCAATCTTTAAAAGACCTTATTTCCCGAAAGTTAATTGATCAACGCTCGGTAATCCTTGAAGTAGTAAATGAAGAAAACGCAAAGGGTTATATAGAGCTAGAAAGGAATTAAATGAACAAATTTACTTACGGGGTACTCTCTATAATTACTCTTTTTATAGTGTCATGCTCATCTTCAGCTCCAACAGTTGGCACTACAAATAGTACTTCTAATTCTATTTTCCCTGGGTGGTATAACCAATCAGGCTTTTTTGCTGATGGTGTTGCTTATCATGGGTTTGCAACGGCGGTTTCCGCTGATTCTGTTACAGCTATTGAACGTGCAGAGCTTAAAGCAAGAACTACCCTTGGAAAAAATATCGGGGAAATAACAGAAAATATCCGTGTTGAATTGGATCAAGGAGGTTCTTCAAATGTAGGGAATACGGATTTTATCATTATCCTGCGAACTGCTCATACTGGGGTTGAGCTTGAATCAACTCTAACCGAGTCACTAGCTACTAAAGTTGATGGGTATTACAGAGGCTTTGCTAAAGTTGAAATCTCTCGGGCACAAGCAGCTTCAGTTCTTGAAACAGGCTTTACCGGGCATCCAAGATATTGGGGTGAGTTTTCTTCTTCAGAAGGGTATAAGAGTAGTTTTTAATCGCATTTTTATTTTAATCTCAATTCGAGATAAGAACCTAATCTTGAATGATAGACAAGTCATTCCGCAGCGAAAGCCGGAATCTAGATTGTTGTTAAAGGCAACATACGAGTTTAAAAGCTAAATTTAGATTCCTGCCTTCGCCCGCCTTCTACAATATAAGTACGGCGGACAGGCAGGAATGACTCAAAAGCTTTTCTGGTGCTTCTACCTGAAATACTCTCATCTCAAACTCAGGTTTTTACAAAACACGGCTTTCTAAAGAATAAATTAAGCTGTTTATTCTCTTCATCGTTTAATTGTAAATAACAGCTTATATGAAATCCTTACGTTCATTATTAGCTGTGCTGGTGGTCATCTTTGGTCTTGGAATGAGTATTATTGCTCAGGAAGCCCCGGCATATGCTATATCTGATGTAACCATCCACCATTCTGATGGAACAATAACCGAATCCGGTACCATAGTCTGGCGAAATGGAATTATCGAAGCAATTGGTTCCGGGGTAAACATTCCATTCGATGCATTCAAAGTAGATCTTGGAGATTCACTTCATATTTATCCCGGATTTATTGACGGTTTCACTACATGGGGTAGCCCAAGACCTCCAACCGACTTGGAAAGACTTCCCAGACCTGGAGAGCCTCCGTACGACCGGGCTGGTGTTCAACCTGAGAGAGTCCCATCTGAAATGATGATTGATGACAAGGACTTTGAAGCAGCCATAAAAGCTGGTTTTACAACAGCAGCACTCGGTTTTGATGGAAATATGTTATCAGGTAAAGTAGAAATATTTACCCTTTCTCCTAAAGATGTAAAAGCCAATTTATTTGGAGAAGAAATAGCATTACATGGAAGTTTCTCAAGCGCACCGGGTGGCTGGAGTACAGGAGCTTATCCATCTACACAAATGGGAGTGATGGCTAAATTCCGACAGGTGATGTACGATGCTGAGGCGCTAAAAACTCACATGGAATATCATTCCTCTAATCCTGAAATGCCTGCCCCTGAACGAAGTGATGTTTTGGAAGCTATGTTTCCTTTAATAGATAAATCAAAGCCACTATTCTTTAGTGTAGATACAAAAGAAAATATCGAACGAATGTTTTCCTACCAGGATGAATTCGGCTTTGATATCGTGATTGTATCAGGTAAAGAAGCGTATGCCAGAGCCGATGAGCTTAAAGAAAGAAATATACCAGTATTAGCAAGTGTAGATATAACTGAAGCACCTGAATGGCACAAAGCAGAACCTGATACCAGTAAAGAGGCAGAAGAACTCTCTGAAGAGGAACAACACTTCAGAGATAAAAGAATGGCTGCCTGGAAAGATGAAGTGATGAATATCAAAATGTTAATGGATGCCGGTGTTCAGGTTGGTTATTCATCCTTTGATATGGCATTAAAAGATTTGCCAAAAAAAGTAACCCTACTAGTTGAAGAGGGTGGACTAACCGAAGAAGATCTGGTAAAACTCATGACTACAAATACGGCACAAATTCTGGGTATTGATGATAGTTTTGGGGAATTGAAGGTGGGAATGAATGCAAGTTTTACTGTATTCGATAAGCCCATGATGGAAACGAAAGCGAAATCTGTTTCTAGTGTGAGTAATGGCAACATCGTAGAATTTTAATAGGAGGGAAAGATTATGAAGAAAAGTCTATTGACATTGTTAGCATTGTTCACTGTTATAAGCCTTCAGGCTCAGGAAACAGGTTCAGTGCTTATTAAGAATGCAACTGTAGTAACCATTACAAATGGTGAGCTAGAAAATACGGATGTACTTATTCGTGATGGTAAAATTACCAGAATCGGAGAAAACCTTTCAGCACCAAGAGGAGTGGAAACTATTGATGCTACCGGTAAATATCTAAGTCCTGGCATTATTGATGCCCATTCTCATTTAAATACAGTTAGTACAAATGAATCACGGAATCCGGTTACTGCTGAGGTTACGATGGAAGAATCGGTTAACCCAAATGATATAGCCATTTACCGGGCTATAGCAGGTGGAACTACTAGTATTCATCTTATGCATGGTTCTGCTAATGTTATTGGAGGACAGGGCGAAACTTTGAAGCTTCGCTATGGAGCCTCACAAGATGGAATGAGAATGGCAAATGCTCCAAGAACTATAAAGTTTGCATTAGGTGAAAACCCAACCCGGGTTCATGGCCAGGGAAGTGGAATCCACCCTCGCACCAGAATGTCTGTAGAACAAGTAATCCGTGAGCATTTTGATATGGCTATCGATTACAAAAGAAATCGAGAAGAATACCTTACTGCAAAAACCACTTACGATCGAAGAAAACGAGGGGTGCCACCAGTGCCAGTAGCCCAAAACCTTAGATTGGAAGTACTAAGTGATATCATAGATGGTGAGATTCTTGTTCACTGCCATTCGTATCGTGCTGATGAGATTCTTATGCTTATGAGAGTATTCAACGATTATGGGGTTAAAAACTACACCTTTCAGCATGCTAACGAAGCATTCAAAGTAGCACCAGAGTTAGCAAAGAACGGCGCTCACACTTCCATTTTTGCAGACTGGTGGGCCTATAAATTTGAGGTGTATTACTCAACAGCATATAACGCTACTATTCTTAATGAGAATGGAGTTATCAATAGTATTAATAGTGATAGTGATGAGTTGATTAGGCATTTAAATCATGAAACCGGAAAGACTATCAGATATGGACAAACTTCAGTAGAAGACGCGCTCAAAATGATTACGATCAATCCTGCTATTCAACTTGGAATTGAAGATAGGGTAGGAAGTATTGAAGAAGGTAAAGATGGTGACGTTGTTATTTGGAGTGGACATCCGATTAGTATCTACAGCAAGGTGGAACAAACCTATATCGACGGTAAAAAATACTTCGACCTGAATGAAGACCCTGCTGATATGAGGATTTCAGTAAATCCTGGACAGGATTATGAAACAGCATCATTCTCCAGTGAAATCCTGGCAGGACGTCATGTAGACGCTTGCATGGAAGATACATTTATTCTGTTCGAAGGAACCAATCACAGTCATGAGTAGGGGGCGAATTATGAAATCAATAATTAAATACATACTTGTCGTTTTATTAGTCGCCGGATTTGGGCAAGCTAATGCTCAAATAACCGAAAAACCCGGCTTTGGTAAATACGCAATCACTGGAGCTACCATACATACGGTAACGAACGGGACTATTGAAAATGGGGTAGTGCTAATAGAAGGGAAATACATTACCCTGGTGGGTAATAATGCCAGAGTGCCCGCCGACTTCACAAAAATTGAAGCGGATGGTAAACATGTTTATCCGGGCTTTATGGACTCAGGAAGCCAGCTTGGATTGGTTGAAATCAATGCAGTTCCAGTAACAGTAGATAGTCGCGAAGTGGGTAACTTTAATCCAAATGTAGTGGCATTTACTGCCTTTAACCCTCACAGTGTGGCCATTCCGGTAACCAGGGTAAGTGGAGTTACTCATGTAATGACTGCACCTTCATCAGGGCGAATATCGGGACAAGGTTCGATAATGAACCTTTGGGGATATTCTCCTGATTCTATGGCGATTGATGCGAGAGCTGGTATGGTTGTATCATGGCCTTCTTCTATGAAGAGAGGTTCTTTTGATCGTCGTAGCGACAAGGAAATAAAAGAAGAATTTGAAGAACAGGTGAAAGAGCTGGATGACATGCTTGATAAAGCCCGGTTTTATAATTCTATGATGGAAGCTTACGAGGATGATCCGAATGGCAAAGAACAGCCAGATAAAAATATTTATCTCGAATCAATGCGAGAAACAGTTCGCGGTGAAACACCTGTTGTAATTAGTGTTACTCGTGACAAGGATATTCTTGAAGCAATAAAGTGGGCTACTGATGAGAAGAATGAGGACCTAAATGTTATTTTTTATAATGTACAAGAAGGTTGGCGTGTAGCTGATGAAATAGCTGAAGCAGGTATTCCGTGTTTAGTTAAAGCGCTCTATTTACCATTACGACCTTATGATCACATCCATCGTCCGTATGAAAATGCAGGAGCACTTCATAAAGCCGGAGTGAAAGTAGCGATTATTTCAGGTGAGATAGAAAACGTACGAAATCTTTCTTTCGAAGCCGGATATGCAGCTGCTTACGGATTAGGAGTAGAAGAAGCACTTAAGGCCGTTACTATAAATCCAGCTCAAATTTTTGGAATCGATGATATGGTAGGTTCTATAGAAGAAGGAAAAATGGCAAATCTGTTCATTTCAGATGGAGATCCATTTGAACCGGTAACTCAAATTGAACAAGTGTTTATTTCGGGTTATATGATACCTATGGTAAGCAGGCATACCCAACTGTATGAAGAATTCCTTGACAGAGATTCTGTAGAGTAAAGGAAAGTATGCTTGAGATAAGGAATTAAGAATTATCAATTAGGAATAGTGGATGTGGATCATAGTTATTAGTTAATGGTTATTCGTTGTTGGAAAGGTGATTAACCAATAACCGTTAACTAATAACTATAGAAATAGTATCTATATAAGCCTAATCCATCATTCCTAATTTTTTAATTTCCAATTCTTAATTCTATTAAAATAATCCCGATATTCGAATCATAATTTATTGAAAGAGAATTAATACGTGAAGGAATTTATCAGAATTGCATCAGGGCAAGGTTTTTGGGGTGATCTCCCTAACGCCCCTGTTAAACAAGTTAAAAACGGCCCAATTGATTATTTAGTGATGGATTATTTGGCGGAAGTCACCATGTCCATCATGCAGAAGCAAAAGATGAAAAACTCTGATTGGGGCTATGCCAGAGATTTTGTTCAGGTAATCAGTCAAATCCTTCCTGAAATCAGTACACAAGGAGTTAAGGTGATAAGTAATGCTGGAGGGGTAAATCCTTTAGCATGTAAGGATGAGATCCTTAAGGTCGCCAAAGAAGCTGGTTTCACAAATATAAAGGTAGCAGTGCTAGGTGGAGATAACATCTTGCCAGATATTGATACGCTGCTTCAGGAAGGGCATACCCTAAACAACATGGATACCGAAGAACCCATCTCAACGGTAAAGGATAGTTTACTAAGTGCGAATGTTTACTTCGGCTGCCGAGGTATTGTTGACGCTCTGGAATTAGGTGCGGATATAATTGTTACCGGCCGGGTTACCGATACCGGATTGACACTGGCACCTATGATTCATGAATTTGGATGGGATTTTGAGGACTTTGATAAAGTTTCAGTTGGTACGATTGCGGGTCACATCCTTGAGTGTGGAGCCCAGGCATCAGGAGGTAATTTCACCGATTGGGAAAAAGTGGAAGATTTTTCGAACATAGGATTTCCAATTGTAGAAGCATATCCAAATGGTGAGTTTTATGTAACTAAGCATGAGGGAACGGGTGGGTTAGTTAGTTCACAAACAGTAAAAGAACAGCTCCTCTATGAGATCGGGAATCCTAAGGATTATATCACTCCCGATGTAGTAGCTGATTTTACATCTATCCAAGTAAAAGATGTGGGTCCAGACAGGGTAAAAGTATTCGGAATAACGGGATTGCCATATACCGATTCTTATAAAGTATCAGCTAGTTATAACAGCGGGTACAAACTTTCATCTACATTAGTATACAGTTGGCCTGATGCACTCAAAAAAGCGGAGAAAGGTGCAGAGATTTTAGAAAAAAGGGCCAAAGACCTGGGTTTACAAATTGATGAATTCAATAAAGAGTTTGTAGGTTACAACGGAACAAATGAAAAGCCTATTGATCAATATGAGGGAGTGGATGACTTCGATGAAATTCAGATGAGGATTTCAGTGATGGGTCCCGAAAAGAAAGACATTGATCGATTTGGAATGGAAATAGCGCCGCTAATTCTAACTGGGCCAAGTGGAGTTACAGGATTTGCAGGAGGTAGACCTAAAGCAAGTGAAGTTGTTGCTTACTGGCCGGCGCTGTTAGATAAAGAAGCTGTGGATTATAATGTAACTGTATTCAATATAGAGTGATAACAATATCTGCTCTTACGAAGAGTTCAACTAAGGAAGTAAATACGATTAATGGGTGCCCTTAAAGATTTAAATAGCTACTTAAAGAAATACAAGATGACGGTATTTCTTGGTGCCCTATTCCTTACAGCAGCAAACTTCTTTCTGGTTTGGATTCCTGTTCTTATTCGTCGCACTATCGATCAGGTTGAAACACTGTCTAATGACAACTTTGTTGTTCCAGAATCTCTCATTGAAACTTTGTTTACAAGCGAAGTTGGCAAAGTACTGGGATATAATTCATTGTACTTGATCGGTACAGTTGCACTATATGGTTTTTTCCTTTTTCTAACTCGTCAGACCCTGATCGTTACTTCCAGGAAAGTGGAATTCGATATGAGGAATCAGATTTTAGAAAAGCTCATGTCATTGCCACAAAAGTTCTATGAGAAATACTCACAAGGTGAAGTTTATGTTCGTGCATCAGAGGATGTAAACAAAGTGCGTGAGTATTATGGGCCTGTGATCATGTATAGTATCAATACAATTACCAGGGCTGCTTTTGTAATTACAATGATGTACCTGGTTAATAAGGAACTCATGTTATGGGCATTAATTCCACTTCCTCTGCT
Source organism: Balneola sp. (assembly GCA_003712055.1). Lineage (NCBI taxonomy): Bacteria > Pseudomonadati > Balneolota > Balneolia > Balneolales > Balneolaceae > Balneola > Balneola sp. Next base: position 330,737 of record RHLJ01000005.1, read on the forward strand.
TTCAATATTTGCATACTGGATTACAGGCTTTATTCATAAGCATTCGATTATCATCCAGGAGCAATACTCTTTGCTGGCTGGTCAAGGGAAGGAAACCTTTTCAAGCATTAGGTTAATCAAAGCCTACAACCGAGAAGAGAATGAGCAGATTAAATTTGAAGAGCTAAGTGAAGACTACAGGAAGAAGAAATTACGCCTCGACCTAATTGAATCACTTTTTCACCCGGGTCTTAATTTTTTGATCGGTATTTCTCTCATTATTGTAATATGGCAGGGTGGCAATATGATTATAGAAGGAAGTCTTACCGTAGGTAATATTGCTGAATTTTTGATTTATGTCGCTTACCTGATTTGGCCCGTTGCAGCGCTTGGCTATACTATGAATCGCTTTCAAAAGTCTTTGGCTTCCTGGTATAGAATTAAAGAAGTACTTGACTACCCATCAGAAAGCAATGAAAAGAAGGGTGAAGAACCAAAAGAAATTAAAGGAGATCTTGAATTCAGGAATGTATCCTTTCGTTATCCCGATGCTCAGGAATTTGCTATAAAAGAGCTAAATCTTACAATTAATGCTGGTCAAAATGTAGCTATTGTTGGTAGAACGGGCTCAGGTAAAACCAGTCTTATTCAATTAATCCCAAGATTATTTGATCCAACTGAGGGTAAAATTTTATTAGATGGTAAAGACATAAAAGAGTATTCGCTCTCTAACCTAAGAAGAGCTGTTGGGTTTGTTCCTCAGGAGACTTTTCTATTTTCGGATACTATTGGTGAGAATATTGCATTTGGAGTTGAGGAAGCGGATCAGAAGTTAATAGAATCGGCTGCAGAAAAAGCTCAAGTAAAGGATAATATTTTGGATTTTGAGAAAAAATTCTCGACTATGCTTGGCGAAAGGGGGATAACCTTATCAGGAGGACAGAAACAAAGGACAGCGATTGCAAGAGCTCTGATAAAAAATCCCCAGATTTTGATCTTTGACGATTCATTAAGTGCTATTGATACAAAAACAGAAGACGCGATTTTAAAACAGTTGGATAAAGAGATGGGAGGAAGAACCACCATCATGATAAGTCATAGAATATCAACAATTAAAGGTGCCGATATAATTTATTACATTGAAGACGGCAGTATTGTGGAGCATGGAACCCATGAAGAACTTTTGGAAAAAGATGGTCATTACAAGACCATGTACACTAAACAATTACTAGAACAAGAATTAGCAGAAATATAATAACCTGGACAGATTGCTTGACAGGCAATACTACAGGATAATGGGAGAATAAAAAAATGATTGTAGTACCATTAGGAATAGCATCAGCAACGCCAACCTCAACCCGCCATTTACCTTCAGTTGCTCTTTGGAGAGAAGGAAGTGTCTATTTATTTGATTGTGGAGAAAATGCTCAAATGGGCATGCTGCAAGCAGGGTTAAAACGATCTAAAATTGATTGCATATTTATATCGCATTTCGATGTAGATCACTATTCAGGATTGATGGGGCTTCTGTCTACGTTGCAACTACAGCGACGAGACCGTGAACTTATCATTGCTGGCCCAAAAGGGATCAAAGAATTCGTTGAGTGGAATTTAAATTTCTCTGGCGTTGAACTCGGTTTCGAAGTGACCTATAACGAGGTTGATGAAGGAGAAGAGGTAACCAGAGTAGTAGATGCAGACGATTTCTATGTAGAAGCTCGACCACTTAAACACAGACGTTTTTGCCTTGGCTACAGATTCCAGGAAAAAGACAAACCTGGTAAAGTAGACGCTGCTAAAGCGGCGCAGTTTGGAATTACTGATGACGAGCAGTTCAAAGAATTAAAGGCAGGAAACAATCTTACACTTGATGACGGCAAAGTGATCGAAGCTTATGAGATTGTAGGACACCCAAGACCGGGAGATAGTTTTGCTTATGTGACTGATACGGAATACTGTCCAAATGCAGTGAAGCTAGCTATGAATACCAATATCCTTTATCATGAGGCAACTTTTGGTAATCAATTAGCCGATAAAGCTAAAGAAACCGGACATTCTACCGCAGCAGATGCTGCCAGAGTAGCTACTGAAGCCCAAACTAAATTATTAGTCATTGGTCATTTCTCAGCACGCTATACTAACCTGCACGTACTATTAAAAGAAGCCAGAGAAGGTTTTTACCCGACCTGGTTGGCAAATGAACTAAGACCTATCTTTACTGATCCTACTCATGAAAGAGGTATTATCACTCCAAAAGTAGAATTGAAGGATCTTACTAAAAATCCTCCAAGACAAAGTGGTGGAGGAGGCTCAAGACATTCAGGAAGACGGGATAGTCGTGATAGTAGAGATCATAGAGGTCAAAGCCGCGGAGGGAAAAACTTCCGATCTAGAAGAGGAGGCGGTGGAAATTACAACCGTGATAATCGAGACAGTCGTGGCGGCGGCGGTTATCGAAGTGGTGGTGGAAATCGATACGGTGGTGGCTCCAATGATCGATACCGAAACGATAGATATGATCGTGGAGGAGATAGCAACAGATCATATGGAAGCAGCTCGTATAATCGTGATCGAAATGATCAGGATAATACACAGCCAAATAAAACGATTACTCCGAGAACTTCATACGACGATTTCGATAGATTCTAAGTACATAAAGTGTGAGTAAGAACAACAAGAAAAAAGCCGTTGACAGAGCACTGATTCGACGGCTTTACTTTTTCGTAAGGCCCTACCGATGGTATGTGTTACTTGCGGTAGTACTTACACTTTCTGCTTCCTTTCTTGGAACTATCCGCCCCAAACTTACCCAGGTAGCCATAGATGATTACATCGCTCTTAACGATTTTGAAGGGCTTTTAAATATCATCCTCTTACTGTTTGGGGCCTTGATTGGAGAGTTCATCCTTCTCATGGCAAATACCTACCTAACCCGGTGGTTTGGACAAGGGACTCTTTATTCACTAAGGAATACCATCTTTAAAAAGATCAAGTCCCTCCATGTCCAATTTTTTGATAAGAACCCAATAGGAAGGCTTATTACTCGAACAACGAGTGATGTCGAAGCGCTTAGTGAACTTCTTTCAGATGGGGTAGTAGCAATTATTGGAGACTTATTCAGAATTATCTTCATTCTTTACTTCATGTTCTCAATGAACTGGGAGTTAAGTATAGTTACTATTGCCGTGCTTCCCGTTTTATTCTATGCAACATTCTGGTTTAAGGAAAAGGTAAGAGTAGCTTTCCTAAAAGTTCGTGATCAGATCGCCAATCTGAACTCTTTTGTCCAGGAACATATAAATGGGATGGATGTAGTTCAGCTATTTAACAGAGAAAAGAAGCAACTCAAAAAGTTCAAGGCTATAAATAACGATCATAAAGAAGCTCATGTCGAAACTATTTTCTATTTCTCCATTTTCTGGCCGATTGTAGAAGTTTTTTCAAGTTTTGCTATGGCTTTAATCGTTTGGTATGGTGGCGGTAGAGCACTGATGGGAGGAGTTAGTTTTGGAGTTTTATTAGCTTTTATACAGTACTCAAGGCAATTCTTTATGCCAATCAGAGGGTTATCTGAGAAATTCAATACACTACAATCAGCTCTAGCTTCATCTGAGCGAATTTTTAATGTACTGGATACTGATACCGAGGTAGTTGAAGCCGACGATCCTCGTAAGATTGAAAACCCCAGAGGGGAGATAGTTTTTGAAAATGTATGGTTCAAGTATAATGAGGGAGAAGATTACGTACTTAAGAATGTCTCTTTCAAAGCAAGTCCCGGAGAAAGCATTGCCATTGTTGGAGCTACAGGGGCAGGGAAAACAACGATTATCAACCTCTTGTTACGGTTCTATGAAATCGAACGTGGTTCTATAAAGCTTGATGGTGTAGATATTCGAGATATATCCTTGAAAGAACTGAGGCAATACTTTTCCTTAGTTCTACAGGATAATGCATTATTTACAGGCTCTATTATAGATAATATTACTCTGGGAGAAGAGTCTATAACTCGGGATCATGTTATTAAAGCTGCACACCAGGTCGAAGCGCATAGGTTTATTGAAAAGTTGCCGGGTACATACGATTTTGAATTAAAAAAACAGGGAACATCACTCTCAATGGGGCAGCGTCAACTCATTTGTTTTGTTAGAGCGATGGTTTTTGATCCTAAAATTTTAATTCTTGATGAAGCCACATCAAGTATAGATTCAGAAACAGAAGCACTTGTTAATGAGGCTAGCATCAGAATGATGGAAGGAAGGACTTCCATTGTTATTGCCCACAGACTTTCTACCATTCAACATGCCGACAAAATTTTGGTGATGCATAAGGGAGAGATTAGGGAAGAGGGAAGTCATGCAGAGCTTATTCTCAGGGAAGGCGGAATTTACAAGAAGCTGTATGAACTCCAGTACAAAGAACAGTTAGTTGAGGGGTAAAACCTCCTTTATGACACTGTATATTTTCTTATAGATACCCGGATATTTACTTTCTTTCGGTCCGCTTACATTAAGAATATCACCATCTAAAGAATTGAGCCATTTTTTGATTTGCTTCAAAGTATTCGATTGATAAGGATCCACTACGAGGAAATTCTTATTCATTTTCTTGGAAGCGTGGATAGAAAGATGAGTTCCTATATCGAACCTCTTGTCAGGAAGAAAGATTATTGTGGCATCTGCGTCACGTACATTCCATATTGTTCGTTGGGAGCACGGAATTTTTGGTGCAGAGCTATCCTTATCTTCAGGGGTTTCTGTAAGGTTAAAGTGCTCAGGTATTTTTCCTTCTTCTGATATTCTTCCGGGAGGGCACCACCCTCCATGTTCAATACCGATATCAATTGCTGCTTGTAGTGCAGCCTGATCTGTACCCGTTTGTCCGCCTGATAATACCCGCTTAATTTTCATTTACTCCTACCTAAAAAAGAACTATATCTATACAAGCCGAAATAAGCTGTTTTAGTAATTATTAGTTCCTCGAAAAAGTGATCCTTTAACTTAAGGAAAAGTAAGTGATCAAAGTAGACATGATTTTTTTTCATCCAATTGGAAAAAAAAGAGAAAGGAGTAGAATCAAAATCCACAACCAACAGATGGCCGCCTTTTTTAAGATGCAGTTGAATAAAATTTAGTTTTTCATCGATGTTACTCATCATGGAAAGCGAATAAGAAGCAAGAATTAGATCAAACTGCTGCTCCTCGAAACTAGTATTCTGGTATTCCTGATTCTTGATGTCTACTTTTTCTTTGGCTTCTTTTTTTATAAGTGAAAGCATTTCCTTCGATTGATCCAGTGCATAGATTTTTGCACCCGGATATTTTTTCAGAAGATGAGGAATATGTTTCCCTGTTCCACATCCAAGGTCAAGAATTACGGGCTTCTCCGGCAGGGTAGGTAAAAGTTCTTTGAGCCTGTTTCTTCCAAATAAAAATGCCCATCTGGTAATATCATAAATAGGAGCGTGAAGCTTGTAATATTCACGTAATGTTTTAGGGATCATTTTAAAGTACCTACATAGGTTCCTGAATATGTTCCGACCCGGTCATTCTTTTGAACCCAATCCTGTTCCACCTGTTCGATATTAATCTGTTCATGGATAAAATCAGGAAGAAAATCAGCATTACGGTGTGCAGTTCTAAAGAGAACCTGACCGTTATTTCTGATCTTCTTTAGAAGAAGCTTCCAGGTATTTGATAACTCGGATTGTTTATCGGTGGTAAGCCAGTCCATGTAATCAAGAAGCACAATGTTATCGAATTGCTGATCAGTAGCAGATAAGAAGTGTTTAATTCCACCTGTTGAGATATGTAGATTTTCAAGTTGCTCTCTGAGTAATTGAAAGTTCTCTTCCTTTAAGTAATCAGGACAGCATGATTTAGTGTAAGCCCCTTCAATGTATACTCTCCAGAAGTAGTTATTAATGGGGTTTTGCTCAACAAAAACATATCGAAGTGAATCCCTCATAAATACATTTAAATCGCCAATAGCTTCAATTTGAGATTTTGGAACTCCTACAAAGCTCAGTATAGCTGGCATTTTCCATAATTTCTTTTCAAGACCATTCCAAAGTTTTCGGTCAATATTCTTAAATAATTCCTCTCTTCTGTCTTTTGAAGGTTCATGAAGTAATTGAATGGAAACGTCTCTTAGCTGCTTTTTTTTGAGAATGTAATTAAGGAATTGAGCAAACATGCCAGCCCCTCCAGAGTAGAAGAACCCTTTACCCTTAGGTGAAAAAGAATGGATATTGGTGTCCCAGAATTTCCTTGATGCAGGAGAGAGCATGTGTTTGATACTCCGGAATGAAGCGTCATACCCGTCCGATTTTCCTTCGCCAAAAAAATTCCAAAATAATTCGTAATCCCCTTTTTTAATTAGGGCAGCTTTTAGTTCAAGAAGCGCAGTTTGCTTTGGGTTAATATCTACACAATGGATAGATGAAGGCTGGTCTAGCAAGTAGTTGAGTACATTACATCCAGCACTGGTAATTGAAAGCAGGTGTGTACTTTTATTAATGCATAGTAGCTTCCGGTCTATATCAGAATCTTCCCAGCAAGTATTATAAAGCAGGAAATTTGAGTGGATATACTTAAACCAAATACTTGAAATAGATAGTGTCATTTACAAAAATCAAAGCTGTACTGATTCTAAAATCTTTTAAATTAAGCCGAATCCGTTTACCAATTAGAATCATTAAACCGAATCGTTATGAGTTCCACAAAAATAGAAGAAGTTCAGAAGAAAATCGGGAAAACAGTTACCGAAGCTACAGATGTAGTTCAAGGAAGGGTTGAACAAACTTTTGATGAAGTAATCGACAGGCTAAAAGACGAAAAGGATCGACTTGAAGTAGAACTGAGACATGAGTACAGAAATGCCAGAAGATATGTTCGTGCTAATCCTGAACGGGGTCTGGGAATTGCGTTGGCTGCGGGGATAGTAATTGGTATTTTATTGGGCAGATCTACTAAATAATTATCATCACCAGAATAACTTATGGCTATTAATAAAGATCATCTAAATGATGATTACGAGCGATTGGACGCGCTCAGGAGGTATCTTTGACTACGATAAGCGTAAAGTCAGGATCATTGAATTAACAGAGCAGACGCAAAACCCTGAATTCTGGAGTGATCCTTCAAAAGCCCAGGCAATAATGAAGGAGCTGGACAACGAGAAAAGTCTTGTTGGTGGATGGGGCGAACTGAACGATTTGAGAGAGAGTATTAATGTGTTTCTCGAATTTCTTGAAATGGGGGAGAGTGTGGAAGACGAGCTGGAAGAAGAGTATTCCAAACTCAAAAAAGGTCTTGAAAACCTTGAGCTAAGGAACATGCTCAAAGGAAGTGACGATCACCGTGATGCAGTTGTAAATTTTAACCCAGGAGCAGGTGGAACAGAAAGTCAGGATTGGGCCGAAATGCTTTACAGGATGTATACCCGTTGGGCCGAGAAAAGTGGTTTTAAGGTTTCAGTAATTGACTATCAGGACGGAGATGTTGCTGGACTAAAAAGTGCCACTGTGGAAGTACAAGGAACTAATGCTTATGGTTTTCTCAAGGCCGAAAGCGGTGTACATCGGTTAGTAAGGGTATCGCCTTTTGATAGCAATGCTCGAAGACATACTTCCTTTTGCTCCGTATTTGTTTCACCACTTATCGATGATACTATAGATGTGAACATCAATGAAAGTGAGATCGAGCTTCAACGATTCCATTCCAGTGGTGCGGGTGGGCAAAACGTGAACAAGGTTGAAACAGGAGTTCGTTTAATTTGGACAGGAAAACTCTCTGATGGAAGCGAACAGCGGGTTGTAGCCGAATGTCAACAGGAACGATCTCAGCTTCAGAACAGAGAAAAGGCTATGATTCTCCTTAAGTCAAGGATTTATGAGCTTGAGAAGGAAATACAGGAAGCTGAAAAAGCTCGTCTTGAAGGATCTAAAGGAAAAAATGAATGGGGTTCTCAGATTAGGAGTTATGTGTTTGACGATCAACGGGTAAAAGATCACCGCACTAATCATGAGACTTCCAATGTGAGTGCTGTCATGGATGGAGACCTCGACGAGTTTATAAAGGCATTTTTGCTTCTGATCTCTACTGAAAAACAAGATTAGATACCAATATGATTAGAGTAGGAGTTACTGGAGGAATTGGTTCTGGTAAAACTACATTATGCAAAATGTGGGAGGATAAAGGAGTTTATGTACTTTACATGGATGATTTTGCTAAACATATAATGGTATCGGATCCTGAGCTAGTATCGTCGATAAAAAATGTATTTGGGTCACAGGCTTATTTTGAGGATGGTAAACTAAACAGAGAATACCTGGCTCATGAAGCATTCCACAAAGGGAGAGTAGAAGAATTAAACGCAATTGTTCATCCTGCGTTATGGAAGGCTTCAGATAAGGTGGCAGATCAAAAAGAGGAAGAAGGAGCGAAGGTTTTCGTAAAAGAAGCAGCAATTCTTCTGAAACACGGAAGACCAAAGAACCTTGATTATGTAGTTCTGGTTTTGTCGGATAAAGAGAGAAGAATAGAAAGAACATTAAAAAGAGATCAAACAACAGAAGAGAAGGTTCAGGATAGGCTCAACAAACAGCCAGATTTTGAGAATTACCAAGATCTGGCAGACTTCATTGTGATGAATAATGGATCTGTTTCAGAGTTAGAGTCAGAAGCAGAAAGGGTACTAGATTTACTTAAATAAACTCGTGAAAAAAAATTTCACGAAAAACTTATTTCTGTCAAAAACATTCTTATATTTATCGAAAAAGCGCTTCCAAAAAAGTTTTTCTTTCTATGAGTTTAAATGAAAATCAACGCTTAGTTACTCTCGAAGAATTCATTATCCAATCTCAAAATCGCTTTCCGGGTGCTACCGGCGAACTCTCACAATTACTCAGGGATATAGCGCTTGCTTCAAAAATAATTTCCAGGGAAGTAAATAAAGCCGGCATCACAAATATTCTTGGGAACGACGGTTCTACTAATGTGCATGGGGAAGACGTGAAGAAGCTGGATACTTTTGCAGATCAGCAGTTGATTTCATCTTTGGAACGCTCAGCCATTACCTGTATGGTTATCTCAGAAGAGAATGATGGTATAGTTAGATTAAGGAGCCAAGGAGGCAAATACATCGTATATCTAGACCCGCTAGATGGTTCCTCAAACATTGATGTAAATGTTTCCATTGGCTCCATTTTTTCCATTTATATGAGAGAGGCTCGTTACGATCCATCAGTAGTAGAAGCAGATGCCCTTCAGCCTGGAACGCGCCAGGTTGCGGCTGGTTATGTACTCTATGGTTCCAGTACAACGTTGGCCTATACTACAGGTCTGGGTGTTTCGTTGTTTACATTGGACCCAAGTATCGGTGAATTTATTTTATCTGATCGTAACATTCGTATTCCCGAGCATGGTACTATTTATAGCATAAATGAAGGAAGCTACAATTCATGGGATCCAGGCTTAAAGAGATATATAAAATATTGCCAGGAAGAACACTCAGAAACTGGACGTCCCTATTCAGCTCGGTATATAGGCTCAATGGTTGCAGACATACATAGAACACTTATCAAAGGAGGTATCTTTATCTATCCACACAGTAAAAGATATCCTGATGGGAAGCTACGCCTTATGTATGAATGCAATCCATTGAGTTTTATCATTGAACAGGCCGGTGGTATGGCTACTAATGGAAAGCATAGAATCCTAGAGATTGAGCCCAGCGCCATACATCAACGAACGCCAATTTTTGTAGGTTCAAAAGAAAATGTATCAAGAGCGATGGATTTTCTTTTTGAATATTCGGAAGAAGAGGCAGTTTAGACACCTTAGTTATTCCAACCATAGATACAATGTCATTCTGAGGCTACTGCCGAAGAATCTAATCGGGTAATGGCTCAGTAAGATCCTTCGCAAGTATGCTCAGGATGACTACTTAGTTTAAAACTACTTCACCAGTACCATTTTCTGAGTACTGATAAGCACATCATCAACTCTTAGTGAATACAGGTATACCCCTGAAGATAGATTCGAAGCGTCAAAACGAAGCGAGTGTGTTTCAGCAGCCATTGCTCGGTTAACCAATGTTTGGACTTCTCTTCCAGTAAGATCGCTAACCGTAAGCTCGACAAAGCCCGGAACTTTTAAATCAAAGCTAAGTGTGGTTGTTGGGTTAAATGGATTTGGATAGTTTTGATGTAGCGTAAAATTGGAGGGCGATTCCAGCTCAGTTTCAGTATTTGTAGTATTAACAGGGAAGGTGAGCTCCCAAATCCTGGTATTGGCACCTACATTAAGCCAGGAGTCATTTCTGTATTCTGCGACATAGACTTTATTTCCAATAATCTCCGCATCAATCGGACTTATGAAATCACTTGCTATTCTGGTTGAAGTCATTTCATAAGTACCATCTACTTCAGTTAGTTCTATATGAAGCAGATCTTCGCCCGGATCATCCATCCAACGAATAAAGAAGTTGTCATCAGAAAAAGCCAAAGTAAAACCATCGTTAGTAAATTCGGCGCCTAAGGCTGATTCCGTATCAAATACTAATCCTAACATGGAGCGATGGGCAGTAAAAGAACTAATGGCGGTATCCTGCTCAAACGCATTCAGAATTGTATCAGTATCGGGATTTCGATACATAACTCCATCAGGTCCGTAATTTAATAAAGGCTCGGTAAAAGTAACTCCTTCTGGCGGTTCTGGGTAATCCGGGTCGTTATAGAAAAACCCAAACTGGTATCCATTTGTTTCTGGTTGAAGCATTATATCAGCATCGGGGTCATAGCCATCAAATTGCATTGGAGTATCATTACCACCCACTCTCCATGGGAAGCCATAATGGTTGCCCTCCTGAATCCAGTTAAACTCACCAGGATCATCTCGTTCTCCGGCATTGTCAGGTCCAAATAGATTCCCATCTTTATCGAAGGCAAGACTGAAGGTATTTCTAATCCCTTCAGCAAAAATATATCCATTTGCATTTAGGCTATCGATATTATCGGGAAGAAAGAGGTCAGTGGCATCAGCAGGAATTCTCAGGATCTTTGCTGTAAGTGAAGTTTCACGCAGTTCAGGATATCTTCCATCCACAGAATGAACCTCGCCGTGATCGGTCCTTGAGCCACTGTTTATGTATAAAGTGGAGTTATCAGCACTGACTACAATACCATTCATAATGTGATCAAAAAAGGTGTTGCTAAGAGGGTAGGGCTCAGTTTCAGCTACTTTTTCCCAGGTAATGGTTGTCCCATCTAAGATCCCTCTCATTATTGTGGCAGTATTAGTGAAATCAATTCCGTCTTTGATATTACCAACTATGTAGAATTTCCCATCATTTGAAATATCAAAACCCTGGACTTCTTGAAGATTATGTGGCTCAGTAAATGAAAGCTGTGATTGCGACCCCGTCTCAATATTAACGCTATAAATATCCCCCCCAATGGTAGAGAAATAAAGAGTTTCGTTGGAAGCATTGTATTTAATTCGAACAGTATTAGCAGGTAAATTTGTTACCGAACGAAGTGTGATTCTATCATCATGAATAGTAGGCTGAGCGAAACTTTGTGATACGAATAGAATAACCGCGACTAAGATAAAAAAGAAGTGTTTCATAAATCTTCTGAGTGAATGGTCGCAGAAAGAAACTCAAATCCATTCACAACTAAAAGAGATAAAATTTCTTACACAACTTTTTAAAATCTGATTTTCATGCCTTCTGTGATTCCATAGGTAAGTGCGTAGCCTCCATTCGTTTCTACCACATAAATAGCAGGAGCTTCAGAGGGAAGGGAAGTTTCTGAAAAAGGGGTAGTATTTTGGTAGATACGAACGATTACGCTGTCGCTGTTTACATACATAATATCCAGAGGAAGGGGGGTATTGGCCATCCAAAAGCTTTGCGGGGTTTCAGAATCAAAAATGAATAACATTCCGGTGTTTTCTGGCATTGAGCGAACATCCATAAGCCCCTGGTTTCGTTCCAGAGGTTCATCTGCTATAGCTATATTCAAGCTTACAATTGCTTCTCCACTTTCATTAATAAAAGTGAGTTCGCTTTCTGGGACGACTACCCGACCCTTGCTAGCTGATTGTTGATTTTCTTTACTCCCAGAATCACAGGAAGTGAATAAGAATACAAAAAGTGATAGTGTGAATATGCTACCTAATTTCAAATGGAACCTCATGGGTATTTCTTCCGGTTTTAAATTCTAATGTGTATTTCCCTTTCTCTAAAAAGGTAAATCCATCTTCGGTTTCTGCTTTAACAAGATTCCAGTTGTATGTATTGAATCCGTAGTTACCAGAAGTCTCTATTGAAGAAACTTCATCTCCGTTCTCATCTCTTACAACAATGCTAACATCCTGATCACTTCTTTTATTACCCAGGAAGTAAATCAGTTCTACATTTGGCATGGATCGTTCTCTCCATTGTGCCGTTTGCATTCCCCAAAATCTGGATTGTCGTATAGATTCAGGTTTGATTGCAGTAATAGATTCATCTAGTCTCTCAGCTACGACATGTAGTGGTTTTACATCCATTACCCAGATACTACGGCCGTGTGTAGCAACTACCAGCTCTAAATCTCTGGGATGAACAATCATATCATAGGAGGCAACATTTGGCATATTTGTGAGATAGTGCCATTCTTTTCCATCATCGAAGCTTACATAGCTTCCAAAATCAAGACCGGCATATAAAATGGAAGGATTAACCGGATCCTGGATAATCACATTGGCTACTTCATTAGGTAAGTTTCCTTTCACTGAAGTCCAGCTCTGCCCGTAATCTGTTGTCTTGTAAAGATAGGTGTCAAATTCATCCCATCGATACCCATTTAAAGAAACATAAGCTGTAGCTTCATCATATCCGGAAGCATGTACTTCACTTATCCATCGCCGTTGAGGAAGATCATCTGAAACCCGATTCCAGCTTGCCCCACCATCCGTAGTTACATGAATCATACCGTCATCGCTACCAGCCCAGATTACATCAAACGAAAGGGGAGATTCAGCAATCGTAGTTAGTGTTGAATAAGGGACATTCCCATTGGGTAAATCATGAGTTAAATCAGGGCTAATAGTCTGCCAGTCTTTTCCTTCATTAAATGAACGATTCAATCGCTGAGAACCGAAATAGATAATGTCTGGATTATGCCAGCTCATATTAACCGGGGTATTCCAGTTATACCGGTATCGTGGTTCTCCTAGTTTATGAATAGGGGTGATTCTCATATTCTCATTATTCTCTAGATCGCGACGGGTATAATTTCCATACTGGAAACCAACATACACTATATCAGGGTTTTCCGGATTTGGAGCCACGTGCATACCATCACCACCACCGATTCTAGTCCAGGGACGTGCCCTGTTTCCTGTAGAGGTAGAAGGGCCTTTAAAAGTTCCATTATCCTGAAGGCCTCCATAAATATTATAAGGCTCTTCCATATCTACATTCACTGTGTAGAATTGACCAACAGCAATTGTGTTATGATGAATGAAATTCTCTCCACCATCATGGCTCTCATACAACCCGCCATCGTTTCCAAGAAGAATATGTTCAGAATCATCTGGATTAATCCATAGCGCATGGTGATCTACGTGAACAGATTGATTTCTTGCTTTCTGCTCCCAGGTTTTTCCTCCATCTGTCGATTTAAGAAAAGGAACACCAAAGGTATAAATTGTTTCCGGGTCGTTAGGATCGACTCTTACTTCTCCAAAATAATAGCCATAAGTAAATACTACTCCATTTAGAGGGTAGCTATTGGCAAGTTCCCAGCTATTACCCCCATCTTCTGATCGGTATATTTCGAGGCCTTTAATGCTGGTATTAAAAAGTGCAGCATTAGCATCTCCAAGGTAATCAGCCAAAGCTCTTGGCTGGTATTTATCCATTTCAATATCTGCTTTTACTGATGCTGCGGTGTATTCAGAAGGAAAGCGATTAGAGCGTAAGTATTGATTGAGGTCTTTATCGTCCAATCGTAAGAAATTTCTTTTGCTCATGTCCAGGAAATCGGTCTGGTTTAACCCTTGGGAAGCATCGCGTTCTGTTTTAGTTTCGAATTGATTATCGAGAAACGCATACAGTATATCAGGGTTAGATTGACTTATATCGATACCCATTCTACCAACATGCTCGCCTGCTGGTAAACCTTCCGTAATCTGATTCCAGCTTTCTCCACCGTCAGTAGATTTATATAAACCTGATGCAATACCACCTTCTTTAAAATTCCAGGCTTTTCTATCTCTTTCCCATGAAGTAGCCCAAAGAATGTCCGGGTTTGTAGGATGTATGATTAGATCAATTACACCTGTACTATCGTTAATAAACAAGGTTCGATTCCATGTTTCTCCTCCATCGGTACTTTTAAATACTCCGCGATCAGGGTTTGAACTATACAATGCTCCCATACTTGCTACCCAAACTGTATTCTCATCAGTAGGGTGACTTATGATCTTTCCAATATGTTGAGAGCCTCTTAATCCTGAAAACTCCCACGTCTCGCCACCGTCTGAGCTTTTATATATTCCTGTTCCCGCATAGGTAGAGCGGCTACTGTTATTTTCTCCGGTTCCAATCCAAAGGATATCTGGATTAGCTGATGAGATATCCATATCGCCTACGCCTAATGCACCATCCTGATGATCAAAAATTGGGGTAAAAGTGTTTCCACTATTAGTAGTTTTAAAAACCCCACCTGATCCGAAGCCTATATAGAATACTCGTGAGTTTTCAGGATGTACTGCTATATCGGTTACTCGTCCACTCATTACTACCGGGCCTACACTTCTCATGGGGTAATCATTGAATATCGAATTAGCCCGGAGTTCGGCACGCTGTTGAACGGAGTTTTCAATTTGCTCTACAGAAGAAGGGGGGACGACTTGTGCAAAGGATAAGGAAACAGCAAGCATAGATAGAATAAGAGCAAAGACGGGAAATTTGATCAAGCGCATAGTTAGTTAGTCATATTCAAAAGTTGAGGGATGATATAAAATGACAACCAAAAGTGTTGAAAAAGATTTTTTGATGCCTTTGTGGGGCATCCCGCACTTCCCTCTATCGTCATCCCATACTTGAGCGGGGTCTGTAAGGAAACCAATCGTTGATCTATGAATGTCTATATAAACGAACCATACTTTACGGATCCTGGGTCTGAGCCCGGGATGACATAACATATATGATCATATATGCTTTTATGTAGATTTAGAAAATACCATCTTAAGAAAGATAAAAAGTCGGTGACTGATCAAAAGATACTTTGCCATGATAGATTTTTATTCAAGAAAGTTTAGAAGATACGAGAGGGAGATAATCCAAATTTTGTTGGATTCGTTAAGTTCTTTAACAAGAGAAAAGTTAGAAAAACAGATATCTACGATAAATAGAATACAACGAGCCAATGAAGATGAAGTAAATTTTTATCGTATGAAATGGGGACGCCCTACTTTCGATGAGTCTCTTAAGCTAGAGCTGAAGAGTGAAGAGTTTAAGGTAGCTTCATTAAGATTCAAAAATTCTGTATCTGAACTTAAAGTTGATATTTGGATCATTAACGGGTTTTTGTTCTCTCTAGAATTTTCCTCTTTTCCTAAGAGCTTTTTTAATGAGAAATATGAGATTATAGAAAAATTGATTTTCTCACGGGATGACTAAGAATCAAGTAATAATCATCCAAAACAAATCCCGCCAAATACATTGAAATTTTAGGGAAATACACCTACCTTTGGGTCTCAGTGAGCGTCGAAAGGCACTCACTTTTTTTTGTTTTTAAAATCGAGTTATGACACCAGATGTTACCGAAACTATTAAAGAATTAGCGTCTCCGCTTGCGGAGGAGAAAGAGCTGTTTCTTGTAGATGTTGAGCTGAAGACCGGAAGCGGTACAGAGGTATGGGTATATCTTGATGGAGAAGACAAGGCAGTGAATATTGATGAATGTGCTGAAATTAGCAGAGAATTAGGGTTTTTAATTGATGCGCATGAGTTACTAGGCGATAAGTACCGGTTAAATGTATCCTCTCCTGGGTTGAGCAGGCCATTGACCGATCGTCGTCAATACAAAAAGAATATTGAGCGTACGCTAAAAGTAAGATATCGGACAGAGGATCAGGAAGTTGAAAAGGTAGAAGGAGTTATTTCAGCGGTAGAAGATGATGAGGTAGTTCTCTCAGCCGGAAACATCGCTACCAGGATTCCTTTTGAGTCCATTATAGAAGCAAAAATCATCCCAGTAATAAAATAGGCATACCCCATGCAAAACGATTTATCAAAACAAATTATCTCCTCATTTGCTGAGATTGCTAAAGAAAAAGGCATTGACAGGGATTTACTGTTATCCATTCTGGAGGATGTATTCCGGACGATGATTCGGAAGAAGTATGAGACCGATGACGCCTTCGAGGTAATTCTGAACGCCGACAGGGGAGAAATACAGATCCTTCATGTACAGGAAGTAGTGCCTAAAGAAGAGCTGTCTGATCCTGTAGCCGAGATCGCTCTTGAAGATGCCCAAAAGATTGATCCTGATATCGAATTATATGATGAGTTGGCACAGGAAGTACAGATTCTTGATTTCGGACGCCGTGCCGTGATGATGGCTCGCCAGCAGTTAGCACAACGTATTCGTGAGATCGAAAAGGATAATATCTACGAAGATTATAGCGATCGTGTAGGGGAAATCATCTTAGGTGATGTGTACCAGGTGCGCCATAACAAAGACATTCTTGTAAACCACAACGGTGTTGAGCTTCTTCTTCCTAAGAATGAGCAGATCTATAAAGACCGTTACCGAAAAGGAGATACCATCCGAGCGGTAGTAATTGGTGTTCACATGAAAAATGGAAACCCAACGGTAATTATCTCCAGAACTTCAGAACTATTCCTTGAGCGACTGTTCGAAAATGAGATTCCAGAAGTGTTTGACGGTATTATCGAATTGGTGAAAATTGCCCGTGCTCCTGGTGATCGTTCTAAAGTAGCGGTTCTTTCACATGATGAGCGTGTAGATCCAGTCGGAGCGTGTGTAGGTATGAAAGGTATTCGTATCCATGCTATCGTACGTGAACTTCAAAATGAAAATATCGATGTCATCAACTACACTGAGGATAAAATCGAATTCATCAAAAGAGCTCTACAGCCAGCTGAAGTAATGAAGGTTGAGCTAAGTGAAGATGGCGCCAAAGCGAATGTATTGGTGCCAGCTGATGAAGTTTCCAAGGCAATTGGTAAAGGTGGTGTTAACATTAGGTTGGCATCCCGATTAGCTGAATCAGAAATCGATGTTTACCGCGAAGTGGAAGAGGAAGATGATATTGATCTGGCAGAATTTGAAGAAGATTTTGGCGCAGAGAATATCCAGCGACTACACGAAATCGGCTGTGATACAGCTCGTGCTGTACTCGAATTGTCTGCTGATGAGATCGTAAGCAGAACAAATGGTGAGATTGATGAAGAGCTTGCCACCAAGATTATTAATGTAATTGCTTACGAGTTTGACGAGTAAGCCAATAAGCAATTACTAGCAAAATTCTTTAGTTTCAGAGCGTAATCCAAAAATCAAATATGCCCATAAGCAGACCAAAACCATTATTTAAAGTTGCCTCAGAGTTTAATGTGTCAACACAATCTATTGTAGACACACTGGCAGACAATGGCTTTACTGCGGCCAATCGGCCTAACTTCAAAGTCACACCGGAGATGTATGACGCCCTGGATGGTGTATATGGTGAAGACAGAGCCAAAAGCCAGGATCACGAACGGGCAAAAGAAGAGTATGAGAGTCGCAGGAACCATATGCTGAATCAGCGGAATGAGAGTGTAACGCTCGATAACTTGCTGGAACCTATGGATGCCCTTGAACCTATTGATGGCTCTGCTGGAGAAGTTAAAGATGCCGTTGAAGATGATTTGATTGCAGGGCTTGAGCCCCTTTCTGAGGATGAACCTGTTTTGGAACAGGTAGAAGAACCTGTAGCTGAGGCAGAACCAGAACTAGAACCAGAGCCCGAATCTGAACCAGAAATTGAGCCAGTAGCCGAAATTGAGCCTGAAGAAGAGCCTGTTGCTGAAGCGGAGCCTGAAGTAGAAGTTGAAGAAGCTATTGCTGAAGCGGAAGAAGTAGAGGAGGAGCAAGAAGTAGAGGCTGAAGCCGGAGAAGATGAGTATGAAGAGGACGAAGTCGAAGAAACTCAAACTGAAGGCGGTAAGATAATACGTGGACGAGCACAGCAGCTTAAGGGCACTAAAGTACTTGGAAAAACAGCCTTTACTAACGATTTAACCTCCGGTTCAAAAGTAAGGAAAAAGAGAAAGCGTAAAAAAGACCAACCTGGATTTGATGGGCAGGGTGACAATAAAAAACAAGCTCAGTCAAATCAGAAAGATCAAAAGAAAAAACCTAATCCAAAGAAGGAAAAACCTAAAGCCAAGCCAAAGGCTGAGGTTGATGTGGTAGATGTTGATCGTATGATGCGCGAAACCCTCAAAAAAATGCAGGGGAACAGCACGGTTGGTAGCAAACGTGGAAAAAGACGTCGTCAGCGTAAAGAAGAGCGTGAAGAAGAGCAGTTACTTCAGCAGGAAATGCAAGAAATGGATTCCGGTTCTATTGAGGTAACCGAATTCATTACCGCAAACGACTTAGCCGAAGAACTCGAAGTAGGGGTAAATGATATTATTTCGGCATGTATGAGTATTGGTTTGATGATTACCATTAATCAACGCCTTGATGCCGGAACCATAGAATTGGTAGCTAGTGAATTTGGCAAGGATGTGAAATTCATCGATGCTGAAGAACTTGTCGAAGACTTGGTCGTTGAAGAAGATGCCGAGGAAGATCTTAAACCACGCGCTCCAATTATTACAGTAATGGGTCACGTTGATCATGGTAAAACCTCATTACTTGATTATGTTCGTGAGGCACGAGTAGCTGAAGGAGAAGCCGGAGGTATTACTCAGCACGTTGGTGCTTATGAAGTAGTTCATGATGGTAAGAAAATCACCTTCCTTGATACTCCGGGTCACGAGGCCTTTACCGCGATGCGTTCTCGTGGTGCTCAGGCAACCGATATTGTAATTCTTGTAGTTGCAGCCGATGATTCTGTGATGCCTCAAACCATTGAAGCTATAAACCACGCGAAAGCAGCCGGTGTGCCTATTGTTGTAGCAATCAACAAAATGGATAAAGAAGGTGCTACCCCTGATAAGATCAAACAACAGCTTTCGGATCATGATGTAATTGTGGAAGAGTGGGGAGGTACTACTCAGTTTGCACTTGTTTCTGCAAAAACCGGGATGGGTATAGACGACCTACTCGAAAAGGTATTGATTGAAGCCGAACTACTTGACCTTAAAGCGAATCCTGATCGTAGAGCAGATGGTGTGGTACTTGAAGCTCGATTGGATAAAGGGAAAGGTATTGTTGCGAACATCTTGATTCAAAATGGTACGCTAAATGTGGGAGATGCTTTTGTGGCAGGCCCATGTTTTGGGCGAGTAAGAGCCATGGAAAACGATCTTGGAAAAAGAATTAAAGATGCAGGTCCAGCTACTCCGGTTCAGCTAACAGGTTTTGATGAAATGCCACAAGCTGGTGATAAAGTGGTAGTAGCCATTGATGAGAAAACGGCAAAAGAAGTAGCCAATCAACGTCAGCAAATTCGTCGAGAACAAGCGCTCAGAAAAACCAAGCATATGACGCTTGATGATCTTTCCAGAAGACTTGCTCTTGGTGAAGTATCTGAACTTAATATCATCATCAAAGCTGATGTGGATGGTTCTATTGAGGCACTTTCCGGATCTCTGCAAAAGATTAGTACAGATGAAGTTGCGGTAAACATCATACACACTGGGGCAGGTGCAATTTCTGAATCTGATGTGCTACTTGCTTCCGCTTCTGACGCTATCATTATTGGTTTCCAGGTACGTCCTACTGCACAAGCTCGTAAGCTTGCTGAGACTGAAGAAATTGATATCAGATTGTTCAGTGTTATCTACGATGCCGTGGATGAAGTTAGAGATGCCCTTGAGGGACTTCTTTCACCAGAGCTGAAAGAACAATTAATGGGTATTGTAGATGTTCGTGAGATCTTTAAAGTTTCTAAAGTAGGTACTATTGCTGGTTGCTATGTATCAGAAGGAAAGATTGACCGAAACAACCCAATCCGTATTATTCGGGAAGGTGTGGTAATTTATGACGGAGCAATTGGAGCTTTAAAACGTTTCAAAGATGACGTTAAGGAAGTGACTTCAGGTTATGAGTGCGGTATCTCGATTCAAAATTACAATGATATCAAAGTTGGCGATTCCTTCGAGAGCTACAAGATTACCGAAGAGAAACGTACACTCGAGGATATTAATTAACTCACTTTTTAATTAACCATCATGAGCTTTAGAGTAGAGCGATTAGGCGCATTACTTAAAAAGGACATTGGTGAAATCATCCAGAGAGAATTTCAGCCAGATGGGACTTTTGTAACGGTTACCAATGTGCGTGTTACTCCCGATTTATCGATCGCAAAAGTATACCTAAGCGTATTTGCTCCGGGTAGGGATGACCAGGTGGTGTATGAATTTATTGATGAGCAGGTACCAGCAATACGACATAAATTGGCTGGTAAAATCAGAAACCAGGTTCGGAAAATCCCTGAACTTCATTTCTACGCTGACGATACTTCCGAATATGTTAATAAGATGGAAGAGCTGTTCAAAAAAGTAGATAGCCAGCCTAAAGCTCCAACCGAAGATTCTGAGGAATAATGGCGAAGCCACTTCCTATTGAGTCTATTCCTGTTTTTTCTAAGAAAAACCTTCCATTTCCGGATTTTGATTTTAACACCGGTGCTATTGTTCTTGTCTATAAAGAAAAAGACTGGACCAGTTTTGATGCTGTTAAATATACAAGAGGAAGACTTAATACCAGGAAAGTAGGGCATGCGGGAACCTTAGACCCTGCTGCTACAGGTTTGTTGATTCTTTGTGCTGGTAAAGCAACCAAATCCATTTCCAAAATCCAGGAAATGCCCAAAACCTATATAGGAGAAATAACATTTGGAGGGTCGACTCCCAGTTATGACGGAGAGTCTGAGGTGAATGAAGAAGCTCCTTTTGAACACATCACGCTAGAAGGAATTACATCTATATTGGAAGAAAAGTTTGATGGAGAGATACAGCAGGTTCCTCCAATGTATTCCGCGTTAAAAAGAGATGGTAAAAAGCTGTATGAGCTCGCAAGAAGGGGGAAAGAAATAGAACTGGAACCCAGACCTGTTACCATACATAATATTGAGATTCTGGATTTCGAACTTCCTAAACTCCGTTTAAGGATTACATGCAGTAAAGGGACCTACATACGTTCCATAGCTCATGATTTAGGACTAGCTCTTGACTCAAGGGCATATTTATCTGCATTGGAACGTACGGGAATTGGTATGTATTCTTCTGATGACGCTTTAACTCCACATGAGATTAACTCTTTGATGAGGTCGGATGGCTAGACTTGTACACTTAAAAGATATTGATCATAACCCCAACACTGTGGTAACAGTGGGCACCTTTGATGGTGTACATGAAGGGCATCGAGCTTTAATGGAAGCAGTAGTTGAGAAAGCAAAAAAACGTGATGCCAGAAGTGTTGTCGTTACATTTGACCCTCATCCCAGAACGATTATTAGTACAAGGGGTGAGAGTATTAAACTACTTACATCCTTAGAAGAAAGAGCTGAGATTCTGGAAAGCTTTGGAATCGATATACTGTTAGTAATTCCTTTCACAAGAGATTTTTCTCTTCTTAGCTCTGAGGAATTCGTAAAAGATATCATCTATCAAAAAGTAGGGATTAGTGAGTTTGTAATTGGCTATGACCATCATTTTGGGAGAGATCGGTCAGGCACTATTGAAACGCTCGAAAAACTTGCATCACGTATTGCATTTGATGTACATGTAGTATCGAAAAGAGAGATGGGAGACATTACCATCAGTAGTACGGTTATCAGAAAAGAGCTACTGGAAAATGGAGATATTGGAACGGCTACCAAATTACTTGGAAGGCCTTACTTTTTGAATGGGGTGGTAATTCATGGTGATGAACGAGGTCGGTTAATAGGATTTCCAACTGCAAATTTACAACCCCAGCACAAGGATAAGATCATTCCAAAAAATGGTATTTATGCCGTAAAAGTCAGAGTAGATGAAGAAAGGTATGGGGGAATGATGAACATTGGAATAAGACCAACATTCGACGGGAGTACCAAAACTTTGGAAGTGAATATTTTCGACTTTAAAGAAAGTATTTATGGAAAGACAATTCAGATTCAGTTTATATCCCGAATTCGTGACGAAAAGAAGTTCGATGGAGCAGAAGAATTAGCTGCACAACTTGAAGAAGATAAGTTGAGTGCTAAACGTATGTTGGGCTAGGTTATTAGTATTCTTCCAGGTCGTAATGAGTAAATAATTTATGCCATTGATCCATTGTCGCTTTAGCCTAAAAAGCTTTTAAAAAAAACAGGCAGGCTTTAATTGTTATTCTATAAATACCTGCGCATTAAAGAAATTTACATCTTAACATAAAATAATTAGTCAAGTATACTCTAAGTATAATTTAGTTTATACGATCAGCATATCTTTATTAGTTTTTATAAAGAAAATAAGTTACTGTTTATTGCCAATATTAATTAAATAGTAGAGATATGATTAAACTACTTATATTAGTTTTCTCAATTTTCATAGGCTCCTTGATGTCAGAGAGTAATAGTGAGAATACAAAAACCCTTATGGATCCCTATGTTTCTTGTTCAGGAGATCAAACTGTTACATGCATGGCTATTCATCTTCCTGATGGAAATAAAGTGCTTGTAAAAGGAGATAAAAAAACAATATGGTATGATTAATAAATAGCCTTCTTCGGAAGGCTATTTTTGTTGAATAATTTTATTTCTCATGAAGAATATAGCATTATCAATAAGTGTAATACTTTTATTAACAAATGATCTTAATGGGCAATCACTGAAGCTAAAAGAATTAAATCTTGGGCTTAAAGAAGGCTATAATTACGGTTTTTATTCCATTAACGATAACCACTTAGTTTATGCTGAAAGCTATACAAACACTGTGTACGTTTTTGACGTAGATAAAAATGAGTTAATCCACGAGTTAAAAATATCCAAAGGAAGGGGGCCAAACGAGCTAAATGGCATACAAGCCGCAATTTATATTGAGGGAAGAATATATCTTGGCGAAGAAAATGAATTTAAAATCTTAATGTATAACACTTTAGAGGGTACTTATGAGAGCATTGTCAATAGATATATTTCTCCTTCCAGTTTTATGAACTATAAAAAAAGGTTAATAATAGAAAATGGTATAGCATCTAAATCATTATTTATTGATGCAGGATTACCAATTAATAAAAACCCCGATATAAAAGAATTCGATTTTTCCCCTATTGATTTACTATCTGAATTTGAACACTTTTTTTTTAAGGAAGGGACCCAGGTTGTCATTGGGGATAAAATGATATTTAGCGCTATGTATAAACCTGATTTATATGTATTCGATATTCCGTCTTCAACATTTGTAGAAAAAATTTCTTTTGATGTTGGTTCAGTTTCTATGCCTAAAACTGTTGAATCTGGGGGTGCAACGTTTATACTTTCCCCGGATGATCCTGATATAAAAACTAACGGTGTGGGTTATGTAGATGAATTGAGCGAAGACCATATCATTCTATTATCTACGGGTAAGGGCTCGGAAAGGAAGTATAGCTTAAATGAAATTCTGATTTATGACTATAAAAGAGAGAAAGTAGTTGCAAAATATAGTTTAGGCTTTAAAGCAAGAAACATAATTTCTGGTGATGGTAAGTCTGTTCTATTTGATCCTGCAAATATGAAATCTTATTTGGTTCAAATTGAAGATTAATAGTTCCATATTTTTTTTACTCTTTGTAGTATTATTTCTTGTTTTTTTTCTAATAAGAAGTCTTATTTCAAACAATGTTGAAGGAGGTTTTTATCAACTCGATTATTTAGGTGTAGAAAAAATAGATCTTTCATCCTTAAACATAGAAGTAAATGGTCCGCATTTACTTACAGTAATTTATGAAGGTTCGTGTGGTAATAGTGTATCAGAAGAAGTAGGTATTCTGAACAAAAAAATGGACAGCTTTAAAGATAACTATACAGTTATTTATGTGGGGCAGCATGCTGATTATCTAAACAATTTAGGAGCAAAGTTTCCATATGAAATTATAACTCTACGTGAAACAGAAGAAGTTTTTGGAACTTTATTGATCCCAAGAAATCCTATGTCTTTTCTTTTTGATGAAAACTTTGTGTTAGATGTAAGAGTTGTGAATGTTGAGAAGCCTATGTCTCATAAGTTAACTAAGGCTTTTTATGAAATGGCCGAAGAATTTGTTCTATAGATAAACCATCGGAGATATAAATCAACAACAGATTTGCAAACAGCTGCTAAGCTTAAATGACTAAATATTTTATAACACTGATGCATTGTCGCTTTAGCCTAAAAAGCGTATCTTTCGCGTCTTAAATCGATTTAAAGTTATAACTATAATATTGTAATGAGCATTACAGCAGACGAAAAGAAAGATATTTTCAAGAAGTTTGGCGGAGACGCTGCCAACACCGGTACTACTGAGGGGCAAATAGCATTATTTACTCATAGAATTAATCATCTAACAGAGCACCTCAAAGAAAACCAAAAAGATCACGCATCTCGCCGTGGTTTATTAAAACTCGTTGGGAAAAGACGACGTCTCCTTAACTACCTAATGAAAAACGATATTCAGAAATACAGAGAACTTATCAAAGAACTCGGTATTCGTAAATAATTTAAAGGCTCCAGCTTCTACGGAGCCTTTTTCAATTCTCCCCATCTCTTTTTTTAAAACTAACCAACCAATCTTAATTGATGGGGACAAAGCAGAAAACAAATAAAACAATAAATAAATGAAAGAAGATTTTAGAAGTATAGAATTTGCACCCGGCAAAGTATTATCCGTTGAAACCGGAAGAATTGCCAAACAAGCAGACGGTGCAGTAGTAGTAAGAATGGGAGATACCATGGTACTTTGTACTGCGGTAAGTGCCAAAGAACCTAAACCAGGTCAGGACTTTTTCCCGCTTACAGTAGATCATAAAGAAAGTTTTTCCGCAGCAGGACGATTCCCTGGCGGATTTATGAAAAGAGAAGGTCGGTCGAACGAAAAAGAGATTTTATCAAGCCGATTAATCGACAGGACTTTAAGACCATTATTCCCAAAAGGATATTATTGTGACACTCAAATCATCAGTTCTGTGATTTCATCTGATGATGAGCATGATGGAGATGTATTAGGTGGATTTGGAGCTTCCTTAGCTCTTCACCTTTCAGACGTTCCATTTGATGGACCGATGGGAGAAGTAAGAGTTGGACGTGTTAATGGCGAATTTATCATCAACCCAACCGTAACTGAGCTTAAAGAAAGCGATATGGATATGGTAGTTGGTGGTTCAGCCGACTCTATTTTGATGATGGAAGGTGAAATGGATGAGATATCTGAAAAAGATATGCTTGATGCCATTAAAGCCGCTCATGAAGCCATTAAAAAGCTCTGTGATTTCCAGAATGAATTACGCGAAGAGCTAGGAAAGCCAAAGCGTGAGTTTGTAGCTCCAGCTGTTGACGAAGACTTAGAAGCACAGGTAAAAGGTGTTGCAGAAGCTCAAATCATTGAGATCGTAAACATTGGTCTTGGAAAAGAAGAGTACAATGACAAGATAAGAGAAGCTAAAACTGAAGCGATTGCCAAGCTTGAAGAAGCATGGGCAGATGATGAGGGCGCTACTGACAAATTAAGTGAAGCGAAGAAAATCCTCGGAAGCATTGAGAAAAATGCACTTCGAAATATGATTCTTGAAAAAGAACGACGAATCGACGGCCGTACTCCGGTTGATATTCGTGATATCTGGACCCAAGTTGGATATATCGCAAGAACGCACGGTTCTTCTATCTTTACCAGAGGGGAGACTCAGGCACTGGTTTCAGCAACTCTTGGTACCAAAAGAGACGAGCAGT
This sequence comes from Balneola sp., assembly GCA_003712055.1. Classification (NCBI taxonomy): domain Bacteria; kingdom Pseudomonadati; phylum Balneolota; class Balneolia; order Balneolales; family Balneolaceae; genus Balneola; species Balneola sp. Next base: position 356,813 of record RHLJ01000005.1, read on the forward strand.
CTGTAGATACCTTATTTAGCCAGGAAGGAAAGCAGTTTATGCTTCATTACAATTTCCCTCCATACTCTGTTGGAGAAGCTGGTTTTATGAGAGGCCCCGGGCGTCGTGAAATCGGTCATGGTCATTTGGCAGAGCGTGCTCTCAAAATGATGATGCCTACTTTTGATGAATTCGGATATGTAGTTCGACTTATCTCTGATATCACTGAATCAAATGGTTCTTCTTCTATGGCTTCTGTTTGTGGAGGTTCAATGGCTCTTATGGATGCCGGTGTTCCTCTTAAAAAGCCAGTAGCAGGTATCGCAATGGGTATGATTGTTGGAGAAAACAAAACAGTTGTACTTTCTGATATCCGAGGTGAAGAGGATTTCATGGGAGATATGGACTTCAAAACTGCGGGATCTTCTGAAGGTATCACGGCCTGCCAGATGGATATGAAAGTTCAGGGCATCAGCTTTGAAATCATTGAGCAAGCACTTGAGCAAGCTCATACAGGTCGTATCCACATCCTTGGTGAAATGGTGAAAACTATTTCTTCAGCCAGAGAAAGCATCTCTCAATATGCTCCTCAGTTCCTTAAAATGGAAATCGATGGTAGCGATATTGGTGCGGTAATCGGACCTGGTGGTAAAGTAATTCAGACGCTTCAGAAAGAAACCGGAACCGAAATCATCATTGAAGAAGATTCAAATGGTAAAGGTCAGGTAACAATCTCAGCTAACGACTTAAGCAAAGCAGAAGAAGCGAAAAAGCGTATCAAAATGATCGTTGGACATCTTGAAGAAGGTGCTGTTTACAAGGGCATTGTTAAGTCAATCAAAGACTTCGGTGCGTTTGTTGAAGTAGCACCAGGTAAAGACGGACTTCTGCATATCTCTGAAATCGATCACAAAAGGGTTGAGAAAGTTTCTGACTATCTAAGCCTTGGTGATGAGATTGAAGTGAAGCTGCTTAAAGTTGAGCATGGTGGAAAACTTCGACTTTCCAGAAAAGCACTTATCGAAAGAGAAGGATAAGTAGTAAATAACTTTTTAGAAGGCGCGATCTGTAATGGAAAGCGCCTTTTTTTTATTTTCCCAACCAAAGTGAATCTTAGCAATCATGGAACATCTAAAAGAAATTGATTCGGTACAGAAAACGACCTTAGAAAATGGTCTTAGAATTGTTACCGAAAATATCGAGAGTGTTAAAAGTATTTCGGTAGGAATTTGGGTAAAAACAGGCTCTCGAAATGAAAGCGATGAGCTAGCAGGGGTTACTCACTTCCTGGAGCACATGTTGTTTTTTTTTTT